>DATBCJ010000031.1:0-15844 GCA_036270565.1 Candidatus Dormiibacterota bacterium | reverse complement strand
CCGATGGCGGTCAACTCCCCGTCGATGCACGAGTTCGTGTGTTCCACGCGGGGCGGCCGCGTCGAGGGGCTGCGCGCCATGGACGTGGCCAAGCGGCTGCTCGACTATGGCCTGTACGCGCCCACCGTGTACTTCCCCATGACCGTGCCCGAGGCGCTGATGTTCGAGCCCACCGAGACCGAGTCACGGCAGAGCCTCGACCTGCTCGCCGACGTGTGCGCGGCCATCGTCGACGAGGCCGAGCATGACCTCGCGTTCGTGCAGGCGGCGCCGCACAACACGCCGGTCCAACGCGTCGACGAGGTAGGTGCGGCGCGCAGGCCGGTGCTGCGCTGGCACGAGTCTCTGCAGCAGGAGCGCGCCATGGAGTCTCCCGACAACGACGCGCCGGCGGCGGTGCCGACCGCCTGACGTGGACGCCGACCCCGAGGCCGCCCGCACCGAGCTGCACGACCTTCTCGCCGAGCGCGCCTTCACATTCGGCGACTTCGTGCTCAGCAGCGGCCGGCGCAGCGACTTCTACTTCAACGGCAAGCAGGTGACCCTTGAGGGTCGCGGGCTGTACCTGGTGTCGCTGCTCGTCCTGGCGCGCTGCCGGGAGCTGGCCATCGAGGCCATCGGCGGGCTGACCCTCGGCGCCGATCCCATCGCCGCCGGGGTCGCTGCCCTGAGCGGTCGCGACCACCCGCTGCGCGCATTCATCGTCCGCAAGGAGGCCAAGCAGCACGGCACCGGTGCGCTCATCGAGGGGCCGGAACTGCGCAGAGGTGAGCGGGTGCTCGTCGTCGACGACGTGATCACCACGGGAGCCTCGCTGCTCACGGCGGTCGACGCGCTCGCCACCACCGGCGTTGAGATCGTCGAGACGCTGGCCGTGGTCGACCGCGAGGAGGGTGGGCGCGAAGCGATCGAGGCACGGGGTCTGCGCGTGCACGCCCTCTTCAGCCGCAGCGAGTTCTCGGCCCCGACGCCGGCGTAGCCGTCACGTCAGATGCCACTCTTCCGCCGCCGCGCCGCCGAGCAGCAAGCCGAGTGGTTCACCGTCGGGGTGCGGGGTCACCGCGTGGTTCCCGGCTGCCGCACACCCGGCATCGAACAGCTCGACGGCCTGGGCGACTACGTCGAGGCGATCAGCCAGCGACGACCACCCGGCCCCGACGGCCGCGACAGCATCGCCGTGCTCAACGCCAAGATGGACCACGCCGAACAGGTCAACGACCTCGTTGCCGCGGTCGTGCTCGCCTGTGAGGAGCTGGTCGAGCGAGACCTTCTCGACCCTGCGCTGGCGCCGCCCTCACCGCCGCAGGCGGGAATGCCCAAGAACCTGGCCACGTACGACTACATCCAGCAGGTGCACGACCGCGCCGTCGAGCGCCGCGAATGGCTGCATGACGTGGACAGCCTTTTCCGGCTCAACAGCGTGGCGCTGCTGGCACCGTATCCCGTCGAGGAGTAACCGAAAGGCGCCAGCCGCCGCGCTCAGTTGCCGATGTTCCTGAGCAGGCCCCCGACGACTCCCCCGGCAACGCCGGCTTCTGCGCCCTGGACGGCGGTGTATTCGCCGAGCGCCGCGGCCAGCCTGGCCAGCGGCAGCGACTGCAGCCAGACGCGGCCGGGGCCGATCAGCTGGGCGAGGAAGATGCCGTCGCCACCGAAGATCTTGTTCTTGATGCCCTTGACCGTGGTGATGTTGAACTGCACCGTGTCCTGGAAGAGGCCGACGTGCCCGGGGTGCACCTTGATCTCCTCGCCGGGGCGCAGGTCGTAGATGACCACCTCGCCGCTCAGCTCGCACCACACCCGCCCCTGGCCGCCGATCTTCTGGAGGCGGAAGCCGTCGCCGCCGAACACGCCGGCGCCGAGCTTCTGCTGGAAGCCCATCGAGACCTGCACGCCGTGGGTGCCGGCCACGAACGCGTGGCGGTGGCCGAGGAACTGGGAGCCGGGTTCCGGCTTGACGTCCAGGGGGAAGATCTGGCCGGGCAGCTTGGCAGCGAACGCCACCATTCCCGGCCCGTTCTGCGCCGAGTACTCGGTCATGAAGAGCGAACCGCCGCCCATGGCGCGCTTGAACACGCCGCCGATGCCGCCGCCACCCCCGTACTGCGTGGACGTCGTCATCTGGATGCTCGAGGTCATCCAGGAGAGCTCGCCGGACTCGGCGAAGATCGCCTCCCCCGCGTTGAGGGTCAGCTCGAGGACGGGCATCACCGTCCCGATGATCTTCTCGTCCATGGTCTTCACTCCTCGAGCTGGGATCGACGCGCGGATTGTGTCAGAACCTCAGGGCGAGCGCGGACGGCTGACGCGATCGGCCGTATCCTTCGCGGCCTGCGGCCGTTGCTGCAGATGACCGTCTGGGCTGGACGGCGCAGGGAGTTCGACGGATGAGAACGCCGTGGGTGGCGATGGTTGCCTCACTGGTGGCGCTGGCCGGCTGCGGGTCGGCTCCGTCCCTGACGACGCCGCCCGCGATCAGTTCGACGCCGCATGCGCAGACCACGCTCACACCGACCGCCGCGCCGACAACGGTGCCGCTGCCGCCGCTGGCCGTCATCCGGGTGGGCACCGCGCTTGTCGCCGTGGACGACACCGGGAAGGTGCAGTGGAATCTCACCCAGGCCAACATGGATGCGATGCTCTCGGCGGGCACGCAAAATACCATCGCAGCGCGCGTCGCCGGTCCGGACGTCTTTCTGTCGGTGATCGCCACCAATCCGGCCTGCGTCGGCCGGCTGGTCGTGCTCGACGGCACCGGCACATCGATCGGCGGGGGCTCGTTCGCGCCGGTCCAGTGCCAGGACGATGTGTTCGGCGGCCCGACCGGGTCGGAGTGGGCATACAGCGTGGATGACAGTCCTACTGCCACCACGCGACATCACGGTCGGATCGTTGTCGCGGGCATCGGCATGGCCCCGCATACGGTGTATTCATGGGTGGCCCCGGTCGGCTTCCTGGAGCTCGTCGGCGGCTGGACTGACATGGGGATCGTCATGAAGCGCATCGGTCCGGGCGGCTGCGGGCTGGGTTTCCACGACGACAATGCCACCTTTCTCATCGATCCCGTCAACGGCGCCCTCTCCGATCTTTTCTCGGGAAGCCAGCACTACGGCGACGTTCGTCATCACGTCGCGGCGGGGTTTGCCAGCTCTGCATCGGGGGTGCTTGTGGACGGCGTGACGTTTGACGAACCCGGCACCGTGGCCAACGCCGTGTACGTGAGCCCTGACGGCGCTCGCGTGGGCGTGCAGCGTTTTGTCCTCGGCGGATGCGCCGGGGACAACAGCCAGCAGACGATCAGGACCGAGCTCATCGACGTCGCCGCCGGGGCTCACACGGACGTAGCCGGGTGCGGTATCACCGGCTGGTTCGACGCTGGGCGCTTCGTATGCACCGCCTTCGGTGACACCACGCAACACCTGGAAAGCCTGTCGGGCCAGGGGGGACCGATCCTGGGCAACGGCGACTTCGTCGGTGTCCTGACCAGCGCCTGATCGCGACCCGACTGATCAGAGCCCCAGCGCGGTCTTGGCGATGATCTCCTTCATCACCTCGTCGGTGCCGGCGCCGATGCGGATCAGCCGGGAGTCGCGGAAGTAGCGCGAGATGTGCGACTCGGCCATGAAGCCGAAGCCGCCGTGGAGCTGCAGGCAGGTGTCGGCGACGCGCGAGGTCACCTGGCCGACGAAGAGCTTGGTCATGGAGATCTCGGCGACCGGGTACTCGCCGTTGTTCCAGCGTTCGGCCACCGCATACACGTAGCTCTTGGCGATGCTGATGTCGGTGTAGAGGTCGACCAGCTTGTGGCGGTTCACCTGGAAGCGGGCGATCGGCCGGCCGAAGGCCTCGCGCTCCTTGCACCAGCGCAACGTCTCCTCGAACATCACCTCCGCCCCGGCGATACTTCCCGCGCTGCCGATCAGCCGCTCGCCCTGCAGCTCCCACATCAGGTGGTAGAAGCCCTGGCCAACCTCGCCGAGAACCGCGTCCTCGGGGACGTCCACGTCGTTGAAGGACAGCTCGGCGGTGTCGCTGGCGTGCATCCCCAGCTTCTTCAACTTGCGGCTGACCGCGAACCCGGGCGTCTCCTTGTCGACGAGGAAGAGGGTGATGCCGTGCGCGCCATCCTCGGCGGCGCCGGTGCGGGCGACCAGGAGGATGTAGTCGGCCCGGACCCCGTTGGTGATGTAGAGCTTGGCGCCGTTGATGCGCCAGCCGCCGTTGTGCCTGACCGCCCGGGTCCGGATGGCGGCAACGTCGCTGCCGGAGTCGGGCTCGGTGATGCCAAGGCTGGCGACCTTCTCGCCGCGGATCGCGGGCACCAGGTAGCGCTGCTTCTGTGCCTCGGTGCCGAACTTGAGGATCGGCGGCGTGGCCATCTCGGCCTGCACCGAGATCGCCATGCCCACGCCACCAGAGCCGCAGCGGGCCATCTCCTCGGCGAGGACGATCGCGCTCCAGTAGTCGCCGCCCTGGCCACCGTACTCCTCCGGGTAGCGGAGGCCGAGCAGCCCGAGCTCACCCATGCGCCTGAAGACGCTGTCCGGGAAGTATTCGGCCGCCTCCCATTCGTCGGCGTGGGGGCGCAGCTCCTTGCTGACGAACTCCCTGACGGTCTCGCGCAGGGCGTCGTGCTCGGCGGTGAACGGCATCGCGTCCTCCAGGGTTGACGTGGATGTCGATTCTGCCACCGGCGGACATGCCGGCCCGGCTGTCCCGGGGCCATACCATGGGCCCGATGCGCCGCCTCCGTGTCTGCCTGCTCGTCGCCGTGACCGTGGTGCTCGGTGCCTGCGGCAGCCCGCCCCGCGTCAGCTCGCCCGCGCCGACCCCACCGCCCACCGTCGCCCCGACACCGA
Organism: Candidatus Dormiibacterota bacterium; assembly: GCA_036270565.1. GTDB lineage: Bacteria > Chloroflexota > Dormibacteria > Aeolococcales > Aeolococcaceae > Aeolococcus. The sequence goes on along the minus strand of DATBCJ010000031.1, from coordinate 10,985 downwards.
CGCCGACGCCCGCACCGGACACCGAGAGCGTCACCCTGGTGAGCTCCGGCCTGGGGGTGTACCAGGCGGTTGTCGTTCCGGTTGCCGTGATTCGCAACGCAGCCACGCGGACCGGGGTGCGCGGCGTCGTCGTCCACTTTGTCCCAACCCGTGGCGGCCGCGCCCTGACCCCGCTGGACTCACCGGCCGTGACCCTGTACCCCGGAGAGACCCTCGCGGTCACGGCCGATTGCACTGACACCTGCAACAACACGGGCACCGTCCGCGACCCCGATGGGCTCACGGTGACCGTGGGCGCGGGAACGTGGGCCCCGCTTCCCGGCTCGGCGCTGACAGCCACGACGGTCAGGTCCGCGTGCGCGAGCGGGTGCGGAGGCGGCCACGGCCAGTGGGACGTCGCCGCCACCGTGGGCAGCCCCGAGCTGTCCCAGGGGACGCGGGTCGACCTGTTCACCTGGTGCACCAACGCCGGCGGCGCGATCGTCGGGGGCAGCCCTCCCACCGTCGTTCTCTGGCCGCAGAACGGCGGGATGCTGAACCTCACCCTGCACGCCATCCTCAGCGCCCCGCCCGGCACCTGCCAGGTGGGCGCGTCGGCGCCCATCTGAGGTCGCTGGCCGCCGAATCGTGACACGACCCGCGCAGTCCGACCCGATAGAGCCCCGATACGTTGTGGTAGGGTCCCCCGGTCGCGGTCGCCACCGCATCGCCAACCACGTTCCCGGTCGCCAGCTGGACCCCGTGATCCGGTGACCGGAACCGCGGCCCACCGCCCCAACACCTGCGGTGGACGGACCAGGAGCCCGGCAGCGACGCCGACGCCCCTGGAGGATGGAAGGAGCGGAACAGGAGAGTTTATTTGCGGTTGCCTCTGCGTACTCGAGGAGTGGTCCTGGGCATGACCACTCTCGTCCTCGGCCCTGTGATCGCGGCTGCGCTGGTGGCGGAGAGCCAGCCTCAGGCCACTGCCCCCATCAAGGCTCCGGTGAGCGACGCGCAGGTCGCGGTTCGGATCGAGGTGCGGAGCGCGCCCCTGGCCGTGGCCGAGGCGCTGCGCACGCCGACCCCGGCGCCGACGCCGGCACCCACCCCCGCCGCCACGCCGGCGCCGACGCCGCGCCCGGCGCCCAAGTTTCCCGCCGTCGCTCCGGCGGCTCCCAACACAGTCGTCGGCATCATCGAGGCCGCCGCCGCCCGCTGGGGTGTGTCGGGAAGCTGGATGGTCAGCATCGCGCGCTGCGAGTCCGGGCTGCGCACCAACGCCGTGAACCCGAGCGGTCCGTACCTCGGCCTCTTCCAGTTCCTCCAGTCGACGTTCACCGCCAACGGGGGAACCAACATCTGGAGCGCAGCCGACCAGTCCAACGTCGCCGCCAAGATGCTCGCGCACGGACAGGCGCACCAGTGGAGCTGCGCCTGAGGCCCCGGTGATCGGACCCCGCCGGGGCCGCCGATGCGGAACAATCCCCGGTCAGTGAGCTCAAACGACCCCGATCGCCGTCTGCGCGAGGAGATGCGCGCCCGCCGTCCGGTGTACGACGGCCGGCTGCTGCACGTCTTCGAGGACACCGTCCGCCTTCCCGAGGGCAGGGAGGCTCGCCGCGAGGTCGTCGAGCACCCCGGCGCCGTGGCGGTCGTGGCCACCACGCCCGACGGCCGGGTCGTGCTGGTGCGCCAGTGGCGCCACGCCCTCCGCCGTGCGCTCTGGGAGATTCCCGCCGGCACCCGCGAGCCGGGAGAGGAACCGGCTGCGACGGCTCGTCGCGAGCTCACCGAGGAGACCGGGTACACGGCGGCGCGCTGGCGCGAGCTCGGCCACGCCGCGGTGAGCCCGGGCTACTCCAGCGAGGAGATCTGGTTCTTCCAGGCCGGGGAATTGACCGACGGCGCCAGCAGCCCCGACCCCGATGAGCTGCTCGACGTGGCCCTGTTCAGCGCCGCCGACATCGCGCGCCTGGCCGGCGACGGCGAGGTCGACCTCAAGACCCTTTCGGGCCTGGCGCTGGCGGGCATCCGGCTACACGGCGCCGATGGCTGAGGACGCCGCCGACCGCATGGTCGCCCGCGCCATCGAGAGCGTGCTCGACCAGGTCCCGGGAAGCATCGACAGCGCGGTGCCCGAGGCCGGCACCGCCAAGCTGCAGCCGTGGGCCGAGACTGCGGCGCCGGTCGGGCGCAACAAGCGACCCCTCGAGGAGCTCCTCGTCGAGCTCGGCGAGCGGGTGACCGCCGATCCCGACGCCCGGGCCACCCTGCCGAGCGCGCGCCATCCTGCCATCGCCTTCTTCGACCGCTTCGGCCGGGGCGGCCGGGGCCAACCGAGCTCCGACACCGCCCCCGCCGGCGCCGAACCGGGTGGCAGGCGCCGTCGCCGCCGCCGCGGTGGTGGCGGTGTCGGCGGCCAGGCTCCCGCCGGCGCAGCCGCCGCCCAACCCGGGGGCACCGCCGAGAGGTCGCCGTCGTCGGGCCGACGGCGCCGGCGTGGTCGTGGTGGCGGCGGCGGGGGCGCTGGCGGGGCTCCCGGTGGAAGCAGCGCTCCCCTGGGCGGCCAGCCCAACCAGCAACGCCCGTCCGGCGCCGGGGGGCGGCGCCGGCGCGGCCGGCGGGGACGCGGCGCGGGGGGCGCCCCGCCCGCGCCGGCAGGGTGAGCGACGGCTCGTCCGTCCTCAACCGCGGGCCGGTCGCCGCGGTCCTCTTCGATTACGGCCTCACCCTGGTCGGCTTCGAGCGCCCCGTCGCCGCGATCGAGGCTGCACAGGCGGAGATCGCGCGGTGCATCGCCGAGGCGGGCCACAGGCCGCCCTCGCCGGTCACGCTGCGCGTTGAGGTCCACGACCGTGTCGAGGCGGAGGTCAGAGCCCACGAGAACAGTGGTGCTCTGGAGGAGATCGACATCGTCGATGTCGAGCGCCGCGCCTTCGCCGCCCTGGGCCTGGACCTCGACGACAACCTCCTCGATCGCTGCAGCCGGATCGTCCAGGAGGCCTGGTTCGGAGGGGTCCGCGTCGACCCGGAGGTGCCCGGCGTGCTGGCCACGTTGAGGTCCGCCGGGCTGCGCCTGGGGGTCTGTTCCAACGCGGCCTACGCGCCGGCGAGCATGCGCGACCAGCTCCGGCACGTCGGCATCGGCGACCTCGTCGACGCGGCGGTCTTCTCCAGCGAGGTCGGGTGGCGCAAGCCCTCGCCGCGGATCTTCAGCGCGGCGCTGGTAGCGCTGGGCGCAACCCCGGACACCACCGTGTTCGTCGGCGACAGGCTGCGCGAGGATGTCGGCGGTGCCCACGGCGCGGGGATGCGCGCCGTCCTGGTGCAGCGCCGGCCGGCGTCTGAGGGCGAGCGCTGGCTCGCCGAGCGAGCGGACGCCGTCGTGACCTCGTTGCGCGAGCTGCCCGCGCTCGTCGTCGCCGCCGGCGTGACGCCGTGACGGCCGCGCGCTGTTCGGCCTGGCGTGTGACCGCGTTCACCTGCGAGACGGTTGCGGCTTCGCCGTCGACCGCGCTGCACCGCAACATTCGAATCCATCGCACATCGCAGTGGTTGTAACGATTGTCGGGACGGTCGGCAAGGCGCGTCTATACTCGCGGAACCTCGCAACCACGCCGTCCAACGCACACCCCAGAGGCACCCATCCGGTGGACTTTCGTGACTACCTCAAGGAGAGGTGCCGCGAGCGCGGCATCTCACTCCACCGCCTGGCCCTGCTCTGTGACCTCAACCAGATCTACTTCTACCAGGCGGTCAACAAGAACAAGGAGAACCCGCCGCCGTGGGTGCTGCGCCGCGCCGCGCCGCACCTCGGCGTCTCGTACGTCGAGTTGATGATCGCCGCCGGCTACCTCCGCGACGAGGACCTGCGGGAGTGGAGCAGAGGACTGCCGGTGGCCGTCGCGCCCGCCGGCTGAGCGCGGCGCGACCGATACTTTCGGCCGTGCGCTGGCCGAGGGCGATCATCCACGTCGACCTGGACGCCTTCTATGCGTCGGTCGAGCAGCTGCGCCGGCCGGAGCTGCGCGGGCGGCCGGTCATCGTCGGCGGCGGTGGTGACGACTACCGGCGCGGCGTGGTCAGTGCGGCGTCCTACGAGGCGCGGCGGTACGGCGTGCACTCGGCGATGCCGCTCGGCAAGGCGCGACGGCTCTGCCCGCACGCCGTCGTCCTGCCCGTCGACTTCGTTGCCTACCGTGCCGCGTCGCGCCAGGTGTTTGCCATTGCGCGCGACTTCACCCCACAGATCGAACCCGCCTCGCTGGACGAGGCCTACCTCGACGTCACCGGCTCGATGGCGCGAATGGGGACGCCGGACCGGATGGCAGAGCAGCTCCGCGACCGCATCGCCGACGAGTGCAGCCTGGACGCGTCGTGCGGCGTGGCCACCAGCAAGCTGGTCGCCAAGGTCGCGTCCGACCTGCGCAAGCCGCGCGGTTTCGTCGTGGTCGAGCCCGGCGACGAGGCGGCCTTCCTTGCGCCTCTGCCCCTGCGCCGTCTGCCCGGGCTCGGGCCGGCGTCGGAGAGGGCGCTGGCAGGGTTGGGGTTGAGCACGCTGGGCGAGCTGGCCGCGTTTCCGCTCGAGCCTCTGCGCCGTCGCCTCGGGGAGCACGCCGCGGTGAGCCTGACCGAGCGGGCGCGGGGCATCGACCACAGCGACGTGGTGCTGCCCACGCGGCCCAAGAGCGTGTCGCGCGAGGAGACGTTCTCCACTGACGTGTCCGACCGCAACGAGCTCCATCGCCGCCTGCGCGAGTGCGCCGCCGACGTCGGGCGTCAACTCCGTCGTGGCGGATGGACGGCGAAGACGGCCACGCTCAAGCTGCGCTACTCGGACTTCACCACGCTGACGCGCCAGCTCACCTGGCCCACCCCGCAGCACGGGGACACCGTGCTCGCGGACGCGGCGGTCCACCTCTTCGACGGCACCTGGGCAGGCACCCCGGTGCGCCTGCTGGGGATGGGCGTCAGCGGCATCATCGACGCGGCTCAGCTCGACCTCTTCGAGACTGTGGGGTCGCCGCGCGACGAGCAGATCGACCAGACCCTGGACGTGCTCCGCGACCGCTTCGGCGAGGCCGCTCCCCATCGCGGCGCCACGCCGGCGCTGCGTGACCTCGACTTCCGTGGTGAGGACCTGCGCGAGGGCGAGTGACGTCGCTCAGACGTGCAGGAACGATTTCACGAGCTGGATGACCAGCACCGCTCCACCTCCCTTGACGAGCATGTCGACGAGGAAGCCTGAGCTCGATTCCTGGTGCTGCATCACCCGGTGCAGGCTGGAGAGAGCCACCCCGGCCGGGATCAGGTACTCACCGGCGGTCAGCAGCGGACTCGCCACGGTGTCCCAGACGTGCAGCGTGTCGCGGCTCGGATCGACCTGGATGTCGGCGACGAGGTGGGCGATCACAGTGGCGATGAGAAGCATCGGGCCGTACTCCCTGGTTGTCTGACCGTGCACGCAGACGGCCACTGTCTGCGCTGACTGCGGACACACCGAGGACAAACGTTGTCCGCCATGTGTCCCGGTGCGGAGCCCACCGTCGCTGTCCGTGACAGACCTGATCATCAGGGAGATACGTCTGCGTTCATTCACGGACATGGTTGCGGTGTCGAACCCGGCGGCGACGCCGCGCGATGTTGCTGACATGCCTGCGTGTGGCACTCCTGCCGAGCTTGACCCGCGACTCTCGGCGCGGCATTCACGTCGTCGAGGTGTCGACGAGCGCACACTCTGACAGCGGCACTGTCCGCTGCCGGTCCGCCGCGAGTGCATAGCGTGCGGGCATGCACACGGTGCTCGACACCTGCACCCTGTTCGGCGTCGGGCTGGACCAGATCTGCAACTTCGTCAGCGGGGCTGGCGACTGGTTCAGCCAGACCCTCGAGGTCATCCAGAACCCGTTCAAGTGGCTCTATCACCACACACTCGGGGCGCCAATTCCGCAGCACCCCGGTGACCCCGGCTGGGATGCGTGCCAGGCGGATTGGAGCCAGCCCTCGTGCCCCAAGCTCATCGACGAGCTCAAGCCCGCCAACCTGACCCTGTCGGACGCCTGGCCCCGTCTGTACACCTCGTTGTCGGTGTCGGGCGTCTTCATCGCCGCCACCTGTTGCGTGGTCAGGCTCGTCCGTGGGGTGTTCGACGAGCGCGTCGTGGGAGCGCACCTGGTCATCGACAACGTCGTCCGCATGGTGGTGGCGACCGGGGTGCTGGTGGCGCCGACACCGGACAACTCTCTGCTCCTCAACGCGCTGCGGCTGAGTGCTTTCGCGTCGGGCCGCATCGCCGAGGCAAGCATCGCCGCGGTGTCGTCCGCCTTCACCGTGAACCTCGACCTCAGCACGGTTGTCGGCAACATCGCGGCCACGGGCTTCGGCCTTGCCGGCATCGGCGACTTCCTGGTGGCGATACCCATCCTCCTGGTCGCCGCGGCGTTCATCTACCTGCTGGCGCTGTACCTGCTGCGCATCGTCCAGCTCCTCTTCGCCGTCGCCACCGCACCGCTGTTCGTGGCGCTGGCCGTCTACGACCCTCGCAACCGCTTCCTGCAGTGGTGGCTGGACCTGTTCGCGTCGGCGATGTTGCTGCCCGTGGTCCTGGCCATCGGCGGATCCCTGACGGCGGGAACCGCGCTCTTCTTTCTCAACGGCAACCACGACCTGCTGTCGCCGGGCGGCGGCGCCGAAGCCGTCACGCGCACGCTGCTGGCCTGCTTCGCCGTCCTCGGCGGCGTCTGGATGACGGGAAAAGCGGTGCACGGCCTGGCCTGGCGGGGGTTCAGCCACGGCGGCATCACCGGCGCGGCGACCGCCGTGTCGGCGGCGGTCATGGCGCTTCCCAACGCCGCCGGCGACGTCTCCGCGCTGATGAGCGCCGGCGGCCGCCCACCGCGGCCGGGCGGTCTGCTCGAAACGCTGGGCCGGCCTGCCTCGCGACGTGGCGCGGCCGCGCCGGCGCCGGCGCGGCCGGCGGAGACGGGATCCGTCGTGGCCGCGGCCGCCGCCGGGCATGCGGCGGCCATGGTCGGCGAAAGCCCAGAGGTGGATGCGGCCGTCGACGCCGCCGGCAGCACGGACTTCAGCCGGCACGGATCCGCGGCCGCGGTGCTTGAACAGCCCGCCATGAGAGCGGCGTTCAACCAGGCCGTGGGCGCGTCGATCGGCCGATTCGCGGCAACCGACGAAGGCAGGCTGGCCGTCGCGGAGTCGACGACGCATCTCGACGCCGCGGGCGCAGACCACCCCACGCGGGTCGCGGAGTACACGCGGGCGATCGCGGACGATCCGCGCACCGGCGCTGCCGTCGCGGGCGCAGCACTGGCAAGCCTCCTTCACAACCAGGCTCCGGACCTGACGCCGATCTTGCGCAACCGCGCGGTGACGACGTTGTGAGCGACGGGCGCGGCGCCATCCGCGTGCCCCTCGCGGTTGACGCGCGCTTCCGTCTCCCGGTCGGGCCGATCCTGCTTCCCGTCCGTTCACTGGTGCTTGCGGCACTCGCAAGTCCGCTCGCCTACGCGCTGCTCGCGGTCGGGCTCCCCGGGCTGTGGGGCCCGGCCGCTGCGGGCTTTCTGCTGGCTGTGACGGCGTCGCTCGGCGTGCCCGAGCGCCAGGGCGTGTGGATCGGCACGCACGCAGCCTATCGCCACGCGTGGCGAGCCCTGCCCTCAACGGTCACCCGGGGGCGCGCCGCGCGGGCCCGGGTGCGTGAGGTGCACGGCGCCGCCCACGTTGGCGGTGAGCGGCCGGTTGCGCGTCCGCCGAGATGGCTTCCGCGCCGCATCGGGACGTTCCTGGTCGTTCCGCTGACGTCCACCGGCGCGCCGGGAATCCTGCGGCTGGATCCCGGGGGTCACCGTGCTGTGCTGATGCTCGACGGTCCGGCCGTCAGCATTGGTGGGGAGGGGTACCTGGAATGGTGCCGGGCTGCGCTCCGATGGATCGGTTCGTTGGACTGTCCAGCCCAGTTCATCACCCTGATGACCCACCATGACGCGCGCCGAGTCGGGGAGGCGTTCGACCGACGCGTCGCCGCCTGGCCGCGAACGCCATTGTGCGAGCTCGAGCGCGGGGTGGCAGCGACACTCGCGGAGACCACGCTGGGACTCCGTCACTACCTGGTGCTGGCGCCCGGCTCTGCCGGCGCGGATGGTGTCCCGCACCGCTCGACGCCATGGCGCGCGGGCGACGCCCGTGAGACCAGCGGCGACGAGGCTGATCGCGTCCTCCAATCTGCTCTGCGGATGGCACCGGGCTTCGGCATCGCGGTTCGCGCCGCCGACCGCGACGACATCGCGGAGCTGCTCGCGCACACCGCGCTCGGCGCGTCGCGTGCCCTGGCCGGCGATGAGGCGCTGCGCGTCGGCGACCGCCACCATGTGGTGCTGACCACCACCCAACTGCCGGCGGTCATCGAGCCCGGCGCCGTCGTCGATGCCATGACCCGCGCCCGCGCTTTCGGCGCTGCCAGCCTGCATCTCCTGCCCGTCAGCGCCGCGGTGGCCCAGAAATACCTGCACCGGCGCTCGTCGATGCTCGACTATGTCCGGCGCCGCGGCGCGGATCCAATCGAAGCCCAGGTGGCGCTGCAGGAAACCACCGACGTGGTGGCGGCGCTGGCGCAGCGCGACATCGTTCCGTGTCGTGTGGCTCTGACCGTGTGCGTCGCGCACGCGGAGAGAGAGGCGGCACGGCAGGCTGCTGAGCGACTCGGTGCGATTCTCGCCGCGCACGGCTTCCGCACCACTGAGGTGAGCGGGCCCGGGCTGCTGCCGGCCCTGGCGCTCGCCCCGGGGTGCGCCCCACTCGCCCGCAGCCTGATCCTGACCGCCGATTCCGTCGCCGCGCGGATGCTGCCCTGCCTGGGAACGCCGTTCGCCGACGTCGCGGCGCCGCTCCTGGGGATCAACGTCCTCAATGGAACGCCTGCGTACTTCTCCATCTGGGGTCAGCCGAACCACAACCTCGTGGTCGTCGGCAGTTCGGGATCGGGCAAATCCATGGCCGCCAAGACGCTGCTGATCCGGCACGTCATGGAGGGCGTAGCCGCGGTTGTCATCGACCCCGACTCGGAGTACGGGTCGGTGATGAAGGCGGTCGGTGGGAGACACCTGGACCTGGGGGCCGAGGCGCTCAACTGCCTGGGGGTCGCCGCCGGCGCGTCGGCGGACACGGCGGCAGGGCTGGTGCTACCCATCCTCTCCGTGATGGCCGGGGATGACCGGGGCGTTCGCGACGGCCGCCCGATTCGCCGCCTCCCCGACGAGGACCAGGGCTGGCTGCACGGCGAGCTTGCCGACTTCTTCGGCGCACGCCAGCGGGCTGGCGCCCCACCGGCGCTGATGCACGACGCCGTCGACTTCCTTCAGCACACCTCGATGGCGCGCGCATTGACGGATCGCGAACGCGACCGCTGTCGCGTCATCACCGCACGGCTGCGGCGCTTCACGCAGGGAATGCGCGCCGCCGTCTTCGACAGGCAGTCGACGTTCTCGATCGACGATGGTCCCGTCGCCATCGGGCTGCGCTCGTTCGCGATGAACTACGGCGCCGACCTGACCCCGGCGCTGGCGATCCTGCTCACCGCGATCCTGGCGGCGCTGGAGAAGCGGCGCGCCCGCATGGTCATCGTTGTCGACGAGGCCCACCGCGTCACCTCGGACCCCGACGCTGGCGAGGTGCTCAGTCAGCTGGTACGCCAGGCGCGCAAGCACGGCGCCGGGGTGTGGATGCTCTCCCAGCGTGTCGAGGACTTCGTCCGCACCGACCTCGGTCGAACGCTGGCTGCGACCTCAGCGTCGAAGCTCGTGCTCGGCACCGAGGAGGCGGTGCTCGACGACGTCCGCGAGGTATTCAAGCTCCGCGACGAGGAGGTCGCCGCGATCTGCCCGTCGAGCCCCGGGAGGGGGGTGCTGCTCGCCGGGCCCGAGCGCACCGTGGTCGACGTTGTCCCCGGGCCGGCGATCATGGCGCTCGCGGACACGCGGTCGACGGCAACGCCGGCCGCACGTGTCGCGTCCGCCGCGTAGATGCCCGCGCCGGCTGCTGTCGCGGCGCGCCTCCTCGCCGCGCGCAATGTGCGCAGGTGGCTCGGCTGCGGGTGCCTCGCGGCCATCGCCGCGGTGGCACTGCCGGTCTTCATCGTCTTCTCGCTGATGAGTGGTCTGCTGTCCGGCATCACCGGCGGAGGCTCAGGCGGCAGCCAGGTCGACGGCTTCAGCCTCGGCAACGCCTCCACCGTGGTGGGAAGCGGCGAGCCACTGCGGCCGCGCAGCTTCCTGGTGAGCCAGGGATTCGGATGCACCAGCGTCGCCGTCGAGCCTCCACCGCCGGCTCCCTACGCGTGCCCGCCCAACCCCGCACACCCCGCCGACCTGCGCTTTCACACCGGTATCGACCTGGCTGCGGCGTATGGCACCACCGTCTTCGCCGTGGTGGCCGGCACCGTCCGCGTCATCGACTCGCCGACCGGCTTCGGTACCCACATCCTGCTGTCGCCATCCGGGAGCACGGGCGGGCGGGTGGTGTACCTGTACGGCCACCTCGGTGGCGTCGAGGTGGCCGAGGGGGCCACGGTCAGCGCGGGAGAGGCCATCGGCTCGGTCGGCAGCACCGGCAACAGCACCGGACCGCATCTCCACTTCGAGGTCGACGTCGACGGCGTCCCGGTGAACCCGTGCTCGACCTTCCCGGCCGGTTACCTCGCGCCCGCTGGGGTGGCGGCCGCCGGGTGCGTGGCCTGGGCCATGTAGCGGCGGCCGGCGCGTGCTGGCGAACGGGCCGTGGCCCGTCCTATGGTGCGCTGCGTGACGGCCAGCCGCACCTCCACGACGTCGTCCTTCGCCTGGACACCGACACCCGAGCAGATGCAGAACAGCCGGCTGCGGACGTTCATGACCGGGCTGGGCGTGGACACGCTCGAGGAGCTCAACGACGTCGCCCGCCGCGACCCCGAACGGTTCTGGGGCGCCACCATCGACGACATCGGCATCGGCTGG
>DATBCJ010000030.1:0-2908 GCA_036270565.1 Candidatus Dormiibacterota bacterium | reverse complement strand
GTTGTGGGCCTGGTGACCTGCATCCGTCGCTGGCGGGAGCCGCTGTGCCGCCTGGCCCTGGTCGGGCTCGTGGTGGCTCCGGTTGGACCGGCGGTGACCACGGGCATCTCCGCGCGCCGCGACGTTGTGTTCCTGCCCTTCGTGCTCCTGGTGTTCACCTACGGCTGGGCAGCGGCGCTGCCTGTTCTTCGCGGTCACCGCCTGCGCATCGCCGGGGTGGCGGGTCTGGTTGCCGTGGCCGCCGGCCTGTACCTCGCCGACTACGTGGTCGCCTACCCGGCCCGGGCCGCGGCGGCGTTCGACACCGGGGTGGCGCCGGCGCTTGTCGCCGCCAACAACGCCGCCGGCGCGCATCAGGTGCTCGTCTCGTCGAGCGTCCCCGACGTGGACGAGGAGGCGCTCTTCGCTCTGCGGCCGCCGCCGGGGGCAACGCCCGTACAGCCACGCTTGCGTATGGTGGTCGTGACCAGCGCTGCGCAGCTCGCCACGGCCCAGCCGGGCGACGTGGCCGTGCTCATGGGCACAGCGGCTGCTCCGGCCGGCTACACGCTCATTGACGAGGAATCTGTCACCGGACCCACGCGGCTGTTCGGCCCGTCCCACCGTGTGCCCCTTGTCGACGTGTACGTGCGCAGGTGACACGCGCGGCGCCGGGCGGTCACCATGGGGGCGTGAACCAGACACGCCGCGCCTGGACGCATTTCGAGCCGATCCACGCCATCGTGTACTTCGCGCCCGAGGCCCGCCAGCGCTACACGGAGGCGGGGCTGCGGGGCGGCTGGATGGGGTACTTCGCCTCGCGCTCGGCGCCGATGGGCACCGTCGCCCCGGAGGTCGTCACCGCCGTCTTCCACAACTTCGCGCCGGCGATGGTGCATCGCGCCATCCCCGACGCCTGGGGCTTCTCGACCCCGGAGCGAGTCCTCGTCGCACGCCTCGAGGCGGTCGACGCCGCCCTGCGCCGTCTCTGGGGCGCGGATGTCGACTCCGCTGAGGTGGCTGAGGCGGCGGATCTCGCGCTCGCCGCCTCAGCCCAGCTGCACGCGGACGGCCGACCGCTGTACGCGGGGCACGCCGGCCTGCCGGTCCCGGATCCGCCGCACCTTGCGCTCTGGCACGCGTGCACGCTGCTGCGCGAACACCGCTTCGACGGTCATGTCGCAGCACTCACCGTGCACGAGCTCGACGGCGTGGAGGCCGTGATCACCGCACACGCGGGCGAGGAGGGCGTGGACGCGGCCACGATGCGCAGCTTTCGTGGCTGGACCGAGGAGCAGTGGCGGCAGGCCGAGGAGCGCTTGCGCACGCGCGGTCTGCTCGACGGCGGCGGTGCCCTAACCGATGCAGGACAAGCTCTGCGCACCGCGGTTGAGGACACCACCGACGCGCTCGCCTCAGGTCCCTGGGCACAGATGGATGAAGCGCGGCGCGAGCGCCTGCTCAGCCTGCTCAGGGGACTGGTAACCAAGTTGATGGCGCCGGGAGGCCTGGTCTATCCAAACCCCATCGGAGTCAGCCCACCCCAGCTCAGCTGAGGGTGGCGCGACGGCGCCGGCTACGCGATCGGGAAGGGGTTGTCGTCGGTCAGCCCGCTTGGCTGGCCGACCGGGAAGCGCTGCTGCAGCAGCGCGTTGAAGGGGGCGAAGGCGTCGGTCTTGCCGCTGAGGTTGGTGTAGACCTGAGCCAGGGTGGGCGCTCCCGCTCCGACGATCTCCTTGAGGTTGTGGCCGAGCTGGTGGCGCAGGTAGTTGAGGAAAAGCGTGGCGCACCCGATCGACACGTAGTTCTGGTCGGTCTGCTCGGTGGTGGTCACCCAATCTGGCCGGTTCGAGTCCAGCCAGCTGGCGGCGGTGGCGAAGCCGTTGAGCTGGGCCGGGTACAGCTCGGTGGAGAGCACGCGCGACAGCCCCTCACCGTGGCTGGCACCGCAATCCCAGCCCACGTTCTGCGCCGCCATCATCACCTCGTCGGCCTCGGCGACCATGAGCATGCGCACCAGGTCGGCGTTGGTGCCGTCGAAGGCAGCGAGGTGGAGTTCGGTTGCGGCACAGCTCGCGTGGTAGGCGCCGAAGCTGCCCGTGACGACGAAGATTGTGAAGGGAAGACCGCTCGGCGTCAGCCCTCCGAACCACGCGCGAAGACCGGCGTAGTCGGCCTCACACGTCTGCAGGACGGCGTCGGCGAGCACGGGGCCGTTGGCGCCGAGGGCGTCCTCGTAGGAGACCTGGAAGTTGGTCGTGCTGCCGCCCAGCGTGTAGGGCCCGCCGTCGGCGGCCGTTCGTGGCGCTCCGGCAGGAATGGCCTCGCGTTGTTTGACAAAGACGCGCAGCGACGTCGTCGAGCTGTTGTCTGGCGACGGGTCGGGAGATTGAGTCATGCACGAGCCTCCTGAACCACTAGTACATCACGTCTGCACCAGTCAGCCACCGGCCGACGACAGCAGTGCCACCGCCACCGCGGCGAGACCGGCGCCGAGAGTCTGGACGCGACGCATGCGCTCGCGCAGCACCGCCAGCGCCAGCAGCACCGTGGTGGCGGGATACAGGGAGGTGATCACCGCGGTCACCGTCAGCAGGCCGCGATGGGTGGCCACGAAGTACGCAACCGTGGCGCCACCGCCGAGCACGCCCACTGCCACGCCGCCCGATGCGATGCGCCGTACGCTGCCGAGCTGCACGTGGCTGCGCAGCACCGCGATGACCACGGCGATCAGCGCGAGGAGCGTGGCCATCAGTGTCGCGGCCGCCACCGGCCACAGGCCGGCACGGCCACCGGCGCGATTGAGCCCGACAAAGAGCACCGCGAATCCGATCCCCGCGGCCGTCGCGTTGATCAGCGCGCGCCACGCCTCATCCCGTGAAACTCGCTCGCTCGGTGCACTCATCGAGACCAGGGCAACCGCGATGCA
>DATBCJ010000029.1:0-8424 GCA_036270565.1 Candidatus Dormiibacterota bacterium | reverse complement strand
GCCCGGCATCTTCTCGGCGGGCGCGGACATCAAGGAGCTGCCGATGCCGCGGGAGGTCGACGAGGAGCGGCAGTTGCTCGCGCGAACCGTCCTCAATACTGTGCTGCGCTCGCCGGTCCCGGTCATCTGCGCGGTGACGGGGCCCGCGCTGGGGGCGGGCTGCGCGCTCGCCGCGGCTTGCGACATCCGCCTGGCCACGCCAACAGCCAGGTTCGGCCTTCCGGAGATCACCGTCGGCCGGTGCGGGGGATCGCGCCACGTGATGCGTGTGCTGCCCCAGGGCGTGGTACGTCATATGTACTTCACGGGCAACCCGATCCCGGCGCAGCGGGCGTTCGAACTGGGCATGGTCAGTGAGCTGCTGCCGGACGATGATGCACTGCGCGCGCGCAGTGTCGAGCTCGCCGGCGAGATCGCCGCCAACAGCCCCACGGCAATCCGCCTCGCCAAGCAGGCGCTCGACCTCGCCGAGGAGCTGCCGATCGCCACGGGCTACGAGGTGGAGCAGCAGTTCAGCCTGCGCTTGGCCGCAACGCCGGACGCTGCAGAGGCCGCAGCGGCTTTTCGTGAGAAGCGAGCACCGCGGTGGCCGTCGTGAGGCGGCGCTGATGTTCGGCTTCAGCCGCACCGATGAACAGCGTGACGTCTGCACCGCGGTTCGTACGCTGACGGAGCGCATCGCCACCGACGAATACCTCGCTCGACTCGACAAGGATGAGGAGTACCCGCTTGAGCTCTTCGCCGCGTGGCGGGAGGCGGGTTTTCTGTCACTGCCCTTTCCCGCCGAGTACGGCGGGCTGGGCAGGGGCGTGCTCGACTTCGCGCTTGTCGCCGAGGAGATCGGCCGCCGCGGCTACGACCTCGCCGGGGTGTACGGCGTGCCCATCTTCAACGCGCTCACCATCCTCCGGCACGGCCGCGAGTCGCAACGCCGGCAGTACATCGGCGGCCTCCTCGATGGCCGGCTCCGTCTTGCCGTGGCCATCACCGAGCCCGACGCGGGCTCCGATGCCGGCTCGATGCGCACCACGGGCATCAGGGCCGACGGCGGGTGGGTGATCAACGGCGAGAAGGTGTTCATCAGCGGTGCGGCCATCGAGGACACGGTGATCTGCGTGTACTGCCGCACCGACCCGGGGGCCCCCCGCGCCTCAGCGCTCAGCCTGCTGCTCGTCGACAACCGTACGCCCGGGCTCGAGATCACCCGGATGCACATGCTCGGACGTCACATGTTCCCCACCACGCAGCTCTCCTTCCGCGACGTGTTCGTGCCCGACGACTGCGTGGTCGGTGAGCCCGGTATCGGCTGGGCCTGCCTGCTCGGCGGCCTGCAGCTCGAGCGCATCGTGACCTCGTCAGCCTACGTGGGCAACGCCCAGACAGTCGTGGATGAGGCCCTCGCCTACGCGAAGAACCGCGAGCAGTTCGGCCGGCGCATCGGTGACTTCCAGGTGATCGCCCACATGCTCGCCGATATGCAGACCGAGGTCGACGCTGCGCGATTGCTCACCTACCGAGCCGCGTGGCTTCTCGACCAGGGGGAGGACGCGCTCGTAGAGATCTCCATGGCCAAGCTTTTTGGTTCAGAGGCGTTTCTCCGCGTCGCCAACCAGGGAATGCAGATCCTTGGCGGCTACGGGTACACCATGGACGCTCCGATGCAGCGCCACCTCCGCGCCGCGCGCGGATCCACCATCACCGCAGGTACGTCACAGATGCAGCGCGACACGATTGCGCGTCGCCTCGGACTGCGACCACGGTGAGCACCGTTACCCCGCCGCTGACCGGGATCCGCGTGCTCGAGCTCGGCAACCTGCTCGCCGCTCCCTGCGCTGGGATGATCCTTGCCGACCTCGGTGCCGACGTCATCAAGGTCGAGGCGCTTGCTGGCGACCCCGCGCGCGAGCTACAGACGGCCGCGTTCACCGGCACCGGCACGAGCCCCACATTCCTGGCCTTCAATCGCAACAAGCGGTCGATCGCGATCGACCTCGGCCACGATGGCGGCCGTGAGGTGGTTCGCCGCCTGGCCGCCCGCGCCGATGTGCTGCTGGAGAGCTTTCGGCCCGGGGTCACCCAACGCCTGGGGCTCGACGCCTCGCCGCTGCGCGCAGTCAACCCGGCACTGGTGTATGCCTCGCTCTCAGGTTTCGGAGACACCGGCCCGCAGAGCACCCGGCGTGGGGTGGACCTGGTCATCCAGGCCGAGAGCGGGATCATGGCGGTCACAGGCGAGACAGGCGGCCCGCCGCTCAAGGTCGGCTTCACGGTTGTCGACGTCGCCGCCGGCCACGTGATGGCCCAGGCCGTGCTCGCCGCCCTGATCCAGCGCGGTCGCACCGGTTTGGGTGATGACGTGACCATCTCCCTGGTGGACGTTGCCCTTCACCTCCAGGCAGCCCCGATGACCGAATACCTGGCCACCGGCTCGCTGCCGCCGCGATCCGGCAACGCGGCGCCGATGACGTCGCCCGCTGACATGTTCGCCACCGCCGACGGCCACATCGTCATCTCCGCCTACCTCGAACGGCACTGGCAGCTGCTGTGCCAGGCGCTGGGAAGGCCCGAGCTGGTGGCCGACGGGCGGTTCGCCAGCAAGGTCGACCGGGTACGCAACCGCCACCAGCTGGGTGCCGAGCTCGAGTCGGTGCTGGTCACCCGCACGTCGGCCGAATGGGTTGAAGGACTCAACGAAGCCGGCTTGGTCGTCGGCACTGTCAAGACGTACGCCGACATCGAGGCGGATGCGCAGGTGCAGGCGATGGGGACGATCGTGGAGGTTGCGGGGGAGAAGGGTTACCGGACCATCCGCCTGCCGGCCCGGTTCGGTTCGTGGCAGCCTGACCACGCGCGAGGCGCACCGGGCCGTGGTGCCGACACGGAGCAACTACTCCGTGAGCTTGGGTACACGGACGAGGACATCACCCAGCTGGTCGCGCGGGGCACCGTGGCCGGAGCGATGCGAGACCCTATCGAGGCGAAAGGAGGCTGACGTGGCAGACGCGGTGATCATCGATGCGGTCAGGTCCCCGGTGGGTCGCGGCAAACAGGGAGGCGCGCTCACCGCACTTCATCCTGTCTCCATGCTCGCCCAGGTGCTCATGGAGCTCGTGCGGCGCACCGGCATCGACCCCATGCTCATCGACGACGTCATCGGTGGCTGCGTGGGACAGGCGTTCGAGCAGTCCAACAACGTCACCCGGAATGCCGTCCTCGCGGCCGGCTGGCCGGAGCGGATTCCCGCCACGACAATCGACCGGCAGTGCGGCTCATCGCAGCAGGCCGCGCACTTTGCGGCGCAGGGGGTCATGGCCGGCGCCTACGACCTCGTCGTTGCCTGCGGTGTCGAGTCGATGAGCGCTGTGCCGCTGCAGTCCCGCCTCATGGGCCGTGACCCCTACGGTCCGATGATCAGGGCGCGCTACCCGAACGGCCTGGTTGGCCAGGGAATCTCCGCCGAGCTGATCGCATCGCGCTGGGGCCTGTCGCGCCGCGAGCTCGACGAATTCGCGGTCCGCTCCCACGGCCGCGCCGGTGAGGCGGCGGACTCCGGTGGGTTCGACGCTGAGATCACCCCCCTCACGGTGCCGGCGGACGGCGCCGACCTCGTGGTGTCCGCCGACGAGGGGATTCGCCGCGGCACCTCGCTGGAGCGGCTGGCGACGCTTGAGCCGGCCTTCCGAAGCGACGTGTACGAGGAGCGTTTCCCGGAGATCACCTGGTCGGTGACCGCGGGAAACTCATCGCAGATCAGCGACGGCGCGGCGGCCATGCTGATCGCCTCACCAGCGATGGCGAAGCGTTTGGGCCTGCGCGCACGGGCGCGGTTCCGCGGCTTTGCCGTGACCGGCGACGATCCGATCCTGATGCTCATGGGCGTCGTCCCGGCCACTCGGGAGGTGCTGCGCCGGACCGGCCTTGGTGTTGGCGACGTCGACCTCTTCGAGGTCAACGAGGCATTCGCGTCCGTTGTGCTTGCCTGGGAGAAGGAGCTCGAGGCCGACCCGCAACGCGTCAACGTCCACGGCGGCGCGATCGCGCTCGGCCATCCACTCGGCGCGTCCGGGGCCCGGCTGATGACGACGTTGCTCCACGGGCTCGAGCGTCGCGGCGGCCACTACGGGCTGCAGACCATGTGCGAGGGCGGCGGCATGGCCAACGCCACGATCCTCGAGATGCTCTGAACGCGCAGGTTGTCGACTTCGTGCGGTCAACCGTCGACGAACGCGCATGACCCGTTGTCGAGCACGCACGCGCCACGCTCGACGACGTGGGCACGGAATGCGGCTCGACCTGGCGCCTCACGCCACACCGAGACGCGGATGGTCTCGCCCGGGAACACCGGGCTTGAGAATCGCACGTCGAGCGCCCGCAATCGGTGTGGATCGCTGTCGCACACCGCGGTGAGCAGCGCGACGCCGGCGACACCCATCGTGCAGAGGCCGTGCAGGACGGGGCGGGGAAACCCGGCGAGCTCGGCGGCCGCGGGGTCGGCATGGAGCGGATTGAGGTCGCCGTTGAGGCGATACAGCAGCGCCTGCTGAGCAAGCGTTGGCATGTCGACGGTGATGTCGGGCTCGCGTGTGGGCACGGGATTCGCCGCGTAGACGGACGCCGACGGTCCTCCGAACCCTCCGTCAGCACGGCAGAAGCTCGTCGACGTCTGGCTGGCGAGGAGCAGGTCCGTGGCAGCGTCATGGACGTCGCGGGTGGTGTAGACGAGCGCGCCGCGCCCCTCGCCCTTGTCGACGACCCCGTCGACGCGGTTGCGCGCGACCACGCTGCCGGCGGCGGGCAGGGGGTGGTGGATCACCAGGCGCTGCTCGCCGTGCAGCATGCGCCGCCAGTCGACGCCGGTCCGCGGGTCGCTCAGCCACAGGCCTGGTGATCCCAGGACGAGCGCCATCGTGGGCAGGGCACGGAGACCGTCCTCGTAGACCAGGCGCAACTGCCGTGTGTCGGTGGCGTCGAATCCCACGCCGACACTGAGCGCGTACAAGATGGTGTCCGTCGCCGTGTATGTACGGGTCACCGGCGCGAACTGCCACGAGCGCACCGCCTCGTAGTTGAGGGGCATCGCTCAGATCGGGTCCCAGCTGAAGACGTCAGGCGAACGATCCAGCGGGAGGAATGATGAGCGCAGCGCCGGCAGCATGACGTCGTGAAGGCTGGCCATGTCCCATCCGTCGGAGCGGTGCACCGAGCGGATCGGGCGTGGTTGCGAGAACAGGAACACCTCGTTCTGGCGAACGCCGAAGACCTGCGCGGTGACGCCTTCACTGAGGTGCGAGGCGAGGAACACAGCCAGGGGCGCGACCTTCTCGGCGCTCATGGCGCGCATCCGCTCGACACGCTGTCTCTCGCGGGGGTCGTCCTCGCCGGGGATGGTGGCGGCGAGCCGGGTCCAGGCAAACGGGGCGATGCAGTTCGACCGCACACCGTAGCGCGCCATGTCGAGGGCGATCGACTTGGAGAGGCCGACGATCCCCATCTTGGCGGCGGCGTAGTTGGCCTGGCCGAGGTTGCCGACCAGACCCGACGTCGACGTGAAGTGCACGAAGACACCCCCGGACTGGCGGCGGAAATGGGTTGCCGCCGCGCGCGACACGTAGAACGTGCCGAAGAGATGGACGCGCACCACGCTGTCGAAGTCCTCTGCAGACATCTGGTGAAAGATCTTGTCGCGGAGGATGCCCGCGTTGTTGATCACCGCGTCGACCCGGCCGAAGGAGTCGAGGCAGGTCGCCAGGAGCGCCTCGGCACCGTCGCTCGAGGCGACGCTGTCGGCGTTGACGACGGCGCTGCCACCGCGGGAACGGATCTCGCGCACCACCGCCTCGGCGGGAGCCTCGTCAGACCCCGTTCCGTCCGCGGTGCCGCCAAGGTCGTTGACGACCACGTGCGCGCCCTGCGCCGCGGCCAGCATGGCGATCTCGCGGCCGATGCCGCGGCCGGCACCCGTCACGATCACAGCCCTGCCGTCGAGTGCCGCGCTGCTCATAATCGTCCTCATCGCACATCCCGGCCGGCGGTCGGTTCGAACGCCGCTGCCGCGTGCGATCTATCATCGTATGTTATGCGCAGTTGGCCAGGGACACTGTCGGGCCGGCGCGCCTGGGAAATGCCCGCCGGATGACCACGCAGCCATCGTCGCAGCACTTCCGCCGGCTGTTCGAACCCATCGACATCGGCGACGTGACGGTGCGCAACCGCATCGTCAACACAACCCACGGCACCGCCCTGGGCGAGGCGCGGGACCTGGGCTACCTGCGTGCCCGTGCCCGCGGGGGCGTCGGGCTCATGGGCCTGCACGGCAGCCATGGGGTGTACGAGTACGCGGTGGGACCCGGTCCCCGCGTGGCCGCGCCCGACTGGGACGGCAAGGCGCTGTCGCCCCTCACGCGTGAGGGAATCGCGCACTACGACGACGCCGTGATCCCGTACCTGCGCAAGCGCGCAGACGTGATCCACGCCGAGGGCGCCAAGTGCTTTGCACAGGTGTTCCATCTCGGCGCCGCTCCCCATTCGCCGGCGATCAGCCCGCCGCTCGGTCCCTCGGCGGTGTCCGACCAGTACGAGGCGTTGACCCCGCACCCGCTCTCCGAGGAGCAGATCGAGGAGCTGATCGTGGCATTCGCCCACGCCATCCGCCGGATTCGCGAGTCCGGTGTCGACGCCGCGGAGATCCACGGTGCTCACGGCTACCTGGTGACGCAGTTCTTCTCGCCGTACTTCAACCGGCGCACCGACAGGTGGGGCGGAAGCCGCGAGAACCGGGTGCGTTTTGCGCTGGCGATCATCGACGCCGCCCGGCAGATGGTCGGTCCCGACTTCCCGATAGGCATTCGAGTCGGCCTCGACGGCGACGGCTTGCACCAGGGGATGACCGTCGACGAGCTGGCGTCGATCGGCCGTCTGCTCAGCCCACACGTGGCCTACATCAGCGTCAGCGGCGGGAGCTACTCGGGCCTTGGCGACGGCTTCGAGACCGCGTATGTCAGCCCCTGGTACAAGGAGCCCGCCTTCAACGTGCCAATGGCGGCGGCGCTGAAGAAGCAGGTCGACGTGCCCGTCTTCGTCACTGGGCGGATCGCCGACCCGTCGATTGCGGAGGGCATCCTCGCCGACGGTGCTGCCGACATGGTCGGGATGGTGCGTGCACTCATCGCCGATCCCGATCTCCCCAACAAGGCTCGCGCGGGCCGCGCCGACGAGATCCGCATGTGCCTGGGCATGTCCGAGTGTCACTACATCGGCCAGCACCGCGTGCCGATGACATGTGCCGTCAACGCGGCGGCGGCTCGCGAGGACGAGGCCGAGATTCGTTCGGCACCGGTCAGCAGGACCGTTCTTGTCATCGGCGCCGGCCCTGCCGGCATGGAGGCCGCGCGCGTCGCGGCACTGCGCGGCCACCGCGTGTTCCTGTGTGACCGCGAGCGCGCCATCGGTGGCACGGTGCGAATCCTCGCCGCAGACCCGAACCGGCGAAACCTCAGGGACCATGCCGTGTACTTCGACAACGAGCTGCGCCGCCTGCATGTCGAGCTTGTGCTCGGTGACGAGGTCGATGCTGACACGGCTGCCGACTTCGGGGCCGATGCCGTCGTCGTCGCCACCGGGGGACGGCCGTTGATCCCCGATGTCGCCGGGATCCAGAGCGCGACGGTCGTCACCGGCCTCGACGTGCTGCGCGGCCGTCCGGTGGACTCCGAGCGGGTCATCGTGGTCGCCGGGCTCGACCGTCACATCGGCGCGGCCACCATCGCGGAGTACCTCGCCGACCGTGGCCATTCCGTGGAGTACATCAGCGAGCAGATGGACTTCGCTCAAGGCGCCGAGGACGGCACCCGCTTCCCGCTCATGCATCGCCTGGTCAACAAGGGCGTCACCGTTTCGATGACGCACAAGCTGGTGAGCGTGGGAGCGGAGTCAGCGACGGTGATGCAGACATTCACCCGGTCCGAGCGCCGCGAGGACGGCGTCACGGTGGTGCTGGCCTGCGGCCTGACCCCCGACGACAGGCTGGCTCGTGAGCTCGCGGGCCGAGTGCCCGAGATACACCTTGTGGGCGACAGCCTTGCGCCGCGCCGCATCATGCACGCCACACTCGAGGGGTTGCGGGCGGCGCAACAGATCTGAGCCGGCTGTCGTGTGCCGGCTCCGCGAGGCCTAGCGGCGGACTGTCATGTCCAGGTCAGGCGGCGCCTCGTCCGGAATCTTCCATCGCAGGTACGCCTTGTCGTACACCTCGTGGTACGCGTTCGCTGAGTTGACCATTCCCGCGAACGCGGTCTCGAACGCCTGCCAGTCCTCGGAATCGATCGCCGCCTTCACCGCCGCGACCTCCTCTGCGATGAACTTGTCGACGTTCTCCGCGTACTTGGGACGCAGGAACGCGCCCTTCTCGAACAGGTTCACCGCTTC
>DATBCJ010000028.1:0-3757 GCA_036270565.1 Candidatus Dormiibacterota bacterium | reverse complement strand
GCATACAAGAGCTAACAATCCCGCGAGCCCGGGACTGCCGCGCGCGGGGGCCCAAGTCGAGTACTGACAGGCGGAGAACCACGACATGACCACTGAATCGCGGGCCGAGCTCACGCTGCGGGGACTGATCCTCGGGGTCGTGATCACGCTGTTGTTCACCGCCGCCAACGTCTACTTCGGGCTCAAGGCCGGGCTCACCTTCTCCACCTCCATCCCGGCGGTGGTGATCTCCATGGCGCTGCTGCGCTGGCTCGGCAACACCACCGCCCAGGAGAACAACATCGTGCAGACGGTAGCGTCCACCGCCGGCACGCTGTCCTCCATCATCTTCGTGCTGCCGGGCTTCATCATGATCGGCTGGTGGAGCGGCTTTCCGTACCTGCAGTCGGTGGCGATCTGCGCCACCGGCGGCATCCTCGGAGTCATGTATTCCATCCCGCTGCGCCGCGCGCTGGTGACGGACTCGGATCTGCCCTATCCCGAAGGCACCGCCTGCGCCGAGGTCATCAAGGTCGGCTCCGGCGACGTCGCCGACAAGGACTCGGTCGAGTCCGGCGGCAAGGGCCTGAAGGCGGTGCTGGTCGGCTCGCTGCTCTCGGCGCTATTCCTGGTGATGGTGCAGACACGGCTGTTCCTCGGGGACGTGGCCCACAGCTTCCGCCTGGGGAGTGACACGCGTGCGCCGGTCACCGGCTTCGATTTCCAGCTGTCGCTCGCGCTGTTCGGTATCGGCCACCTGGTGGGCATCAGCTGCGGCGTCGCGATGTTCGTGGGCGCCGTCATCGGCTGGGGCTGGGGGGTGCCGCACTTCAGCGCCCTGCACCCGGCCGCAGGCGATGCAGGCGAGTTCGCGCACGCCACCTGGAGCCACTACGTGCGTTACGTGGGCGCGGGCGCCATCGCCATCTCCGCCATCTGGACGCTCATCAAGCTCGTGAAGCCGGTGATCGGTGGCCTGCAGGGCGCCATCGCGTCCTCCCGGGCCCGCAAGGCCGGCAGAGGCGACACCCTGGCGCGCACCGAGCACGACATTCCGGTGGATCAGGTGGGGCTGGTGTCATTGCTGTGCATCCTGCCCATCTGCTGGCTGCTGTGGAACTTCGCCACCAGCGCGGGGCTCGGCGAGCATGCGCTGCTGCTCACCGTCGGCGGCATCGTCATCGTGGTGGTGATCGGCTTCCTGGTCTCGACGGTGTGCGGCTACATGGCGGGGCTCATCGGCGCTTCCAACAGCCCGCTCTCGGGTATCGGCATCCTGGTGGTGGCGACGACGGCGTTGTTCCTCGTCGTGAGCGTCAAGTCCTCGCTTCCCCCGGAGATGGGCAAGGCGCTGGTCGCGTACTCGCTGTTCGTCACCGCCATCGTATTCAACGTGGCGGCCATCGCCAACAACAACCTGCAGGATCTTAAGACCGGCCAGCTGGTGGAATCGACGCCCTCGAAGCAGCAGTGGGCGCTGGTGATCGGCGTGATCGCGAGCGCGCTCGTCATCTCGCCGGTGCTCGACCTGGTCAACAAGGCCTACGGCTTTGCGGGCGCCCCCGGCGCCGGAGCCCACGCCCTGCCCGCACCGCAGGCGGGCCTCATCTCGGCGCTCGGCCAGGCGGTCATCCAGAACGACCCGGAGAAATGGCAACTGATGGGCGTCGGTAGCCTCATCGGGGCCGGCATCATCGCCATCGACTGGCTGCTCTCGAAGACCACACGCTCGATGCGTCTGCCGCCGCTCGCGGTAGGCCTCGGGATCTACCTGCCGACCGCGTCGACGCTGATGGTGACGGTGGGCGCCGTGGTGGGCTGGTGGTTCGACCGGCGCGCCGACCGCGGCGCCAGGCCCGAGCCCACCCGGCAACTCGGGGTACTGCTCGCCTCCGGCCTGATCGTCGGCGAGAGCGTGCTGGCGGTGATCTTTACGGCCCTGGTCGCCTTCACCAACAACCCGTTTCCCGTCGGCTTGGCGGGCGATGGCTTCGCCACGGCTTCCGAGTGGCTCGGCGGCGGCGCCTTCGTACTCCTGATCTGGTGGGTGTACCGCTGGGCGGAAAAGTTGCCGGCGCGCTGAGGGACCTCAGGCCCCGAAGTCCACCGCGATCATCGCCACCTTACAGGGGGTTGCGGCCGCGGTCGTAGCGCTCGAACCCGCGATGACCGATGAGCGCCGAGCCGATCCAACCGGTCAGCCACACGATGATTGCCGTGAAGAGCGCGGCGCGGAAACCACCGTAGAGGTGAAAGCCCGGGAGGATCCAGGCGACCAGCGCGACCATCGCGGCGTTCAGCACCAGGAGGAACAGCCCGAGTGTCACGATGGTGAGCGGCAGGGTGAGGATGAAGACGATCGGCCGCACGACGGCGTTCACCACCCCGAGCAGCAGGCCGGCGAGCAGCAGCGTCGTCGTAGTGTCGATCCGTACGCCGTGAACCCAGCGGCTCGCGAGCCAGAGCCCGCAGGCGGCCAGCAGCGCCCTCATGAGGAACCCGGTCACCGGGCCGGGCCGGGCCCGCGCTGCGCCTCGACCAGCACCTTCAGCCGGTTGAGCGCCTGCAGCCACGAGGTGCGCAGCCGCCAGTACTGCGTATCCCACGCGGCGTCTCCCGGAATTCCCGAGCCGAGCAGCCGCACCACCGTGCCACCCGGTACGGCCTCGACGATCAGATCGTCGGTGAACACCGACTCGGCGCGGGGCAACGCCGGGTTGGGGAGGTAGATGAGCCGCACGCGGCGGCCCTTCTCGAACACGTCGATGTGCGCCTCGAGCTCCGTCAGCCGGTCGATCCGGGCACGGAACAGCCCGCCCTGGCGTGGCTGCAGCTCCGCCTCGGGCGAGCACCAGCGCGACAGGCTCTCACGCTCGGTAATCGCGCGCCACACCTGGTCGGCGTCGGCGATGATGTCGACCCGGTGCGCGTAGCCTCGGCTTCGCTCGCTCATGCCTACATTGTGCCACGGGCGCGCCCGGCGTCCTCGCGCCGCCACAGGCCCACGGCCAGCGGTACGAGCGACGCCACGATGATCGCGATCGTGACCAGGCCGAAGTGCTGCTTCACCAGCGGAATGTTGCCGAACAGATATCCGCCCCAGACGAACAGCAGCACCCAGGCACAGCCGCCGGCGAGATTCCAGCCGAGGAACCTCGCGTACGGCATTCGGCCTACGCCGGCGACGAACGGCGCGCAAGTGCGGATGATCGGCATGAAGCGCGAGAGGAAGATCGCGAGCCCGCCATGGCGGAGGAAGAACTCCTCGGTGCGCCTCAGGTACTCGACCTTCAGCGCCCGGTAGCGGCCCGAGAAGGCGGGTGGCCCGATGGCGCGCCCGATAGCGTAGTTCACGGTGTTACCGAGCACTGCCGCCAGCGCAAGCGTCGCACTCGCGAGCGGCGCGCTCAGGGTCCCGCTCGTGTCGACCGCGGCGAGGGCGCCGACCGCGAACAGCAGCGAGTCGCCCGGCAGGAACGGAGTCACCACGAGCCCGGTCTCGGCAAAGATCACGGCGAACAGGATCGGGTAGATCCACACGTGATAGGCGGCGAGGAGCTCGACCAGGTGACGGTCGAGATGCAGCACGACATCGATGAGCCAGGCGAGCATTGGCGCCAAGGATAGCGGCAACCGCTGCAGCGCAGGGCCCTGATGAATGGCCGGCGTACCAGCTTGCCTCGCGGGCGAAAACCAGTGCGCCTACCTTGCTCCGGAGTGCTCGACTGCTGAGGTGATCGCAGCGGAGGCGCATCGAGCCCCGCTTTTCGCCCGCCGT
>DATBCJ010000027.1:0-3910 GCA_036270565.1 Candidatus Dormiibacterota bacterium | reverse complement strand
GAGGTGATCGCCGTTGCCGACGCGGGCGAGGTCATGCCGCAGAAGTCGACGTACTTCTACCCCAAGGTCCCCACCGGCCTGGTGCTCGCCCCCCTCTGACCACGGGCGATGACCGCAGGCCCCGGACGCGTACGATCCCCTGATGGCACGCCGCATCGCCGTCTCCCTCGACGAGGACGTCGTCGATGCGCTCAACGCCCACACCCGCGGCTCCCCGCTGAGCCGAAGCGAGCTGATCAACGTCGCGCTTCGGCGCTTTCTGCGAGCCGAGCGGCGCGCCGCGCGGCTCCACGTCGACGGAGCCGAGCAGGCCCGCCGCATCGCCAGCGGGGCGGTTCCCTCACACCGCCTCGAGGGTCACCTGCTGCGCCTTCCCCACGGCCCTTGGGAGAATTGACGGCCGTTTGGAGACTGTCCATCGCGGGTAGGACAGTTGATAGGAGCGACCCAGGAGAACAAGTGCCCATCTATGGATATCGTTGCCGGTCCTGCGGAGACGAGTTCGAGGTCACACAACGCATGAGCGACGCACCACAGGCGGAATGCCCGGTCTGTGGCGGCGCCGGCGCGCGCCAGTTCTTCCCCATCGGCATCCACTTCAAGGGCAGCGGCTTCTACAAGACCGACAGCCGTTCGGCCTCCGCGGGCACAGCCACGGCGGCGACCGGCGACGGCCACAACACCCCAACGACCACCAACGAGCCAGGCCCCAAGAAGGCCGCTGACTCTGCCCCGGCCGCCGCGCCGACCCCGAGCACCCCACCGAAAACCCCTCCGGCCACGGCCGCATCGACCGCCGACTGACAAACCCGCCACACCCAGGAGAGACCCATGTCCCAACCCGTCGTCGTCACCGACACCAACTTCAAGCAGGAGGTGCTCGACTCCGACGTACCGGTGCTCGTCGATTTCTGGGCGTCGTGGTGCTCGCCCTGCAAGATGATCGCCCCGATCGTGGAGGAGCTGGCCGGCGAGTACGACGGCCGCGTCAAGGTCGCCAAGGTCGACGTGGACGCCAACCCGATCACGCCGGGCATGTTCGGGATCATGAGCATCCCCACCCTGATGGTTTTCCGCGGCGGCAAGGCCGAGGAGCGCATCGTGGGCTACCAGCCCAAGCAGTCGCTCAAGGCCAAGCTCGACGCCGTGCTGGTGGCGTAAGCCCGGCTCAGAACGCTTCGTCGAGGCCACCGGCGGTCAGTGCCCCGGTGGCCTCGAGAGTCTCTCCCGCGATGTAGAGAGAGCCGCAGGCCACCACAACACCGCGCTCTCCGGCCATGCTGCGGGCGGCCACCAGCGCCGCCGCGACGTTGGCGGCAACGTGGGCGCCAACGCCCCACATGGCTGCGAGCGCATCGGCCGCGGCCGCGCGCGCGGTCGAGGGCTCGGTGAAGACGACGTCGGCCGTCAGGGGACGCAGCGCGTCGAGCATGGCGCCGATCTCCTTGTCCGCCATGGCCCCGAAGACGGCGACGGTGCGCCGCTCCGCACAGAGTGGGATCGCCCCGGCCACCATCGCGGCCACCGCCTCGGTGTTGTGGCAACCATCCACCAGCAGGGCGGGCGCGCCCTCGATCCACTGCATGCGACCCGGCCAGCGCACCGCGAGGGCTCCTCGGGCGATCGCCTCGTCGGGGATCGCGGTGCCGCGCCGGCCCAGGATGCGACACACCTGCGCGGCCACCGCGACGTTGCGCTCCTGGAAACCCCCCAGCAGCGGGGCGCGCACGCGCAGGCTCGGCGCGCCGATCTCCACCTCAACTCCCCCCTGTCCGAGCTCGCGCCCGTCCCAGGGGATGTCTGTGCCCACCGCCGAGAACGACGCCGCCCCGACCCGGTCGGCGGCGTCTCGGACCACGTCGAGAGCCACACCCACGGAGCCGGTGACGACGTCGTTGCCGGGCTTGATGATGGCGGCCTTCTCGGCGGCGATGCCGGCGATGTCGTCGCCGAGCTCGGCGCGGTGGTCGACGGCGATGCCCGTGACCACCGCCACGCCCAGGTCGAGGACGTTGGTGCTGTCGAGCCGTCCGCCGAGGCCAACCTCGGTGATCAGCAGGTCCGGGCTCTCGTCCCTGGCGGCGACGATGCCGCAGGCGGTGACGAGCTCGAAGACCGTCGCCGAGCCGAGGTCCCCGGGGATGTCGGCGGCGGCATCCAGGACCCGGTCGACGAGGTCGGCAAAGCCGTCCTCGCTGATGGGGTGGCCGCCGACGGCGATCCGCTCGCGCCAGGAGACGAGGTGTGGCTTGGTCATCATCACCGTGCGCAGCCCCGCGGCCCGGGACATCGAGTCGACGAGCGCGCACACCGATCCCTTGCCGTTGGTGCCGGCGACGAGCACGCCGTGCAGCCCGCGATGGGGGTTTCCGAGGACGTCGAGCAGCGCCTCGATGCGCTGCAAGCCCAGCTTCATGCCCCGCCCCTCGAGCCCGGCGAGCGCGGCCACCGCCCGCTCGTAGTCGCGCGTCAGCGCCACGGCCATTCGCGCGACATCGCCTCGTCGACGGAGGGGCGCGCGACCGCCGCGCTCAGCCACGCCAGCCAGGCGCGCTGGCGAGGGGCGGCGTCGGCGATCTCCTCGACCGCGGCGATGCGGAGCAGCAGTCCGCACTGGTGGGCGATCGCCGCCTGGAACTCCTGGTACTCGAGCAGGGTGCGCGCGTCGACGACGCCGCTGCGGTCGGTCGCACACGTGACCGCGAAGCCGAAGACCCGGCCCCGTTCGTGGTCGAAGGTGGAGCGCGGCGTCACCGCCACGTCCGTCGCAGGCGGCATCATCTCGGTCAGCTTGTGGAGCCACGCGCGCTGAGGATCGGCGGCCGAGTCGACGTCGTCGTGGACAAAGAGCTCGCCGGTCAGCGCGGCCACGGCGGCGGCGAACTGACGCCAGTACAGAAGGTCGGAGCCGTTCAGCGCGACGCTGCCGAGCTGGTCGCCGGCGTCGTTGACGAAGGTCACCATGAAGGGCCGGGCGTACGGCTTGCGTGCCTCCTGCTCCGACCAGCGCAGTTGCAAGCTCGCCACGCCGTGTCAGCGGGAGGTTGCGGGAACGCCGGCTCCGCGCCGTGCCGCGCACAGCGCGACCGTGTTGCGCATCAGCATCGCGATCGTCATCGGACCCACCCCACCCGGCACCGGCGTCAGCCACCCGGCCACGGGTTCGACGGATTCGCGGTCGACGTCGCCGCGCAGCCTGTCGCCGACCCTGGTCGTGCCCACGTCGATGACACATGCCCCCGGTTTGACGTACTCGGCCGTGACCATCCCCGGCCGGCCGGTGGCCGCCACCAGGATGTCCGCCTGGCGGCACACCGAGGCCAGGTCGGCCGTCCGCGAATGGCAGAAGGTGATCGTGCAGTCGGCGTTGAGCAACAGCATCCCCAGCGGCCGGCCCACCAGCGCGCTGCGCCCCACCACCACGGCGCGAACACCGCGCAGCGGCACGTCGTAGCGGCGCAGCAGCTCCATGCAGCCGGCCGGGGTGCACGCCACCACCAGGGCAGGCGCACCCTGGGCCATCCGCCCGAAGTTGAACGGATGGAGCCCGTCGGCGTCCTTGTCCGCCCGGATGGTGGTCTGGACCGCGTCGGGGTCGATCTGCGGGGGGAGCGGAAGCTGCACCAGGATCCCGTCGATGCGGTCGTCCTCGTTCATCTGCTGCACCAGCTCGACGATGTCGGCGGTGCTGCTGTCGCGATCCGGCCGGCGCAGGTCGAAGTGAAGACCGAGCTCCGCCGCAACCCGACCCTTGTTGCGCACGTAGACGGCCGACGCGGGGTCGTCGCCGCAGAGGATCGCGCCCAGGCCTGGTGTCGTCCCCGCCGCGGTCAGCTCGGCGATGCGGGCGGCGACCTCCTCGCGGACCGCGGCGGCAGCGGCCTTGCCGTCGATGATGACCGCGCTCACC
>DATBCJ010000026.1:0-3182 GCA_036270565.1 Candidatus Dormiibacterota bacterium | reverse complement strand
TGCGGTCGTGGAGCAGTGCGTCCACCCAGCGATTGATGCGGCGGCTCTCGCGGCTCACAGCTCCATCTCCTTGCCGAGCTCGGCGGCGCGACGGAGCGCGCGGTGCTGCAGGACGCGCGCGTTGGCGATGCTGACGCCCATCGCCGCAGCCGCGCTGCGCACCGAGTGCAGCTCGAGGAATCGCAGCGTCAGGATGCGCCGGTAGTTGGGCGGCAGCAGGTCGAGCAGCCGCTGGATCGCCGGCAGCGGATCAACGGCGCGCTGGTCATCCTCGTGGCTGGTGGCCGCGATCACGTTGTCGTCGATGGTCGTGACCTGGATCCCGAGACGGCGGCGCCAGTGGTCGGCGAGAACCGTGCGGGTGGTGGCCACCAGGTAAGCATGGGCCTCGCCCGGCGAACTGGACGGCCGGATGTGAGGCAGGGCCGACAGGAACACCTGGGAGGTGAGGTCCTCAGCGTCGGCGCGGTTGCCCACCTTGGAGTAGAGGAGCCGATAGATCGAGACGATGTTCCGCCTATAGATTGTGTCCCAGTCGAGCGGTCCGGTGGCCGGCATCACCAGCAGGCCTGGTTCCTGGTGCGTGGACGGACGGGCAGGTTCCACGACTCTCCCTACGGCGGCGGTTACTGCTGGGGTGGATTGTGAGCGTCGCTCGTTGCAGCGCTCAGAACACGCGAAGCCGGCTCTCGGGGTCGCGTTCCCGCCTGGCCAGGGCCCGCAACACGGCCACGTCGCCATGGCGCAGCCGCGCGACGTCCACGAGCGTGCGGATCGCGGTGTCGCTGCCCGGGATGTCGGGAGTGGCGATGCCCACGCTGACGCAGAGGTCGTCGATGTGGAGGGTCATCTCCACGAGACGTGTCCTGAGGTACTCGTCGAGCAGGATCGGCCGGTCGCCGATGACCCTCATGGTCCGGCTGGCGAGCTCGATCGGAAGCTGGTCGATGAGCAGGGCCAGGGCCTCATCGAGGCGTGCCAGCAGGGGGTCACGACCGGCAGCGGCCTCCTCCTCCCCCCGGCGTCGGACCGCGGTGTTGAACTCGGAATCGAGGTCGTCGTCAGCCAGGACGGTGGCCAAGTACGCGGCGGCCGTCAGCGCGGGCGCGCCCTCGGGGGGTGGAGCGTCGAGATAGGTGCGGACCGTGAACACGGCCCGGGCGAGGTGCCCGGCCACGCCGCGGACGGACAGCTTGCGCAGGGCGCTCGGTTGCTCCCACGAGGCGGCGACCTCGGGTTTGGAGATCACGTCGCGAGCAACCGCCGCCGCCGCGATGAAGCTGAGACGGACGTCGTCCACGCCATCAGGGTACGCCGGTGTACGGCGCAGTCGCGTATTGTGACAGCGTGAATGTCAGGTTGAAGATGCGGGCGCTGCGCAAGCACGCGATGGAGGTGGTCGCCATCCTCTGCCTTGCCGGGCTGGTGGTTGCGGTCAACCCGGCGTCTCTCGGTGGCGTGTTCCGGAAGACCGACGTCAGCCTGCTGCTGCTGATGCTGCCGGTGACGTTCGGCGCCTACGTGGCGCGGTCGCTGGCCTGGTGGATCACGCTGCGACGGGTCGGCGTCGACGTCGACCTCCCCCACGCTGTCGCCGTGGAGTTCGCCGGCCAGAGCCTGGTGTTCATGCCCACGGGCGACCTGGCGCGCATCAAGCTCATCAAGGAGGTCGCCGCCCCCCGGCACGGCGTGGGCGGTCTCACCGCGACCATCGCCTTCCAGGAGCTCCTGTTGATGACCATGATGGGGCTGGGTGTGCTGCCCCGGATCGCGTCACACCCGGACATCGCGCTCCTGGTGCTCGTCATGGTGGTGACCCACCTGCTGATCATCACCGTCATCGCCTGGCGCCCGGCGTACAACTGGGCGATACGAACCGTGGAACGGATCAGGCTGCTGCGGCGGTTTGACACACAACTGCGTGCGATCCGTCCGGCGTTCGTCAAGCTGTTGCATGCTCGCGTGATCGTCCCCGTCCTGTTGTGCGACGCGGTGGTCGTGACGCTGTCGTACCTGCTGTTCTACCTGTCGTTGCACGCCGTCGGCCAGACCCGGGTGAGCTTCGTCGCGGCCGCCTTCGTGCTGGGGCTGAGCATGGTCGTCTCCGCACTCAGCCTGATCCCGGGCGGGGTGGGCCCATTCGAGGGGTTGCTCACCGTGCTGATGATCGCCAACGGGGTCCCGGTCGCCGCTGGCGCCGCCGCCGGCCTGCTCTTCCGCGGCTTCAACGACATCCTCATGGCGGGTGTCGGCGGCGTGTTCCTGGTGCTGATCCGCCGCGGCCACCTTCGCGAACCGAGGCACACCCCGCGATCGCGGCGGCGGCGTCCGCGCAGGCAGCAGGCGTCGCGGTCGCGCGGGTGACCGCGCTGTGCTGGCGCGGCTGGGCTGCGCGGCTACGTCTGGGCCCGTGCCAGAGCGGTGGCACGCGACGCCGTCAACTGCTCCTCGCAGGCGGCCTCCAGCGAATCGATGGGCACGCGGACCTGGGTCATCCAGTCGCGCTCGCGGATCGTCACGGCGCCATCCTCGAGTGAGTCGAAGTCGACGGTGACCGCAAGTGGGGTGCCGATCTCGTCCTGACGGCGGTACCGGCGACCGATCGACTGGGTCTCGTCGTACTCCGTGCGAAAACGCGAGCGCAGCCGGTGGGCGACGTCGCGTGCCACCTCGGTCAGCTGCGGCTTCTTGCTGAGGGGCAGCACCGCCACCTGCCAGGGCGCGACGTCGGGATGGAGGCGGAGCACGACGCGCTTCTCGCCGCGCACCTCCTCCTCGTCCCACGCGTCCATGAGCATGGTGAGGCACGCGCGGTCCAGCCCGGCGGCGGGCTCGATCACGTAGGGGATGTAGCGCTCGTTGGTCTCGGGGTCGAAATAGGAGAGGTCCCTGCCGCTGGCCTCACTGTGGCGTCGGAGGTCGTAGTCGGTGCGATTGGCGATGCCTTCCAGCTCCCCCCAACCCCAGGGAAAGAGGTATTCGACGTCGCTGGTGGCCGTGCTGTAGTGCGACAGCTCATCGCGCTCGTGGACACGCAGGCGCAGACGGGAGCGACGCACCCCGCAGTCGTCGACCCACCATCGCATCCGCTCGGCGCACCAGTACTCGTGCCACTCGATGTCGGTGCCGGGCTTGCAGAAGAACTCCATCTCCATCTGCTCGAACTCCCGCGTCCGAAAGAT
>DATBCJ010000025.1:0-3593 GCA_036270565.1 Candidatus Dormiibacterota bacterium | reverse complement strand
CCCGGCGGCCCGGTGAACACCAGCAACCGCAAGGTCGCGCTGCCCCCGCGCAACGAGATCAACACCTCCATGGAGTCGCTCATCCACCACTTCAAGCTCGTCACCGAGGGATTCGAGGTGCCCAGCGGACAGGTGTACCAGGCAATCGAGGCCCCACGCGGCGAGCTCGGCTTCTACATCGTCAGCGACGGCGGTAACCGGCCATACCGTTGCAAGGTGCGGGCTCCGTCGTTCAGCAACCTGAGCGCTCTGCCGCACATGGTGCACGACGAGCTGATCGCAGACGTGGTGGCGGTGATCGGCTCGATTGACATTGTGCTTGGTGATGTGGATCGATGAAAGCTGAGGTGAGCCTTCGGCAGCGAGGCGGGGCGGAGGATGGGGCACCGTGCCACTAGCGCAAGCCACTGTTCGCGAGATCACTGCTCTTCGGGATCGGTATCCGCATCCCCGGAGTGCGATTCTGCCCTGCCTGTGGGCGGTGCAGAACGAGCTGGGGTACCTGACGGCGGAGGGGATGGCCGAGGTGGCCTCCATCCTTGATCTTGCGCCCAGCGAGGTGCAGGCGGTGAGCACGTTCTACTCGATGTACTTCGACCATCCCGAGGGTGATCACCACGTCATCGTCTGCATCAACGTGAGCTGCGGGCTGCGCGGGGCCGACGAGATCGTCGAGCACGTCGAGAGGCGGCTGGGGTGCCCGTCCGGCGGGACCACCGCCGACCGGAGGTTCACCTGGGAGAGCACCGTCGAGTGCCTCGGGGCGTGTGGTGGGGCGCCGGCGATGCAGGTGGACCACCACTTCCACGAGAACCTGACCCCGGAGCGCGTCGATGCCATCCTGGAGCGTCTGGGAAGCCAGCCGCGGCCGGGCGACGGCAACGGGGCGATCGCCGCGCCGGGGGCGCCCGCTGCCGAGCGGATCGAGGCGCCGGACGCGGAGGACAGGCCCACCCCGAAGCCGAGGACCGCCCGCAGCGCTCCCCGGAAGCGACCGCGTCCCGACGCGAGCGATCTGTAGGATCGCGCGAGGATGGCGGAACACAGGCTTCTGACCCAGGACTTCGGCACCGAGGGGCTGCAGACGCTGGCCGTCTACCAGCGCCGCGGCGGCTACCAGGGGCTGCGCGAGGCCTTCCGCCGCTTCACCCCCGAAAGCCTCACCGCCGAGGTCAAGGAGAGTGGGCTGCGCGGACGGGGCGGCGCCGGCTTCCCGACGGGCACCAAGTGGGGATTCCTGCCCAAGGACACATTTCCGCGGTACCTCTGCTGCAACGCGGACGAGTCGGAGCCGGGCTGCTTCAAAGACCGGCTGCTGATCGACGAGAACCCGCACCAGCTCATCGAGGGCCTGCTCATCGCCGCGTACGCGCTGCAGGTGAACATCGCGTTCATCTACATCCGTGGCGAGTACCACGACCAGCGCCTGCTGCTCGAGCGCTGCGTCGCCGAGGCGCGCGCCGCCGGGCTGATCGGCGACAACATCCTCGGCAGCGGGTTCAACTGCGACGTCATCGTCCACGGCGGAGCCGGCGCGTACATCTGCGGCGAGGAGACCGCGCTGATCGATTCGCTCGAGGGCCTCCGTGGCCAGCCCCGCCTCAAGCCACCTTTCCCGGCGATCAAGGGCCTGTACGGCAAGCCGACCGTGGTCAACAACGTCGAGACCCTTGCCAACCTGCCCCACATCGTGCAGCGGGGTGGCGCCTGGTTCAAGGCGCTGGGCACTGAGAAGAGCTCGGGAACGCGTCTGTTCTGCTGCAGCGGTCACATCAACCGCCCCGGCACCTATGAGATGGAGATGGGCACGCCGATCGGTGAGCTCCTCGACGAGGAGTGTGGCGGAGTCTGGAAGCAGCGCTCGCTCAAGGCATTCCAGCCGGGCGGGGGCTCGATGCAGGTGCTCCTGCCCGAGCATCTCGCCCTGCCGCTCGACATGGACGCGGTGGCGCAGGCGGGCTCATCGCTCGGCGCCGGCGCCATGGTGTTCATGGACGAGACCACCTGCCTGGTCAATGTGTCGATGCGGCTGGTCGACTTCTACCAGCACGAGTCCTGTGGCAAGTGCGCCCCGTGCCGCGAGGGCACCTATTTCGAATCCGACCTGATGCACCGGCTCGAGGCCGGCCACCTCACCCGTGACGAGCTCAGCACCCTCACCGACATCTGCGACAACATGAACGGCAAGTGCTTCTGCCCGCTGGGCGACACCGCCACGTGGTTCGTGATGTCCGCGTACCAGGCATTCAAGGACGAGTTCGAGGCGCACTGCGGTGCCGGCTCGTGCCCGGTGCGGGCCGCGACCGCAGAGCTGGTGACGGCGTAGATGGCCGCCGACACGTCGCCGCCGGCCCAGCCCGACGACGGTCTCGTCGGCATAACCATCGACGGCCGTTCGATCCGCGTTCCCAAGGGCACCCTGGTCACCGACGCGTCCGACAAGCTGGGCATCCACATCCCCATCTACTGCTCGCACCCCAAGATGGAACCGGTCGCGGTGTGCCGCATGTGCCTGGTGCACGTCGAGAAGATGCCCAAGCTGCAGCCGGCGTGCGCCACCTACGTGAGCGAGGGGATGGTGGTGACCACCGCTCGCGCCGACGTTGCCAAGACGCGCGAGGGGATGCTCGAGTTCCTGCTCCTCAACCATCCGCTCGACTGCCCGGTGTGCGACCGCGGCGGTGAGTGCGACCTGCAGGATTTCGCGTTCCGCTATGGCCCGCCGGCGTCGCGCTTCCCGATCACCGACAAGGTGCACATGAACAAGGCGGTGGTGCTGAGCGACAAGATCGAGCTCGACCAGGAGCGCTGCATCCTGTGCTGGCGCTGCACGCGGTACTACGACGAGATCACCGGCGAGAAGGAGCTGGTGCTCCAGGAGCGCGGCGTGCAGACCACCATCAACACCTTCGAGGGAGCGCAGCTGCGCTCCCACTTCCAGGGAAACCTTCCCGAGGTCTGCCCGGTGGGAGCGCTGACCCACCGCCAGTACCGCTTCAAGGCGCGGCCCTGGGACCTGCAGCGCGCCAAGAGCGTGTGCCCGGAATGCTCGTACGGCTGCAACATCAACGCCGACACCCGTGACTTCGAGATGAAGCGCTTCGCGTCGCGCGACAACCCGCTCGTCGAGGACATGTGGCTGTGCGACCGGGGCCGCTACAGCGCGGAGAGCTGGAACAACGTCGACCGGGTGCGCAGGCCGACGGTGCGCGATGACCGTGGCCTCCGCGACGTCTCGGTCAGTGAGGCGATCGCCGCCGCGGCACGGATGCTGAGCGCGGTGCGCGAGCAGCACGGATCCGACTCCATCGCGGTCATCGGGTCAGCCCAGAACACCAATGAGGAGCTGTGGTTGCTGCAACGCCTCGCGCGCACCGCGCTGGGAACGCCGCACATCGACCACCAGCTCGAGCACTTCGCCGACATCGGTCCGGAGGAGCATTCACTGGGCATCGCCGAGATCGAGGACTGCGCCGCGGTGGTGGTGCTGGGCGATGAACCCGAGCGCGAGGCGCCGGTCCTGACCCTGCGTCTCTTCAAGGCGGCGACCAAGAGGGGTGTGTCGGTGCGCCGCGTCGCCCGCGACGCCGGCC
>DATBCJ010000024.1:0-4163 GCA_036270565.1 Candidatus Dormiibacterota bacterium | reverse complement strand
CGCGGGGTTCTGCCAGTCGTAGTGGAGGTGGCGGGTGATCAGCACGGCGAGCAGGTCGCTCGCCGACATGCTCGAGGTGGGGTGACCCGAACCCGCCTTGGTGCTGGCCCGGATGCCGTCGACACGCAGCTGGTTGCCGAGGTCGCGCATGTACGCGACGTCCTCGGCGGTCAGGCGCTGATCAACACTGCCGGTCACCGCCATGATCACGACCTCCGGGCTTGCTGATTCGGTCCCTCCATCATGGCTCGCGGGTAGCTACGGGCGCAGCCGCACCAGCGGCGGGACCGGGAGTTGGAGCGCCGGGGGAGGTGTACACTCGCAAGCCGTTCCCTGACCACGGGAACCGCGCGCCTATAGCTCAGCCCGGATAGAGCGTCTGACTACGGATCAGAAGGTCGGGGGTTCAAATCCTCCTGGGCGCGCCACCTCACTCCCCCGACCGAGCTGCCGTGTGACGTGTCAGCGCACGAACTCGAAGGGATCCGGACGGCTGCGCCGGCGCGCGAGAAGCACCAGCGCGGCGCTCGCGGCGGCGACGATCACGGCGAGGAGTCCATACAGCGTCCAGCCGCCCGGCGGACCGCCGCCCCTGGTGGGGGTGATGGGCGCGTAGGTGGCCGAGCCCGGCAGCGCTGAGGCGGTCGCCGGCGTGTCCGTCGCCGGGATGGTGTCGCTCGGGGTCGGCAACGGGGTGGCTGCGGTCGTCGCCGGAGGGGGCGCCGTCCGGACCGGCGCCGGGGTGCGCGTGGGTGGAGGCGGGGGTGGAGGCGTGGGCGCCGGGGTCGGCACAGGCGTGGGTTTGTGCAGGGGGATGTCGAAGGTGGGGAGGGGCGGCTGGCTCGCGGCCTCGGCGCCGGTGGCGGTCGGGTTCATCGTCGGCAGCGCCGCGGCGGCCAGCAAGGCTACGACGCCGCCCGCGAGGACGGCCTTCACGCCCGACAGGATACCGACCGTCGCCGATCCGCCGCCCGCTCTGCCCGCCGGGGACAGGTCGTCGCCCCCTAGACTTCGCGTCCGATATGAAGGGAGTGGGACGCATCTCAGCAGCCCTCGGGGCCGCCGTCGCCGGCGCCGTGGCGGCGTTCTTCCTCCTGCCCCGCCACTGCGCCCGGCGCCGGCAGTCGGCAGCCGGCGTCGCCAAGCGACAGACCGCGCACGTGGCCGCCATCGTCGGCGCCGGGGCCAACCGCCGCGACGCGCAACTGGTGGACAGCGTTCGCGCCGAGCTGACCGAGCGGTTCGGTGACGAGTCCGCCGAGGTCGGGGTCACCGCGCACAAGGGCACGGTCACCCTGCGGGGGGAGGTGGTGCGGCTGGACGCCATCGATGAGTTCGAGGCCTCGGCCCGTTCGGTCGGCGGTGTCGAGGACGTCAACAACCTGCTTCGCCTGGTCAGCAAGTCGCGCGCGGCGCTGTGACGCTCCCCTTCTCGCCACCCCTGGAGCCGATGCTGGCCAGGGCCGCGGAGGGAATCCCCGAGGGCTCGACGTGGCGGTACGAGCCCAAGTGGGACGGGTTCCGCGCCATCGTGTTTCGCGATGGTGAGGATGTCGTGGTGGGCAGCCGCAAAGGCCAGCCGCTGCAGCGCTTCTTCCCGGAGATCCTCGACCCGTTGCGCGACGCGCTACCGCAGCGCGCCGTGGTGGACGGCGAGATCATCATCGCCACGCCCCGTGGCCTCGACTTTGACGCGCTCCAGATGCGCCTCCACCCCGCGGCGTCGCGAGTGGCGCGGCTGGCCGGCGAGACGCCGGCAACAGTGATCCTCTTCGACCTTCTCGCCGAGGCCGACCAGGACCTGCGCGGCCGGCCGCTGGTCACCCGTCGCGAGCGTCTGCTCGGCGCGGTGACACCGAACCGAAGGACGGCGTTGACGCCCCAGACGGCGGACATCGACGAGGCGCGCGACTGGTTCACGCGCTACGAGGGCGCCGGGCTCGACGGCCTCATCGCCAAGCCGGAGGACAGCACCTACCGCCCCGGCGAGCGCGGCTGGGTGAAGATCAAGCACCTGCGCACCGTCGACTGCGTGGTGGGCGGCTACCGGCTGGAGGCCAAGACCGCCGTGGTCGGCTCTCTGCTGCTCGGGCTCTACGACGAGAAGGGAGTGTTCCACCATGTCGGCCACACCTCGTCGTTCTCCGCCGCGGAGAAACGCGAGCTGGTCACCAGGCTGGCGCCCCTGCACGGCGGGGAGAGCTTCGGCGGCGGTCGCACCCCGGGCGCTCCCAGCCGATGGACGCGCGACAAGGACGCCGACTGGACGGCGCTGCAGCCGGCGCTGGTGTGCGAGGTGTCGTTCGACCACCTCCAGGGGCAGCGCTTTCGTCACGCGGCGCGGTTTCTGCGCTGGCGCGAGGATCGCGACCCGCTCACCTGCACCTACGACCAGCTCACCCCCGTGGACGCGTTTCGCCTCGGTGACATCGTCAACCTCCCCGACGCCGACGGCTAGCGCACGCAACGCTCTCGACCGGTACGCGCCACCTAGCATCGCGTGGTGCCCCGCCGACGTCACGCCGTCGACAACGATCCTGTTGCCTCGGCGCGCGCGGCGGGCCTGCGCTACGTCAGCGACGCCATCCCCGGGATCAGCCGCCATGCCCGGCGCGGCGGTGGTTTCCGCTACGTCGACCCGGACGGCAGGACGCTGCGGCGGGCCAGCGAGCTCCAGCGCATCGCCCGCATCGTCATCCCGCCGGCCTGGACGGAGGTGTGGATCTGTCCGTACCCCAACGGCCACATCCAGGCGACAGGTCGCGACGCGCGCCGGCGCAAGCAATACCGCTACCACGAGCGCTGGCGCGCGGTGCGCGACGCCACCAAGTACGAACGCACGCTGGCGTTCGGGGAAGCCCTGCCGCGAATCCGCGCCCGGGTCGACGCGGACCTGCGCCGGCCCGACCTGGGGCGCGAGCGCGTCCTCGCCCTGGTCACGCGGCTGCTCGACGCCACCTACATACGCGTGGGCAACGAGGAATACGCGCGCGACAACCGGTCGTTCGGCCTCACCACCATGCTCGAGCGCCACGTGGAGATCGAGAACAGCAAGGTTCGCTTTCGGTTCCAGGGCAAGAGCGGCAGGGCACACGTCGTCGACCTCAGGGACGCGCGCGTGGCGCGGGCTCTGACCCGGCTCCAGGAGCTGCCCGGTCAGCAGCTCTTCCAGTGGGTCGACGACGCCGACGAGGTACACGGCGTGGAGTCCGACGATGTCAACGCGTACATCCGCGAGGCCGCGGGCGACGACTTCACCGCCAAGGACTTCCGCACCTGGGCCGGCACCGTCCTCGCCGCCTGGGCGCTCCAGGATCTCGGCGAGTACGCATCCGAGGCGCAGGCCAAAAAGCAGGTGGTCAGCGCCGTTGAATCGGTGGCGCGGCACCTGGGCAACACGCCAGCCGTATGCCGGCGCTGCTACGTGCACCCGGAGGTGATCAGCGCGCACCTCGACGGCGGCCTGCTGAGCACCCTGGGCCAGCGCGCCGAGGAGACGCTGGCGGGTGCGCTGGAGCAGCTGACCCCGGAGGAGGCCGCGGTGCTCGCCTTCCTGCGCCGCCGCATCGCGCAGTCCTAGAGTGGCGGCGGATGAGCGTCCAGACCGACTACGTCACCTACCTGCGCATCGACGCTCTCCTCGACCTTCAGCAGCCGCTCAGCGACGGCGCCCACGACGAGATGCTCTTCATCGTCGTCCACCAGGTCTACGAGCTCTGGTTCAAGCTCATCCTCCACGAGCTCGACGCCACCGCCGCGGCGCTGGACGAGGGCCGGCCGCACGCCGCGCTGGCACCGATGCGTCGCGCCGTCGGCGTCGAGGAGCTCCTGATCCAGCAGCTGCGCGTGCTCGAGACCATGAGCCCGGACGGCTTCATGCGGTTCCGCGACCCGCTGGCCCCGGCGTCGGGCTTCCAGTCGACGCAGTTCCGCGAGATCGAGGCGCTGTCCGGTGCCGGTGACGCCCGCCACCTCGGCGACGCCGGCCGCACTGACCAGCAGCGCGCCCAGCTGTCGGCGCGGCTGGAGCAGCGCACGCTGTACGACGCCCTGGGCTCGGCGTTCCGCGCCGCCGGCCTCGACTTCCCCGCCGCCGACGACGAGCACGGCCGCAGCGGTCGCCTGGCCGCGCTGGCCTCGCTGTACCGCGACCACGACGACCC
>DATBCJ010000023.1:0-3714 GCA_036270565.1 Candidatus Dormiibacterota bacterium | reverse complement strand
GCGGTGTTGCTGCCGCGAATACCGAGCTTGCCATGGATCTCGGTGGCGGTGAACCCGGCAACCTCGCGAGCGTTGTCGATGACAAAGGCGCTGACGCCACCCGCGCCTCCCTTGGGATCGGTCTTGGCGAAGACCACGATGGTGTCCGCGACACCGCCGTCGGTGATCCAGATCTTGCTGCCGGTGATGACGTAGTCGTCGCCCTGCCGCGTCGCCCGCGTCTCCATCCCGCTGGGGTCGCTGCCGGCGCCGGGCTCGGTGAGCGCGTAGGCGGCGAGCTTCTTGCCACTGGCGAGGTCGGGAAGAAAGCGCTGCTTCTGCTCATCGGTGCCGCCAAGCATGATCGGGTAGCCGCCCAGGGCCTGCACAGCGAGGATGAGCGCGCTGCTGGCGCAGGCCTTGGCCACCTCCTCGATGGCCACGTTGAGCGTGAGCGCACTTCCCGAGAGCCCGCCGTACTCGGCGGGAAAGGGCAGGGAGAACAGGTCGTGCGAGCGAAACAGGTCAACGATGTCCCAGGGGAATTCAGCGCTGGCGTCGATCTCCCGCGCGCGCGGCGCGATCCGCTCGCGCGCCAGCTCGCGCACCGACTGGCGGATCAGTGACTGCTCGTCGTTGAAGAGAATGTCCACGCTGCGTGCTCCAGGGCCGCGAACAACAGCGGCCACAAACCGACGCGCCCGATTATGCCCGGCCGGCCTCCGCGGCAGTCGTCCCCGTCCGTGCACGCGTTGGCGATTGGTCGCCCAGCAGCGCGCGCGCGATGATGATCCGCTGCACCTGGTTGGTGCCCTCATAGATCTGTGACGCCTTGGCGTCGCGCAGCCTGGTTGCAGCGGGGTGGCCGGCGAGCGCCGAGTCGGGTGCGCACAGCTCCACCGCTGCGTGGGCGGCGGCGACGCAGCTGTCGGTCGCGTAGAGCTTGGCGATCGACGCTTCGCGCGTCATCGACACCCCCGCGTCGGTGAGCCGTGCGGCGTGGATGGTCAGCAACCGCGACGCGCTGGTGCGCGCCTGGATATCGGCGAGCAGCGCTTCGTCGACCATCGTTGCGGTGGCACGCGAGCGGGCGAGGATGGTGTCGAGGCATCCCTGGGCGATGCCCACCGCCTGGGCGCTGATCCCGACGCGGCCGCTGTCAAGGGTCGCCATCGCGACACCGAATCCGGTTCCCTCCTTCCCGAGACGGTTGGCGGCGGGCACCGCGACCCCGTCGAGGATCAGCTCGCCGGTCCACGAGCCCGCCAGGCCCATCTTGTGAAGCGGCTCGCCGAAGCGCAGCCCCGGGCTGTCCGCGTCGACGATGAAGGCCGTGATCCCGT
The DNA here is from genome assembly GCA_036270565.1 of Candidatus Dormiibacterota bacterium. Lineage (GTDB taxonomy): Bacteria > Chloroflexota > Dormibacteria > Aeolococcales > Aeolococcaceae > Aeolococcus. Next base: position 2,392 of record DATBCJ010000023.1, on the reverse strand, counting down.
GCGCGCCCGCGGAGGTTCGCGCCATCACCATGTACACGCCCGCGGCTCCGCAGTTGGTGATGAACACCTTGCTCCCGGTGAGCCGGTACCCGTCGCCGTCGCGCTCTGCTCGCGTCACCAGCCCCGCGGCATCGCTGCCGCTGTCGGGCTCGGTGAGGGCGAACGCGGTGGTGCACCGGCCAGAGGCGAGGCTTGGAAGGTAGCGTCGCTTCTGCTCGGTGTTGCCGAACAGCAGCAGGGGCTCGCTGCCGACACTGAGGTGCACGTCGAGGATGACCGCGGTGCTCGCGCACGCGCGCGCCACCGCTTCGATGAAGCGTGCGAACTGCACATGGGTGGCGCCTGCGCCCCCGTACTCCACCGGCACCAGCAGGCCGGCGACGCCATGCTCCCCCGCGACGCGGACGAGCTCGGCCGGGGTAGGCCCGGTGCCGGCAGCCATGGCAGCCGCCTGCGGACGCACGACCTCCTCGACGTAGGCCGTGGTGAGCTGGTCGATCGACCGCTGGACGGGGACGGTCGACGCCTCAGCCGACACGGACGAGCGTGGCCTCGCCCTGGGCCATGCCACTGCAGATGCCGGCGGCGCCATACCCTCCGCCCCGGCGGCGGAGCTCGTACAGCAAGGTCATCAGGATGCGCGCCCCGGTGGCGCCGATGGGGTGGCCGACCGCGATGGCTCCGCCATTGACGTTGACGCGGTCGGGGTCCACCTCGAGCATGCGGGTGCTGGTGATCGCCACCGCCGCGAACGCCTCGTTGATCTCGACGACGTCGAGGCGGCCGGCGTCGACCTCGCCGCGCGTGCGCGCCAGCGCCTTCTCGACAGCCATGGCCGGAACTGTGGCGAGGTACGGGTGCTCAGCCGCGGACTCGGCGGAGGTCACCCACGTGCCCAGCGGCGAGAGCCCGGCGGATCGGGCGCGCTCGGCGCTCATCAGCAGGACCGCGCTGGCGCCGTCGTTGATCCCTGGCGCGTTCCCGGCCGTGACGGTGCTGCCCGGCCCGAAGGCGCCCGGCAGCGAGGCGAGCTTCGCCAGGGAAGAATCCGGGCGCGGCTGCTCATCACGAGCAACGGCGCCGTCTCCCACCGCCACGGGCACGACCTCCTCCACGAAGTGACCGGCCGCGAGCGCGGTTGCGTAGCGCTGCTGCGAGCGCAGCGCCCACGCGTCCTGCTGCTCGCGGGTCACGCCGAGCTCGGCGGCGACGTCGCTGCCGTGCACGCCCATCAGCACGCCGTCGGCGGGGCAGCAGAGGCCGTCGCGATAGATGCTGTCCACCGCCGCCCGATCACCGAGGCGCGCGCCGAACCGCTGGTCGGCGAGCAGGTAGGGCGCGCGCGACATCGACTCCATGCCACCCGCGACCACCACGTCGGCCTCACCGGCGCCGATGAGCACGGCGCCGAGGTTGACCGCTTTGAGCGCGCTGGCGCACACCTTGTTGACCGTGAAGGATGGGACCGTCGCGGGCAGCCCTGCCGCCAGCCCGGCCTGTCGAGACGGTACCTGACCCTGGCCCGCCGCCAGGACTGTGCCCATGATCAGCTGGTCGACGTCGGCGCCGTCGGTGCCGGTGCGGTCGAGCACCTCGCGGATCACCCGGGCACCCAGGTCCGTGGCGGAGAGGCCGGCGAGCCCGCCACCGAGCCTGCCGAACGGGGTCCGCGCCGCGGCCACGATGACAACCTCGTTCATGGTTGCGATGCTACGCCGCGTGGCGCGACCACCGTCCCGTTCTCAGACGGGGATCAGATCCTCGAGGAGGTGGCGCGCGATGAGGATTCGCTGGACCTCGCTGGTGCCCTCGCCGATCTCGTTGACCTTGACGTCGCGGTAGTACCTGGCCACGGGCGATTCCTCCATGAAGCCGTAGCCACCGTGGATCTGCACCGCCTGGTTGGCGCACGCGGTGGCCACCTCCGAGGCGTGCAGCTTGGCCATCGAGGCGTATGGGGTCGCGCTCTGTCCCGCATCGATCGCTGCGGCGGCACGCCAGGTCATCAGTCGTGAGAGCTCGACCTGGGTGGCCATGTCGGCGAGCTTGAACTGGATTGCCTGGAAGAGCGCGATCGGTTGGCCGAACTGCCGGCGTTGGGCGCTGTACGACAGCGAGGCGTCGAGGCAGGCCTGGGCGACACCGACCGACAGCGCGGCGATGGCCACCCGCCCGGCCTCGAGTATCTGCAAGAACTGGCGATAACCGACGCCCTCGGTGCCGATCAGGTTGGCGACCGGCACACGGCAATCGTCGAAGAGCAGCTCGCGGGTGTCGCTGGCGTGCCAGCCGAGCTTGCGGTACTTGGGCGCCTGGGTGTAGCCGGGGGTGCCGCGCTCGACGGCGAAGGCGGTGATCTGCTTGCGGCCGTCGGCGTCGGTGCCGGTGACCG
>DATBCJ010000022.1:0-12061 GCA_036270565.1 Candidatus Dormiibacterota bacterium | reverse complement strand
CGTCGGCCTCCCTGTGCTCCTGCTCACCCAGCTGCACCTCGGAGCGGCCAGCGTCGGCGCCATGTACGCCGTGATGGGCGCGACCGGCCTGGTGGCGACGCTTCTCGCCGGCAGGGTGCCGTCGGAGCGGCGCGAGGAGCGGTTCATCGTGGCCGGCTGCGTGCTCGCGGCTGTCGGCATGGTCATCATGCTGATCGCCGCCTCGGCCGGGGGTGGGCTGGTCGTGGTCGGCGTGGGGATGGCGGTGTTCGGCGTCTCCCAGGGGCCGTACGACGTGGGCATGTTCTCGCTGCGCCAGCGGGTCACCCCGGCTGCCTGGATGGGCCGCGCGTTCGCGGTGTCGATGAGCCTCAACTTCATCGGCATGCCCATCGGCTCGGCGATCGCCGGGCCGGTGGTGGAGCATTCACTCCCGGTGGCCTTCGCGGTCGCTGTCCTCGGCAACGTGGTGGCGGCGGTCGCCGCCACGGTGATGCTGGGCCGCAGACAGTATGTCGAAGCCGTCGGCTCCGGACGCCGAGTACAATCCGGCGCACAACCGAAACAGTTCCACGATTGATCCCTGCTGCCCACCGGGCGGCCCGAAGGAGGTGATTCCCGACCGTGTCGGAGGTCAAAGTCCGCGAGGGCGAGACCTTTGAGAGCGCTCTGCGACGCTTCAACAAGAAGATCAAGCAGAACGGCATCCTCTCCGAGGTCCGTCGCCGCGAGCACTACGAAAAGCCATCGGTCCGCCGCAAGCGCAAGCTCGTCGCCGCCAAGAAGCGTCGCGCCAAGGCCGGCTGACCCAGCTGTCGCGTTCCGCCCCGCGCGCCTCATGCGCGTGATCATCCAGCGTGCCGAGTCCCTCACCCTCGCTGCCCAACGCGAGGCGATTCGGCGCGCCCAGCTGGGGCCGCTGCTGCGCCGTTGTGGAGACGCGCTCGCGGTTGCGGCGCGGGCCCCGCTGACGGTCCGGCTCAGCGATGACACCGAGCTGCGCGAGCTGCACGCGCGGTTCCTGGGCAACGACGTGGCCACCGACGTGCTCGCGTTCCCGTCGGGCGAGCCCGGCCGCGTCGGCGACGTCGCCATCAGCGTGGAGCGCGCGCTGGCCCAGGGAGGGGATGACGGCGCCGCCGAGCTCCGGCTGCTGGCCGTGCACGGGCTGCTCCACTGCCTCGGCCACGACCACGCCGGGGCAGCGGAGGCCGCGGCGATGACCGAGGCCACGCGCCGCCTCCTCCCCGGCCAGGCGGTGCCCGAGCTGGTGGCGGCGGAGGCGTGAGGTGGCTGCTCTGATCATCGGGCTCGGCAATCCCGGCGGTGAGTACAGGGGCACACGACACAACGTGGGCTGGATGGCGCTGGACGAGCTGGAGGGACGGGGGCGCTTCGGGCGCCTGCGTCGCGAAGGCCCGGCCCGCGTTCGCGAGGGAACCGTCGCCGGCTACGACGTGGTCACCGCGCGGCCGCAGACGTACATGAACGTCTCGGGACGCGCCGCCGTGCACCTGGTTCGCGCGTACGGGGTGCCCGTCGAGGACCTCATCGTCGTCCACGACGAGGTGGACCTGCCGCTGGGACGGATCCGCCTCAAGCGCGGCGGCGGCGCAGCCGGGAACAAGGGCGTGCTCTCCATCGCCGATTCGCTGCGCTCCCAGGACTTCATGCGGGTGCGCATCGGCGTCTCCCGACCGCTGGACCGCGACCAGATGGTTGACTACGTTCTCGATCGATTCACCCCCCAGGAACGAGACCGCCTGGGGGCGGTGATCCCCCGCGCCGCCGACGCGGTGATCAGCGTGATCCGTGACGGACTCGACGACGCCATGAGTGAGTACAACCGTGCCCCTGACGACTGACGTGGCCACCCTGCGCGGCCGCCTCGACGGAGTCGCTGCCCTGCGCGCGCTGCACGACATGGAGCGAGGCGTCGTCGGCGGCGTGCCCGGGGGAGCCGTGGCGCTGGTCGCCTGGTGGCTTCGTGAGGCCACCGGTCGCCCCGTGGTGCTGGTCGGCGCCAACGCGGAGTCGCTCAGCGGCGACGCGGCGCTGTGGGGAGGCACCGCCGCGCTCGGTCTGTTTCCGGCGGCTGACACCCCCCCGTTCGACCGTGTGCCACCCTCCGAGGAGGTGACCCGGCGCCGGCTGGCGTCGCTGGCCCTGCTCGCCGGCGGTGGCGCGCCGCTGGTCGTCGCCTCGCCGGCGGGCTTGCTGCGACCCGCGCTGCCCGTCGACCTGGTCCGCGGGGCGTCGCTGCGGCTGCGCAGCGGTGAGCGCCGCTCGCGCGACGACGTGGTTCGCCGCGCCGTCGACCTCGGCTACCGCAGGGTGAGCGCGGTGTCGGCCCCCGGCGAGATCGCCGTGCGCGGCGGCATCGTCGACGTGTTCGGGCTGGACCGCGCGCGTCCCTGGCGCGCCGAGTGGTTCGGCGAGGAGATCGAGGAGGTGCGGGCCTTCGACGTGGAGACCCAGACGTCGGTGGCCAAGCTCGGCGAGGTGTCGATGGGGCCGGCGCGCGAGCTCGACCTGCGACCGGCGACCGTGGAGCGCGCGCTGGCGGCGGTCGACCGTCTCGACGTCTCCGTCTGCCGACCCGAGGTTCGTGAGGCCTGGGAGCGAGACCGCGCCCAGCTCGGTGAGGGCGTCTACGACGAGGGCGTCGACCTCTTCTATCCGTACCTGGTCGAGGACAGCCCGGTGACGCTCCTCGACCACGCCGGGGACGACGCCATCGTGTTGCTCGCCGGCGGGCACCAGGCCGTGCTCCGCGCCGCGCAGCGCCACGCCGACGAGATCGAGGGCCTGCGCACCCAGGAGGAGGAGCGTGGTGAGCTGCCCGCCGGGGCCCGTACCGGGCTGCTCACCCCGCAGCAGCTGCTGGCCGCGCTCGACCGCCGTCGCTGCATCGACCTTGTGCGCGAGCCGGACGGGGACGCCGTCCTCGGCTGGCGGGGCGTCGACGGGTTCGCCGGGCGCATCGCCGCGTTCACCGCCGCGGTCCGGGCGCGGACCGGGACCGGCAGCAGCGTGCTGGCGGTGAGCCGGCAGCAGCATCGGGTCGAGGAGCTGGTGCGCGAGGACGGCCTCGACCCCGTGGACCTCGAGGAGCTCGACGCCGCCACCACCGAGATCCCGGTGGGCACGCTGGCGGTGACCGGCGGCGACCTGTCGCAGGGATTCTCCACGGGCGACGGTGGGCTGGACGTGTACACCGACCACGAGCTCTTCGGCGTGGTCAAGAGGCGCGGCTCACCACTGGCGCGCGGTGCTCGCCGTGCCGAGTCGACGTCGGCCCGGGGTGCGCGCCGCGCCGCCTCGGGCGCCGCCGCGACCGCCGCGTTCGTGATGCAGTTCGCGCCCGGCGACGTGGTGGTGCACCGCGACCACGGCATCGGCCGCTTCCTCGAGATGCGCACGGTCAGCGACGAGCTCGGTGAGCACGAGTACATGACCATCGAATATGCGGATGGCGACAAGCTTTTCGTGCCTGTCGACCACCTCGACCGTGTCGACCGCTACGTCGGCGGCGCCGATTCCCATCCGCACCTGTCACGGCTGGGCAGTGGCGAGTGGGAACGGGTCAAGCGCCGTGTCAAGGAGCGCACCGAGGAGGTGGCGCGTGAGCTGCTGACGCTGTACTCGCGGCGCGAGATGGCCGCCGGCCATGCCTTCACCCCGGACGGCACCTGGCAGCGCGAGCTCGAGGCGTCGTTCCCGTACCAGGAGACCCCCGACCAGGAGCTGGTCCTCGACGAGATCAAGCGCGACATGGAGTCGTCGCGCCCGATGGACCGCGTGGTCTGCGGCGACGTCGGCTTCGGCAAGACGGAGCTGGCACTCCGGGCCGCGTTCAAGGCGGCGAGCGAGGGCCGGCAGGTGGCCGTGCTGGTGCCCACCACAGTTCTCGCCCAGCAGCATTTCCTCACCTTCACCGAACGGCTCGCACCCTTTCCGATCACGGTGCACCAGCTCTCCCGCTTCTGCAGCGATGCCGCCATCGCGAGCACATTGGTCGGCCTGCGCAGCGGCGCGGTGGACATCGTCGTCGGCACCCACCGGCTGCTGCAGCGTGACGTCGAGTTCAGCAACCTCGGCTTGGTGATCATCGATGAGGAGCAGCGATTCGGGGTGCTCCAGAAGGAGAGGTTCAAGTCACTGCGCGTGGCCGTCGACGTGCTCTCGCTGTCCGCCACACCGATTCCGCGCACCCTGCACATGTCGCTCGCCGGCATCCGCGACCTCTCGGTGATCCAGACGCCGCCGGAGGAGAGGCAGCCGATCAAGACGTACGTGACCGCCCGTGAGCCGTCGCTGGTGCGTGAGGTGATCACCCGCGAGCTGGCTCGCGGCGGTCAGGTGTTCTATTTGCACAACCGCGTGCAGACCATCGAGAAGCACGCCGAGGAGCTGCGCAAGCTGGTCCCGGAGGCGCGCATTGCTGTAGGCCACGGCCAGATGCCCGAGCACTCGCTTGCCAGGGTGATGCGCGCCTTCGGTGACGGAGAGATCGACGTGCTGGTGTGCACCACGATCATCGAGTCCGGGCTCGACATCCCCAACGCCAACACCATTGTCATCAACGACGCGCACCGTCTCGGCCTGGCGCAGCTGTACCAGCTCCGCGGCCGCGTCGGCCGCGCGGGGCAGCGCGCGTATGCGTACCTGCTCTACCCCCCGGACCGGTCGCTGACCGAGAAGGCCGACAAGCGGCTCGACGTCATCGGCGAGCTCCAGGACCTGGGTGCCGGGTTCAAGCTGGCCATGCACGACCTAGAGATCCGCGGCGCCGGCAACCTTCTCGGTGAGGAGCAGCACGGCGAGATCGCGGCGGTCGGGCTGGAGCTCTACAACACGTTGCTGCGTCAGGCGGTGACCGCGCTGCAGGGCAAGCCGATGGTCGAGTCGCCTGCGCAGGTGAGCGTCTCCCTGCCCGTCAAGGCATTCCTCCCCGTCACCTACGTCACCGACGAACGCCTGCGACTGCGCTGTTACCAGGAGCTTGCGGCGTGCGCCACCGAGAGTGACCTGGAACGCACCAGCCGCGGCCTGGTCGATCGTTTCGGACCGCTGCCGCCCGCCGCAGAGGCGCTCATCTACTCGCTGCGGGCTCGCCTGCTGGCCGCGGCGGGCGGCGTCACCGCGGTGGAGTCGGGGGCTGGAGGCGTGCGCGTCCAGCTCGCCGTCGACCACGGCGTCGACCTGCCCGCGTTGGTCAGGCAGTGGTCGTCGCAGGCCGCCGCCACGGCCACGCGGATCGTGATCACCACCGAGCCGGTGCGTCGTGGCGCGGACTGGCGCGAGGTCCTGCTCGGCGTGCTTCGCGAGCTGGGCCGTCTGCAGCGACTGCGCGCCCGCGTGGCCGTGTAGACCCGACATGGGCGCGCTGATTGCCCTCTCGGCCACGCCACTGTCGGGCCCGCGGCTGGGCAGCGTCGCATCACCAGCGCCGCAGTGCGTACCCTGTGGCGGGTGAGAGACGCCGCCGCCGACTCCCTGCGCTCGCTCAACGAGGTCGTCGAGCGACTCCGCGCCCCGGGGGGCTGCCCGTGGGACGGCGAGCAGACCCACGCCAGCCTGAGGCCGTACCTCCTGGAGGAGACCTACGAGGTGCTCGAGGCGATCGATGCCGACGACTTGTCGACCCTCCGCGAAGAGCTGGGTGACGTCCTTCTGCAGGTGCTGATGCACTGCGCCATCGCCGCCGAGGCCGAGGACGGGTTCGACATCGGCGATGTCGCCGAGACCACCCGCGCCAAGATGATCTACCGCCATCCCCACGTCTTCGCTGACACCGCGGTTGGCGGCGCCGCCGAGGTGGTGGTCAACTGGGAGCGGTTGAAGCGGAGTGAGAAGCACCAACGCCTGTCGCTTCTCGACGGGATCCCGCGCGCGCTGCCCGCATTGGCGTTCGCGCAGGGCGTGCAGAAGCGACCGGCACGACTGGGGTTCGACGAGACCCCGGCGACCACCGAGGCCGTGGCCGCGTTGCGCGCCGCCCTCGACGCCCTGGCGACGGTTGCCGGCGCGGCACCCTCGGATGCGCCGCGCGGCCAGGACTGGACGGTGACGGAAGGGGAGATCCGGCGAGGTGGGGGAGCGAGCACCTCCTCGGAGAGGGAGGCGCCGGCGTCGCCGCCGTCCGCCTCCCTCGACGAGGCGGTCGGGGAGCTGCTCTTCGCCGCCGTCGCTCTCGCCCGCCGCCTTCGTGTCAACCCGGAGGACGCGCTCCGGGCCAGGTCCAACCGCTTCGCGGAGCGCTTCCGGAGCCTCGAGCGTCAGGCAGCGCTTGACGGCGTCGACCTGCACGACGCCGACGCGCCGGAGTGGCGCCGCCGTTGGGAAGCCGCCGCCTCGGCGACGGTGGTGAAACCGACGACCTTGTCAAAATGACGATTCGCGTCCATCCTTAGGGCGGTCGCACGGCCAGTTTCAGCACACGTTCTCGAGGGCCGACCGATTCTCCGTCACGTCTTCGCATCCGACGCCGGTCCGCTGCGCCGCCTGGTCATCGCCGGCCTCGCAGCGCTCTCCGGCCTGGCCGCCTACGCGGTGTTCACCGAGGCCGCCCAGGGCAACGCGCTCGACGCGCGTGTCCACTCGCTGACGGCGCAGAACAGCGCGCTGCAGCAGCAGATCAATGAGCGTCAGCAGCAGATCGGGGAGGCGAACAACGCCGCCTGGCTCCAGGAGCAGGCGCGCCGCCTGGGCTTCGTGTTCCCCGGCGAGACGCTGTTCATCATCACCACGCCGGGGGCGCCGACGGCTACCAGCGGGGGCCTGAACGCTCCTCTGCCGACGTTCGCGCCCTCTCCGCCGGCGACCCCGAGTGCGTCGCCGTCGGCGGCCCCGTCCTCGTCATCAGCTCCGTCCGCGACGCCGAAGCCGACGCCCACCCCGGTGACATTCGTGCTCCCCTCGCCGACCCCGCACTGACGGCGGGGGCCGATCCGGGCTTCCGATACCCTATGACGGTGAACGACACCGACCAGCCCTACGCGCCGGTCGACCCGCGCCCGCACTTCCCGGCCATCGAGGAGGAGGTGCTCGCGTACTGGGAGCGCGACCATACCTTCGTCGCGTCCATCGAGCAGCGCGAGGGGTACCCCGAGTTCGTCTTCTACGACGGCCCCCCATTCGCCAACGGGCTGCCCCATTACGGCCATCTGCTCACCGGCTTCGTCAAGGACGTGGTGCCGCGTTACAAGACGATGCGGGGCTACCGGGTGCCCCGTCGTTTCGGTTGGGACTGTCACGGCCTCCCCGCGGAGATGGAAGCGGAACGGCAGTTGGGCATCCACGGCCACGTCGCCATCGAGGCGTACGGTGTTGACCGGTTCAACGATTACTGCCGCACCTCGGTGCTGAAGTACACGCACGAGTGGCGCAGCTACGTCACACGACAGGCGCGGTGGGTGGACTTCGACAACGACTACAAGACCATGGACATCTCCTACATGGAGAGCGTCATGTGGGCGTTCAAGCAACTCTGGGAACGGGGGCTCATCTACGAAGGGCATCGTGTGCTGCCCTACTGCTGGGAGTGCGAGACCCCGCTGAGCAACTTCGAAACCCGGCTCGACGACGCCTACCGTCCTCGACAGGACCCGGCTGTGACGGTGAAGTTCCGTCTCAATCCTGCGCCGGGCGACACCCTCCCAACCTATCTGCTGGCGTGGACGACAACCCCGTGGACGCTGCCGTCCAATCTCGCCATCGCCGTCGGTCCCGCCATCGAGTACGCGGTCTACGAGAAGGATGGTGAGCGCTGGATCATCGGGGCGCGTGCGGCGGAGCACTACCGCGCGGAGCTGAGCGGGGCGGCGATGGCGGGAACGCTTCGCGGTGAGCAGCTGATCGGCCGCTCCTATACGCCTCTGTTCAACTTCTTCGCGTCGGAGCCGCACGGCTTTCGCCTCCTGGCCGCGGACTTCGTCAGCGAGGAGGAGGGGACAGGCGCGGTGCACATGGCGCCGGGCTTTGGTGAGGACGACCAGCGCCTCTGCGAGGCCAACGGGATCCGGGTTGTGGTTCCGGTCGACCAGAGCGGGCGCTTTACCAGCGAGGTGCCGGACTGGCAGGGGCTTCAGGTGTTCGACGCCAACCCCAAGATCGTGCGGCGTCTGCGCGAGATGGGCGTGCTGGTGCGCCACGAAACCTACGAGCACAGCTACCCGCACTGCTGGCGCACCGACACGCCGCTCATCTATCGCGGTGTGAGCTCGTGGTTTGTCGAGGTCACGGCAATCAAAGACCGTGCGGTGGCGCTCAACCAACAGATCAACTGGGTGCCCGATCACGTCCGCGACGGGGCCTTCGGAAAGTGGATGGCGGGTGCGCGCGACTGGTCGATCAGCCGCAACCGCTTTTGGGGGTCGCCGATCCCCGTCTGGAAGAGCGATGACCCCGGCTTTCCGCGCATCGACGTCTACGGGTCTCTTGATGAGATCGAGCGCGACTTCGGTGTGCGCCCCGCCGACCTGCACCGTCCTCAGATCGACGACTTGACCAGGCCGAACCCCGACGACCCCAGCGGCCGCGCAACCATGCGGCGCGTCGAGGAAGTGCTCGACGGTTGGTTCGAGTCCGGTTCGATGCCCTATGCGCAGGTCCACTACCCATTCGAGCAGGAGCAGTGGTTCACGTCGCATTTCCCCGCCGACTTCATCGTGGAATACATAGGACAGACTCGCGCCTGGTTCTACAACCTCCACGTGCTCGCCACCGCGCTCTTCGACAAGCCGGCGTTCCTGAACTGCGTTGTGCACGGCGTCATCCTCGGCAACGATGGCCAGAAGATGAGCAAGCGATTGCGCAACTACCCCGACCCCGAGGAGATGTTCAACAAACACGGCGCCGACGCGGTGCGCTGGTCGCTGCTCAACTCGCCAGTGCTGCGCGGCCAGGACATCGTGGTCAGCGAGTCCGCCATCAGCGAGGGCCTGCGCCAGGTGGTCATCCCGCTGTGGCACGCGTACCGGTTCTTCAGCGACTACGCCAACATCGACGGCTACCGGGCCACCGCCCGGACAGACGCCACAGGCGTCCTCGACCGGTACATCCTCGCCAAGGCAGGGGCGCTGGTTGGCAGCGTCGCCGACCGCATGGACGCGTACGATCTCGACGGCGCCTGCCGTGTCATCAGGACATTCATCGACGCCCTCAACAACTGGTACATCCGGCGCAGCCGCGAGCGCGTCTGGGGCAGTGTGCTGAGCGACGACAAGCGTGACTGCTACGACACCCTGTACACGGTGCTGATCACCCTCTGCCGGGTGGCGGCGCCGCTCCTGCCGATGATCACCGAGCACGTGTACCGCAACCTCAGCGGCGAGCGCAGCGTCCATCTCAGCGAATACCCGCAGCGCGAGCAGCTCCCCGCCGACGATGACCTTGTCGCCGCCATGGACTTGGTCAGGGAGGTCTGCTCTGCTGCCCTGTCGGTGCGGCGCGCCGCCGACCGGCGCGTGCGCCTGCCCCTGCCGTCGGTCACGGTGGCTGTGGCACAGCCACAGCTCCTTGAGCCGTACCGTGAGCTCATCGCCGATGAGGTGAACGTCAAGGAGGTGCAGCTCAGCGATGACGTCGACTCGCTCGCGCGCCGGGTGCTCGCCGTCAACGCCGCGGTGGTCGGCCCGCGCCTCGGCGCCGCCGCCCCGGCCGTCTTCGCCGCGGCTCGCCGTGGAGACTGGCAGCGCACCGAGGGTGGCGTGGAGCTGGCCGGGCAACACCTCGGGCCCGACGAGTTCAGCCTGGCGATCCGCGCCCAGGACGAGTCCACGACGCGGGTGCTGGAGAGTGGCAGCGGTGCGGTACGGGTTGACACCGCGGTGACGCCGGCACTGGAGCGTGAGGGTCTCGCCCGCGACGTGGTCAGGCTCGTGCAATCAGCCAGGCGTGACGCGGGGCTGAACCTTGCCGACCGCATTCGCCTCGTGCTGGACCTACCGCAAACGCACGCAGCGGCAGTCGAGGAGCACCGTGACTACGTCGCGTCCGAGACCCTCGCGATCGAGTTGTCGATCGGCGCCCTGCCGGTCGGGATGACCGTCCATGAGACCCCGTTGGACGGCGGTGTGGCCCGAGTCGGGCTGGCGCGGGTGTAGCCATGGCAGATCGGGGCCTATGTGAGTGATGCGCTAAAATGGCCCGGCGGCGTGGAGCAGTGGCAGCTCGTCGGGCTCATAACCCGAAGGTCGCCGGTTCGAGTCCGGCCGCCGCAATTTAAATTCCTGCCGCTTCCGGAGCGCCGCGGTGCAGCCCGTACAATCCGGGCCAAATCGGCCGCATAGCTCAGCTGGTAGAGCACCCGGCTCATACCCGGTATGTCCCTGGTTCGAATCCAGGTGCGGCCACCAACGTCGCTCAGACGGGTGTGTGATGAGCCCGCACGGGTCGTCGCTCGAATCGCGGCAGCGCGACGCGGCCGTCGGCCGTCTCCGCCGCTGCGTCGCAACCGCACTGGACCGGCGCGGCGTGATCCGCCCTGGTGAGACGGTGGTGGTGGCCTGCAGCGGGGGACCCGACTCGATGGCCATGCTTGACGCGCTGGCGAGGCTGGCGCCGCCCCGGGGGTTGAACCTTCACGTCGCCCATGTGGACCATGGGCTACGCGAGGGGTCGGCGGCCGAAGCCGAGCCGGTGCGTGCCGCGGCCCTGGCGCGCGGCCTGCCGTTTACCGGGCTGACCGTCGCCGTCGCCACCAGCGGCTCGTCCCTCCAGGACCGCGCCCGCGACGCCCGCCACGCCGCCCTCGAGCTGCTCGCGCACGATCTCGGCGCTAGCGCGATCGCGCTGGCGCACACCGCCGACGACCAGGCCGAGACCGTGCTGATGCGCGCCCTGGCCGGGGCCACGCCGCGGGCGCTGGCGGCGATGCGGGAGCGCCAGGGGAGGCTGGCGCGACCTCTCCTGCGAGCCTGGCGGGCGGACGTGTCCGCCTACTGCGCCGCGCTGCAGCTTGAGGTGGTCGACGACCCCAGCAACAGCGACCCGCGCTTCCTGCGCACCCGCGTCCGGCTGGAGCTCCTCCCGGCGCTGGAGCGGGTCTTCCCCGCGGCACGCCGCCGGCTCTGCGTGCTCGCCGATCATCAACGCCGTCTGCTCGACGGCTGACAGCGTGCACACCCCCAGGCCCGGACCTCCTGTGCGCGCAGTGCAACAAGCCCGTCGGCGCATCGTGAACTGGGGGGTTGAAACCAGACCCTCTGATAGACTGCGACGCGATGCGCAACCCTCGTCGCGGCCTGTACGCCGCGCTGGCAGTACTGGTCGTCCTGGTCCTTTTTGCGCTCTTGCGCGGGGTTCCCGGCACCAGCGCGCAGGCCAAGGATTCCGGCGCTCTCGCCCAGGCCGCCATCAACTTCAAGAACCACAGCAGTGACGCGGCCAACACCCTGTCCTCCTCGCCGTCGCAGGAGGCGGTCATCAATGGGGACGGTACGTCGGTCACCTGGTACGCGGCCAACGGCGCGCAGTACCAGACCACGGTTGGCTCCAGTGACGAAGTCAGCAAGATCTTCTCCGATAATGGGTACACCAACTACCGCAACGATTCCAGTGGGAGCAACGTGCTGTTAAGCGTCCTTTTGCCCAACCTCGTGCTCTTCGGGTTGATGGCCCTGTTCCTGCTCTGGATCTTCCGGCAGACACAGAGCGGCAACAACCAGGCGATGTCCTTCGGCAGAAGCCGCGCCCGGCTGCTCACCGGTGACAAGCCGGCGATCACCTTCGCCGACGTCGCGGGCGTCGAGGAGGCCAAGACCGAGCTGTCCGAGATCGTCGAGTTCCTCAAGTACCCCGACAAGTTCACCGCCGTGGGCGCGCGCATCCCCAAGGGCGTGCTCCTCGTCGGCCCTCCCGGCACCGGCAAGACCCTCCTCAGCAAGGCTGTCGCCGGGGAGGCCGGCGTTCCCTTCTTCAGCATCAGCGGCTCCGAGTTCGTCGAGATGTTCGTCGGCGTCGGCGCCAGCCGGGTGCGTGACCTCTTCGACCAGGCCAAGAAGAACGCCCCCTGCATCGTGTTCGTCGACGAGATCGACGCGGTCGGCCGGCAGCGAGGCGCCGGCCTCGGCGGCGG
>DATBCJ010000021.1:0-27019 GCA_036270565.1 Candidatus Dormiibacterota bacterium | reverse complement strand
CCCGAGCAGATGCAGAACAGCCGGCTGCGGACGTTCATGACCGGGCTGGGCGTGGACACGCTCGAGGAGCTCAACGACGTCGCCCGCCGCGACCCCGAACGGTTCTGGGGCGCCACCATCGACGACATCGGCATCGGCTGGCGGCGGCGTCCCAGCCGGATGCGCGACACCTCGCAGGGTTTGCCCTTCACGCGGTGGTGGAACGGGGGACGTCTCAACCTCGCCACCAACGCGGTCGACCGCTGGGCAGAGTCGACGCCAGGACGTGAGGCTGTCGCCTGGGAAGGCGACGACGGCGCCCAGCGCTCCTGGACGTACTTCGAGCTCGCCGCAGAGACCGCCCGGTGCGCGAACGCGCTTGCACGGCTCGGGGTCGGTCCCGGCGACGTGGTGGGACTCTGCCTTCCGATGATCCCCGAGACGGTGGCCGTCTTCCTGGCGTGCGCGAAGCTGGGCGCAATCGTCACCCCCCTCTTCAGCGGCTACGGCGCGGGCGCGATCGCGGCGCGCTTGCGCGACTGCGAGGCCAAGGTCCTCGTCATCGCCGACGGTTTTCCACGCCGGGGGTCACCGGTCGCGATGAAGCCGGTCGCTGACGAGGTTGCCGAACAGACCGCTTCGTTGCGGCACATCGTCGTGGTGCGCCGTCTCGGCACGATCGATGTCGCCATGCAACGGCCGCGCGACGTCTGGTACCACGAGGTGACGGTCGCAGAGCCGGCGGTCGCAGAAACGTACGACAGCACTGCCGACGATCCCTTCATGCTGATCTACACCAGCGGAACCACCGGCCGCCCCAAGGGCACCGTCCACGTGCAGGGTGGCTTCCCGGTCAAGTCGACGCAGGACATGGCTCACTGCTTCGACGTCGGTCCCAACGACAGGCTTCTGTGGTTCACCGACATCGGGTGGATGATGGGACCGTGGGCGATCTGCGGGGCGCTCACCATCGGGGCGACGCTGGTGGTCTTCGAGGGTGTGCCCGACCATCCCGGCCCGGACCGCCTCTGGTCGGTGGTCGAGCGCCACCGCGTGTCCGTTCTCGGGGTTGCTCCAACCGTGGTGCGATCGCTGATGCGTCACGGCGAACAGCCGGTGGGCAACCACGACCTCTCGTCGCTCCGCGTCCTCGGCTCCAGCGGCGAGCCGTGGAACGTCGATCCCTGGCTGTGGTTCCTGCAGCGGGTGGGCGGCGGCCGCTGTCCGATCATCAACTACAGCGGAGGCACCGAGGTCAGCGGGGGAATCCTCGGCGGCAACATGCTGACGCCGCTCAACCCCTGCGCCTTTGCCGGACCCTGCCCGGGCATGGATGCGGATGTTCTGGACGAGAATGGCAAAAGCGTGCGTGGCGAGGTCGGCGAGCTGGTAGTGCGTTCTCCCTGGCCGGGAATGACGCACGGGTTCTGGCGCGACCGCGAGCGCTACCTCGAAACCTACTGGTCACGCTGGCCGGGCGTCTGGGTGCACGGTGACTGGGCGGAGATTGCCGACGACGGTCTCTGGTACATCCGCGGGCGCAGCGACGACACCATCAAGGTTGCGGGCAAGCGGCTCGGCCCTGCCGAGGTCGAGTCGGCGCTGGTTGCGCATCCCGCCGTGGCCGAGGCCGCCGCGGTCGGAATTCCTGACCCCGTGAAGGGCGAAGCGCTGCTCTGCTTCGTGGTTCTGCAGCCCGGGATCGAGGACAGCGAAAGGCTGCGCAGTGACCTGTCGGACCTGGTGACCGCGGAACTCGGCAAGGCGCTGAAACCCAGTGCGGTGCTGGCAATTTCGGAGCTGCCCAGGACACGCAACGCCAAGGTGCTGCGGCGCATCGTGCGGGCGGTGTACCTCGGCAACGACCCCGGTGACCTCGCTTCGCTGGAGAACCACAGCGCGCTGGCAGCACTCGAAACGGTGCGACCCGCCGCTCGCTGACGGACTGGCGGCGGACAAAGCGACTCCATCCGCGCCAGACAGGGCGGACCGCCCCAACGGGTGCGGAATCGGATGGCAGGATCGCCGGTTTTCTCCGCGTCGCCGGCGTTGCCAGCGGCTTCACGAGGTTCGTTTGCCATGGCCGTCACCGTCCGTCTCGCCGGCAGCGCACGTCTGTATCCGCCCCGCTCGGTCGACATCAGCACCCGACCGCTCACCGCCGGCGAGCTTGCCGCGCCGGCGGTGATGACGGTGCACCTCCGCGAAGATCCACGCACAGAGAGCATCGGCGTCCGGCTGGCGCGGCAGCAGACCACCCCCGTGCCCCTGCGTCGTTACCTCGGGGCGGCTGAGCTGGCCGATGCGCACGGAGCCCACGCCGACGACATCGCCGCGCTGAGCCGATGGGCGGCCGCAGCCGGCCTGCGGGTGCGCCGGCTGCACGCCGCCACCAGCACCGTCGACGTCAGTGGCTCGGTCGGCGCCCTGGCGCGCGCCTTCTCGGTGACCGTCGAGCGTTGTGTGGAGCGTGAGCCGCGCACTGGCGCGGTTCGCATCTACCGCGACCACCACGAGGAGTTGAGCGTTCCGAAAGCCCTGGACGGGGTCGTCACATCGGCTTTCGGTCTCAGCAATCGCCCGGTCGCCCGGCCACGGTTTGCGGTGCTCCCACGCGGGGTCGCGGCCCCCTACAGCTACACACCGGACCAGGTCGCGGAGATCTATGACTTCCCTGTGCTGCGCGACGGCGGCGCGAACACGCGCATCACCATCGGCATCGCCGAACTCGGCGGTGCCGTGCAGCGTGCCGACGTGGCAGCGTTCACAGCCGCCCATCCGCGGCTGCGTGTGGTCGAGGAAGCGGTGCAGGGCTGGGGACCGCTCTCCGATCCATTCGGGCCGGATACGGAGGTGGCGCTGGACTGGCAGGTGATCGCGGGCGTGCTGGCGCGCTGTGCACCGCAGGCGGATGTGCAGATCGTCATCAAGTACGCCCCCAACACCGACCGGGGATTCACCAACCTGCAGGCAGCGTTCGCAACCGACGGACGCGACTACGCAGCCGTGTCGACCAGCTGGGGCGCGCCCGAAGACCGCTGGACGCCGGCGGCGATGGACGCCATGGACCGCGCCTTCCAACTGGGTGCGATTCGCGGAATCGTGCACAGTGTCGCCGCCGGCGACAACGGCTCCACAGACGCCCGCAACGACGGGCACCAGCACGCCGATCACCCCGCGTCCGCACCGAATGCCGTGGGCTGCGGTGGCACGCGGCTCTTCGCCGACGGCGGCCGGCGCATCCGCGAGGAGGCCTGGAACGAGCTGCGTGCCGGCCAGGGTGCCACCGGGGGAGGCGTCAGCAGCCATTTCGCGGTCCCGCGGTACCAGGCCGCCGCCGGCATCCGCCCTGTGTCGGTTGATGGTGGCGGCGAGGGGCGCGGGGTACCCGACGTGGCAGGCAACGCCGATCCGCTCACGGGATACGTCATCCATCACTGCGGCGTCGACTCCGTGGTCGGTGGCACGTCGGCTGTCGCACCGCTGTGGACTGCGCTTTTCGCTCTCATCTCGGCGTCGACGGACCACCGCCTCGGGACCGTGCTTCCGGCGCTGTACAGGTCTCGGGACCGGGCGTTCACGGACATCAGCAGCGGCGACAACGGCGCCTACCAGGCGCACGCCGGATGGGACGCGGCCACAGGGCTCGGCGTGCCGCTGGGCCGGTCGCTGCAGACCAGTCTCTCCCTGCCGGCCGTGCACCGTGCCCGCGCCTCCCACCATCGCGTGGCGGCGGGCCACGAACTGGCCTGAGCGCTGGCGGATTCAGCGCCGCTGCTACTGTGGATTCGTGGAGCCCATACAGGCCGTCGCCCCGGCGGTGCCGCAACCAACCGCGACTGCGGCACGCGTCCGGGTCGCCGAGGTGTCGGCTGAGCGCTACGTCCACGATCCTCCTGAGATCCCCTGGCACATCACCCCGTCCGCCGGGGAGGTCGCCGTCCAGGTGCGCAGCACAGTGCGCCGGGTCGCTGTCGGTGCCGGACTGGCCAGGAACAGCGACCTGATGGAGCGGGTGCGCACCATCGAGGGCGTTCCAGCGGTCGTCACCAGCCCGGCAGGCGGCACCTTCATCATCGGCGGCGACGCGTGGCTTGGGCTGTGCGCCATCGGTGTCCCGCCGCCCGGCCAGCCGCTGCCGCTGGACTGGATGATGCGCTCGCTGCACCGCTGGTTCGAGGCCGCTCTGCAACCGATGGGCGTGGCCACCAGCGTTGGGCGCGTCGAGGGCGCATGGTGCCCGGGCTTCAGTGACATCGCCGCCCAGGGTCGCAAGCTCGCGGGCCTCGGCTTCCGGGTCACCCGCGAGTGGGTGGTCATGCGTGGGGTGATGGCGGTGCGGCCGATGAGCGCGGCCGATCTCGAGGTGCTCGTCCGGTGCCACCGCCTCATCAACGTCGAGGTGCGCGGCGACACGGCGATCTCGCTGTCCGAGGCTGCTGGGCTGCCACGGCTGGACGTCCGCGCCACCATCGACGCCATCCGCGACGCGGAGGCTTGAGCGCCCAGATGCGGGCTCGTTCTTAAGACTCTCCTCGCTCGGTCTTGACCGGCCGCTGGCTAGCGTCGGCGTCCGAGCGGAGCCGGCCCATTGGACGGCTCGGGTGAGGGAGGTCTGCCATGCGCCGAGTATCAAACCGGGTCAGCGCCACCGGCGTGGTCGCCGTCGCGTTGCTGAGCGTGGCAGGAGCGGGCGCGTTGCGCGGTACCGCCGCTTCCCAACCGTCCGCGCAACACGTGATCCTCATCTCCGTTGACGGCATGCACCAATCCGACCTGGCCTGGTACGTGACCAACCATCCTCACTCCGCGCTCGCGGGGCTGGCCGGCCACGGCGTCCAGTTCACCGCGGCGCAGACGCCGGTACCATCCGACTCGTTCCCCGGCATGGTCGCCCAGGCCACCGGCGGCAACCCGTCGAGCACGGGCATCTACTACGACGACAGCTTCAACCATGCCCTGCTGCCCGCCGGGACGACCAACTGTGACACCGCCACCCCGGGTGTCGAGGTCCAGTACTTCGAGGCCGCCGACAAGAACCTGCACGCGCTGGACGCCGGCCAGGGACTCAGCGGGCTCCCTGGCAGCATCCTCAGCATGACCTCCAATCCCGACAAGGTCCTCAACCCCGCAGCGCTCCCCGTCGACCCAGCGAGCTGCCAGCCCGTGTACCCACACAGCTACATCAAGGTCAACACCATCTTCGAGGTCGCGCGCACCGCCGGCCTCCGCACCGCGTGGTCGGACAAGCACGCCAGCTACGAGGTCCTCAACGGACCGTCCGGCACCGGCGTCCAGGACCTCTTCACGCCAGAGATCAACAGCGACGCCCCGACCCTGGGCTCGTCGAACGACTGGACAACCGACAACGCGCTGACCCAGCAGTACGACAGCTACAAGGTCCAGGCGGTCATCAATGAGATCGACGGCTTCGATCACAGCCGCACCAGTGTCGTGGGCACGCCGTCGATCTTCGGCATGAACTTCCAGACCGTCTCGACGGCGCAGAAGCTGCCCACCTCCGACGGCCTCAAGGGCGGATACGAGGCCGACGGTGTCACCCCCGGTCCGCTGCTGCGCCGCGCGCTCGACTACATCGACACCCAGGTCGGCAGCCTGGTGAGCGAGCTGCACGCCAGGAACCTCGCCGCCAGCACCGTCATCATCCTGTCGGCCAAGCACGGCCAGTCGCCGCAGAACCCGGCCGCGCTGACGCGCATCGACGATGGGCCCATCATCGACGCGCTGAACGCGCAGTGGCACGCCACCCACCCGAGCCGCGTCAACCCGCTGGTGGCCTTCGCCATCGACGATGACGGCATGCTCATGTGGCTCAACGACCGCTCGCCGGCGGCCACCAGTTTCGCCAAGACGTTCCTGCTGGACCTCTCCGGCACCGGCAACGACATCAACGGCAACCCCAAGCCCTTCACACAGTCGGGGCTGACCACCGTGTTCGCGGGAGATGCAGCTGCCGACTACTTCCACGTGCAGCACGGCGACGCTCGCGTGCCCGACGTCTTCGGCATCGCGCAGTACGGCACCGTGTACACCGGCCATCAGTCGAAGATTGCCGAGCACGGTGGCGCCAACCCCCAGGATCGCAACGTGCCGCTGCTCGTCTCCGGCGATCCGATCCAGCACGCGAGCGTCGACACCGCGACGGTCGAGACCACGCAGATCGCACCCACCATCCTCGAGCTGCTCGGCCTCAACCCCAACAGCCTCCAGGCCGTGGAGATCGAGCACACGCCGGTCCTCACCCTCCCCTGAGCCACACCACCGCCTCCCGCCGACCGCCGGCGGGAGGCGGTGGGCCCGCGCCGGTCAGTCCCGGGCGATGGCGGAACGCCGCCCGATACACTCGCGGCCAGATGGGTGACCTGCGCTACGCCGATGCCGGGGTCGACATTGACGCGGGCAACCGTGCCATCGACCTCATCCGCCGCGCGGTGGCCAGCACCCACACCCCGGCGGTGCTCGGCGGCATCGGCGCCTTCAGCGGCCTCTTCGAGCTGGACACCACACGCTGGCGCAAACCCGTGCTGGTCTCGAGCACCGACTCGGTCGGCACCAAGGTGAAAGTGGCCATCGCCACCAATCGTCACCGCGGCATCGGGGTCGACCTGGTCAACCACTGCGTCAACGACATCCTCTGCTGCGGCGCCCAACCCCTCTTCTTCCTCGACTACTACGCAACCGGCAATCTCCTTCCCGAGCACCTCGCCGAGGTGGTCGACGGCGTCGCCTCCGCCTGTCGCGCCACCGGCTGCGCCCTCGTGGGCGGCGAGACCGCCGAGATGCCCGGGGTGTACGCGCTCGGCGACTACGACATCGCCGGCTTCATCGTCGGCGCGGTCGAACGCGACGAGATCGTCGACGGGTCGCGCGTCGAGGCAGGTGACGTGCTCCTGGCCATGCCCAGCAGCGGCCTGCACACCAACGGGTATTCCCTGGTGCGTCACATCGTGCTGGAGCGCGAGCTCGAGTGGACCAACGCCCTGCCGGGCACCGATGCGCCGCTCGCCGATCTCCTTCTCGAGCCCCACCGTTGCTACCTGCACGCTGTCAACGAGCTGCGCCAATCGGTCGATGTGCACGGCCTGGCCCACATCACGGGCGGCGGCCTCATCGAGAACGTGCCGCGCGTGCTTCCCGCCGGGCTCGGCGCGGTCATCGATCGCTCGAGCTGGACGGTGCCGCCGCTGTTCAGCGCCATCGAGCGCTGCGGTGGCGTCATGCCCGAGGAGATGTGGCGCACCTTCAACATGGGCGTCGGCATGGTGATCGTGGTGCCGCGCGCGCAGGCCGACGCGGCCGGCGCGGCGGCGGGAATCCCAATCTGGCGCCTCGGCGAGGTCGTGGAATCCGGCGGTGGTGAGCGCGTCACCCTGGTATGAGCGCCCGCACCCGCGTCGGCGTGCTTGTCTCAGGCGCGGGCAGCAACCTGACCGCGCTCCTGGACGCCTGCGACCCCCCGGGCATCCCCGCCGAGGTGGTGCTGGTGCTCAGCAACAAGCGCCAGTGTGCAGCCCTCGAGGTTGCCCGCCACCGCGGTGTGGAGACCCTGTCGCTGCCCGTGGCTGACTTCGGCGGCAACGCGACAGAACGCGACCGGGCCATCGTCGATGCCCTCCGTGCGGCCACCGTCGAGCTGGTCGTTTGCGCCGGCTACAACCGCGTGCTCAGCGACGACGTGCTGGCCGCGTTCCCCAACGCCATCCTCAATGTTCACCCCTCGCTGCTGCCGGCGTTCGGGGGCGGGATGCACGCCGTCGAGGATGCGCTCGCTGCCGGCGTCAAGGTCACGGGCTGCACCGTGCACCTGCTCTCCGCCGGCGCCATCGACGGCGGCCCGATCGTGCTCCAGGCGCCCGTCGCCGTCGGGGAGGACGACGACGCCGAGACGCTGCGCGGACGCATTCACGGTGAGGAATGGCGGCTGCTCCCCCAAGCCGTCGAGCTGTGGGCGACCGGCCGGCTCGAGCGCGATGGCAGGCACGTGCGCGTCCTCGCCGAGCCCCATCTCCGTCAGGGCATGGGCTGATGCGTGCGCTGCTCGGTGTCTCCGACCGCACCGGGCTCGTCGAGCTCGCGCGCGGTCTGCGCCAGAGCGGCGTCGAGCTGGTCGCAACCGACGGCACTCGCCGCGTTCTCGCCGACGCCGGCATCGACGCCCTGGCCGTGAGCGACCTCACCGGCTTCCCCGAGATGCTCGACGGCCGCGTCAAGACGCTCCATCCCGCCATCCACGCCGGCATCCTCGCCCGCCGCGACCTGCCGGACCACATCGCCCAGCTCGCGGACCAGGGCTTTGTGGCGATCGACATCGTCGCCGTCAGCCTGTACCCGTTCGTCGAGACGGTGGCGAGCGGCGCGGATCGCGCCAGCACCATCGAGAAGATCGACATCGGCGGCCCCACCCTGATCCGCGCCGCCGCCAAGAACAGCGCCGCGGTCGCGGTGCTGATCGAGCCGGGGCAGTACCCCGAGCTGCTGGCGGAGCTCCACGACACCGGCGGCATCTCGCAACCCACCCGCGACCGGCTCGCCGCCCGCGCCTTCGCCCACACCGCCGCCTACGACACCGCGGTCGCCGCCTACCTCGCCGGCGAGCTGCCCGGCGACCAGCCGCTGCCCGTCGAATACACCACCGGGGGCCGCCTGATCGCGTCGCTGAGGTACGGGGAGAACCCCCACCAGGGCGGCGCGCTCTACGCCGTCCCCGGCCCGGCCGGTGGCCTGGCCCATGCGCGCCAGCTCCAGGGTCCCGCCCTGAGCTTCACCAACTGGCTCGACTGCGACGCCGCCCGCCGCCTGGTGTGCGATTTCGAAGGGCCCGCGGCCGCCGTGATCAAGCACACCAACCCCTGCGGCTTCGCCGTCGCCGGCGACATCGCCGACGCCTACCGGCGCGCCTACGAGTGCGACCCGCAGGCGGCCTATGGCGGCATCGTCGCGCTCAACCGTCCGCTGGACGAGGCCACCGCCGACCAGTTGGCGGCGACGTTCCTCGAGGCGATCGTCGTCCCCGCCCTCAGCGAAGCCGCCGCCACCCGCCTCGCCGCCAAGCAGCGCCTGCGCGTCCTCGTCGTCGGGCGGCCCAGCTGCGCCGCCGAGCTCGACGTCCGCAGCATCGACGGCGGCCTTCTGGTCCAGTCCGCCGACAGGGTCAGCCCTGGCCGCGACGGCATGACCGTGGTGAGCGGCGACCCGCCCGACGAGGCTCGCTGGCGTGAGCTGCTGGTGGCGTGGCGGGTCTGCGCGCGCGTGAAGTCCAACGCCATCGTCATCGTCCGCGACGGCATGGCGGTCGGCGTGGGCGCCGGGCAGATGTCGAGGGTCGAAGCCGCCGAGCTGGCCGTCCAGCGCGCCGGCGACCGCGCGGCGGGCGCGGTCGCCGCCTCGGACGCGTTCTTCCCGTTCCCCGACGGCGTTGAGGCGCTGGGTCGGGCGGGGATCATCGCGGTGATCCAGCCGGGCGGATCGAAGAGGGACCTCGAGGTCACCGCGGCGGCCGAACGCCTGGGCATGACCATGGTCCACGCTGGTGAGCGCCACTTCCGCCATTGAGCGCCCGGTTCCCGCGCCGCCGCGCGCGGGTTGTCACCTTGGGGAAAGGTGCGACGCCGATGCTCCGACTGTATCCCCATGCGTATGAGGGGATGAAGGACGTCGCGCTGCACGCGACCGAACAGCTGAGCAGGGGACTTTCGAGATGTCCGCCCAAATGGCGACACCGATGGACGGCGACCGGATCGCCCGCGCCGGCAGCGAGATCTGGGAGAGACGGACCACCGCGATCCGGCGCCGGCTCGGCGGCTCGCGGGTCCGCAACCGGGTGACCGCGATCGACAGCCTCGTCGCCACCCTCGAGGAGCGCCACCTTCGGGGCGAGCGCACCTTCGACCGGGTGCTTCGCCAGCGCCTCTACCGCCTCGAGGACGAGGTCGGATTGCCCCTGCCGCGCAGGGCGACGCGAGCCCGCAACACGGTCCGCCTCCACGCCGCCCTGCTCGACTGGCAGGAGACGCTGCTGGACGAGATGGTGCCCGAGAGGCTCAGCTTCCCCGACGTCCACGACTCCGACTGGGGCACCCCCGCCCCACTGGGCTGGTAGCCCGACCTCACCTGCTTGCAGGAGTCCCCGCCCGGGGGCACGGGGTCAGCGCAGAGGCCGCTCCACCTTCGCCTGGTCTTCGACGCAGTACCTGGTGGCAGGCTTGGCCTCGAGCCGTCCCTCGGCGATCGGCTTGCCGCACACCTCGCACTGCCCGTACGTCCCCGCCTCGAGCCGCGCCAGGGCGGCCTTGACCTCGAGCAGCTCCGCCTCGACGCTCTGAAGGACCCCCAGGTCGAGCTCGCGCTCCAGCGTCTCGGTGGCCTGCTCGGCGGGGTGCTGGTCGACGCTCGAGAGCTCCCGCTCGGAAGCGTCCTTTGCCGAGGTGCTGAGCCGGCTGGCGGCGTTGCGAACCTCGGTGAGTCGATCGCGCTCGGCGACCAGACGCTCGCGGGCCTGCTCTGTGTTCATGGACGGATGCTCCTGGGATGAGTGGGCCGCGCTGGCGCCACATTGTCTTGCCTGGGACCTGCGCTGGCAACTACTCGCCGGGCGCCAGCCAGACCACACCGAGAGGGGGCACGGTCAGGCCGGCGGACTGGTCGAAGCCGTGCCAGCTCATCGGCTCCGTCTCCACCTTACCCATGTTGCCCTGTCCGCTGCCTCCGTAGTCCACCGCGTCGGTGTTGATCACCTCGCGCCAGGCACCTGGCACGGGAAGGCCCACCCGGAAGCCGTGGTACACAGCCGGCGAGAAGTTGGCGACGCAGGCCAGTCCGGGCCGCCCCTGCCCGTCCATGCGCACGAAGCTGAGCACGCTCTGGTCGACGTTGCCGGCGTCGATCCAGCGAAAGCCCTCGCTGCTGCCGTCGACCTGCCACAGCGCGGCGGTCTCGGAATACACCCTGCCGATGTCGGCGACCAGGCGCTGCACGGCCGCGTGCTCCGGCAGCTCGAGTAGGTGCCAGTCCAGCGAGCGGTCGTGGTCCCACTCCGCCCACTGCGCGAGCTCGCCTCCCATGAAGAGCAGCTTCTTGCCCGGATGCGCGTACATCCAGCCGAACAGGGCGCGCAGGTTGGCGAACTGCTGCCAGCGGTCGCCCGGGGTCTTGCCGATCAGCGAGCGCTTGAGGTGCACGACCTCGTCATGCGACAGGGGCAGGATGAAGTTCTCGGCCCACGCGTACCAGACCCCGAAGGTCAGCTGCTGGTGGTGGTAGCGGCGGAAGATCGTGTCCTTGCTGATGTAGTCGAGGGTGTCGTGCATCCAGCCCATGTTCCATTTGAAGGTGAAGCCCAGCCCGCCGCTCGCCGTCGGCCGGGACACCGCCGGCCAGGCTGTCGACTCCTCGGCGATGGTCATCACCCCAGGAAAGCGCCCGTGCACCTGGTCGTTGAACTCGCGGATGAATGCGATCGCCTCGAGGTTCTCGCGGCCGCCGTACTCGTTGGGCAGCCACTGGCCCGGCTTGCGCGAGTAGTCGAGGTAGAGCATCGAGGCGACGGCGTCGACGCGCAGCCCGTCGATGTGGAACTCCTCGACCCAGTACAGCGCGTTGGCGACGAGGAAGTTGCGCACCTCGTTGCGTCCGAAGTTGAACACCAGCGTGCCCCAGTCGGGCTGGGCCCCGCGGCGTGGATCCGCGTGTTCGTACAAGGCGGTTCCGTCGAAGTGGGCCAGGGCCCACTCGTCGCGCGGGAAGTGCGCGGGCACCCAGTCGACGATGACCCCGATGCCGTTCTGGTGGAGGTGATCGACGAACCAGCGGAGGTCGTCCGGCGTGCCGTAGCGCGCCGTCGGTGCGTAGTAGCTGCTCACCTGGTATCCCCACGAGCCGCCAAAGGGGTGCTCCGCGATGGGCAGCAGCTCGACGTGGGTGAAGGCCAGACGCCTGCAATAGTCGGCCAGCTGGGGGGCGATCTCCCGGTAGCCGAGCATGGCGTCGCCGGCGCCGCGGCGCCACGAGCCGAGGTGGACCTCGTAGATGTTGAGCGGCTCGGTGGTCCGGTCGCCGCGCGGTCGCCGCGTCATCCACTCCCTGTCCGCCCACTCGTATGCGGAGTCGGTCACCACGCTGGCAGTGCCCGGCGGCGACTCGGCGGAGCGCGCCAGCGGGTCGGCCTTGAGCACCGGCTTGCCGTCGGCGCCGATGACC
This sequence comes from Candidatus Dormiibacterota bacterium, assembly GCA_036270565.1. GTDB lineage: Bacteria > Chloroflexota > Dormibacteria > Aeolococcales > Aeolococcaceae > Aeolococcus. The sequence continues at coordinate 14,824 of DATBCJ010000021.1, read as the reverse complement.
CGGAACTTGTAGCGCTGCCCGGCGCCGACGTTGGGGATGAACAGCTCCCAGACCCCGCTGGCACCGAGGGTGCGCATCGGCTGGGTGCGGTCGTCCCAGGCGTTGCTGTCGCTGACAAGCGCCACGCCCTGCGCGTTGGGCGCCCACACGGAGAAGGCGGTCCCACGCACTCCCTGGTGGTCGATGACGCGCGCGCCGAGCCGCTCCCAGAGGCGGCGGTGGGTGCCCTCGCCAATCAGGTGCAGGTCGAGCTCGCCGAGCGTCGGCATGAACCTGTAGGGGTCGTCGACCTCCCAGTCGTGGTCGGCCGTGTGGACGCGCAGCCGGTAACCCGGGAGGTCGGCGGCCGGCACCTCGGCCTCGAACAGCCCACCCTGGTCGATCTGCTTCATGGGGACGATGCCACCCGGGTAGGCAACGCTGATCGCGGTCGCCTCGGGGTTGAAGGCGCGCACCACGGTGACCTTGCCCTGGGGGTGCACGCCGAGCAGTTGGTGGGGGTCGCGGTGGACGCCGGCGCGAAGCCGGCGGACCTCGTCCGCGGTACCGGCCGGCGGCCCCTGGACGGCGCTCACGCCGTGGCCTCGAGCAGGAACGCCAGCGGTATCGGGACCCAGCTGGGCCGGTGGGCCAGCTCGTACGCCACCTCGTAGATCGCCTTCTGGATCTCGAACGCGCGACGCAGGGTCAGCGCCCCGCCCGCGTCGGGGATCAGCCGGCTGCCCACGGTCCGTTCGACGTACGTCGACCAGAACGCGTCGCGGTTGGCGCTGGCCCAGCTCCGCCCGTGGGCCGCGAGGTGCGCCCATTCCGGGTCGGTCGGCGCCATCCGCTCGATCAGAGCCACCGAGGCGGCGTAGTCGAAGGAGCGCAGCATCCCGGCGACGTCGCGCAACGGCGAGTGGCGGCGACGGCGGTGCTCGACAGGTCGGCGCGGCTCGCCCTCGAAGTCGAGGACGGTCCAGCCCGCGTCGGTGCGGAGCACCTGGCCGAGGTGGTAGTCGCCGTGGATGCGGATCGCCAGCCCGGGTCTGGCCACGGTGCGGAGGGCGTCGATCCGTGCCTTCAGGGCGGCGTGGTGGGGCTGCAGCTCGCGCACCGGCTCCACCCCGGTGGCGATGAGCGCGTCGAGGTCGCCGAGGATCTCGTCGGCCCACTGGATGAGCAATCCGCGGGTGATCGGCTCAGGCGCCAGGTCGGCGCCGGTGGCGTGGGCCAGCGCGAGGTGCATCTGCGCGGTGATGTCGCCGAGCCGGGCCGCTTCCGAGGTGAAGCTGCCGCCCGCCTCCTCGACCGTCAGCAGGCGCTCGGCCGCGCCCCCGGGGTGCGTCTCCTCAGCGACCGCGTAGAGATCGCGCAGCGAGGTCAGCGCCAGCGTCCATCCCTCGGTGCCGTTGTGGAGGTACGGCTGGGCGAGCGCCAGCAGCGCGGCGTGGGGCTCGCCGTCGCGCTCGTAATCCAGCCACGCCTGCGCGGGAGCAACGTGCTCGAAGCCGGCGTCGGCCAGAGCCCTGCTCATCTCCAACTCCACCGACGGCGCGAACACCACCCTTCGCATCACCTTGAGCAGGTGATCGCCGCCGACCACCAGTGAGGTGTTGGACTGCTCGCGCACCAGCGGGCTGATGTCGGCCGCCAACGGAGTGAGGCCGCCGCCGCCCGCGATCAGCCGGCCGGCGTTCAACCGCACCGTCTCTCCAAGCGCGACGATTCGCCACAGCGGCGCCGCGGTCCGCGAGTCGGCGAGCGCGTCGAAGACGAGCAGACCATCGTCGTCGTGAACCACCGCGCCCGGGTCGCTGGGGCGCAGCCCAGCCGGCGATCCCACGGCGATGGGGACGTTGTAGGTCACCTCGCTGGCGTCGTCGAATCCGACCGCGACGAGGCAGGCGGCCACCACCGGTTGCCCGTCGGCGATTGGTGCCAGCTCCTCACAGCGCACGTAGCTGATCGCGGTGTCGCCACCGTACCAGCGCTGCCGAGGAAGCCACGACACCAGCGCGGACTCCAGCGTCTCGCGGATCCAGGCGAGGTCGACGGCCACGCTCATTCGTTGCTCTCCTCGATGGTGAACCAGAGGAAGCTGTGCGGTGCCAGGGTGAGCAGATACGAGAGCTCGCCGATGCGCGGGAAGTGGACGTGGCCGAGCATCTCGACCGGGGTACAGCCCTCGAACTTACGCAGATCGAGCTCAACCGGCTGGGCAAAGCGTGACAGGTTGTTGACGCAGAGCACCACGTGGCCGTCGAGGCTGCGCAGGAATGCGAAGACGGACGGGTTGGCGGCGTCCAGGGCCTCAAAGGCGCCCTCGCCGAAGACGGCGAAGCGCTTGCGAACGGCAACGAACCGGCGCATCCAGTGCAGCAACGAGGATTCGTTGCGCATCTGCGCCTCGACGTTGACGGCTGCAAAACCGTACACCGGGTCCATCAGTGGCGGCAGGTACAGCTGGGCAAAGTCGCTGCGGCTGAAGCCGCCGTTGCGGTCGCCGTTCCACTGCATGGGGGTGCGCACCCCGTCGCGGTCGCCGAGGTAGATGTTGTCACCCATGCCAACCTCGTCGCCGTAGTAGAGGATGGGCGAGCCGGGCAGCGAGAGCAGCAGGCCGCAGAAGAGCTCCATCTGCCGCCGTCCGTTGTTGAGCAGCGGTGCCAGGCGGCGGCGGATGCCGAGGTTGAGCTTCATGCGCGGGTCCGACGCGTACTCGCCCCACATGTAGTCGCGCTCGTCGTCGGTGACCATCTCGAGCGTCAGCTCGTCGTGGTTGCGCAGGAAGATGCCCCACTGCGCGGTCGAGGGGATGTGCGGAGTGCGCTCCAGGATCTCCGTGATCGGGTAGCGCTGCTCCCTCCGCAGCGCCATGAACATGCGCGGCATCAGCGGGAAGTTGAAGCACATGTGGCACTCGGGGCGCTCCTCGGTGCCGAAGTAGTCGACGACGTCCTCGGGCCACTGGTTGGCCTCGGCGAGCAGCACCTTGTCGGTGTACTCGCGGTCGACCATGGCGCGCAGGTCGGCGAGGAATTGGTGGGTCTCCGGCAGGTTCTCGCAGTTGGTGCCCTCACGCGCGAAGAGATAGGGCACCGCGTCGAGGCGGAAACCGTCCATGCCCACCTCGAACCAGAAACGGACGATGTTGAAGATCTCCTCGCGGACGCGCGGGTTGTCGTAGTTGAGGTCGGGCTGATGGCTGAAGAAGCGGTGGAAGTAGTACTGCCCGGCCTGGTCGTCCCACGTCCAGTTCGACGTCTCGCTGTCGACGAAGATGATCCGAGCCTGCTCGAATCGCTGCTTGGTGTCCGACCACATGTACCAGTCGCGGTAGGGGTTGTCCCGCGAGGAGCGCGCCTGCTGGAACCAGGCGTGCTGGTCGCTGGTGTGGTTGATGACCAAATCCATGATCACGCGCATGCCGCGCTCATGCGCCTTGGCGACGAACTCGCGCACGTCGTCGACGCTGCCGTAGTCGGGGAGCACATCGTAGTAGTCACTGATGTCATAGCCGCCGTCGCGAAGGGGGCTGTTGTTGAAGGGCAGCAGCCAGATGCAGTCGACGCCCATCCATTCCAGGTAGTCGAGGTGGTCGATGAGCCCGCGGAAGTCGCCGACGCCATCCCCGTTGCTGTCGGCGAAGGCACGCACCAGGAGCTCGTAGTAGACCGCACGCTTGAACCAGAGCGGGTCGGATGCCGGCACAGGGTGCGCGGTCACCGGCGTCGGAACCGCGGTCGTCGCCGCCATGATCTCGGCGGCGGCGCGGCGGTTGCGGCCGGTGGTGGTCACTGTCAGGGCACTCGCAGGTGAATGATGTGGGCCGGCTGCACCGCGGGGTCGAGTCGCACGTAGTTGGCCGCCCCGCGCCACCAGTAGGTGGTATCGGTCAGCTCGTCATGGGCTGCGAACGGCGCGCTCGCGGGAATCCCCAGCGCGGCGAGGTCGAGCCAGGTGGTGGCCTCGTGCGCCTGGTGGGGGTCGAGGTTGACGATCACGAGCAGCACGTCGGCGCCATCGTCGCTCATTCGTGAGACGCAGAGCATGCGGTCGGAATCGATGTGGTGGACGCGCAGGGTGCCGAGCAACGCGATCGCCTCGCGGTGGCGCCTGCGGATGTCGTTGACCACCCGCACCATCGGAGCCAGCGAGGCGGGGTCGTTCCAGTCGCGTGGACGCAGCTGGTACTTCTCGGAGTCGCGGTACTCCTCACTGCCGGGCCTGACAGCCACGTTCTCGTAGAGTTCGTAGCCGCTGTACATGCCCCACGAGGGCGCCGTCATCGCCGCCAGCACGAGGCGCAGGCGAAAGGCCGCGGCCCCGCCGTGTTGCAGGGTCTCGTGGAGGATGTCCGGCGTGTTGACCCAGAAGTTGGGACGGAAGCACGCCACGCCGTCCGGTTGGCTCAGCTCCGTGAGGTACGAGACCAGCTCCTCCTTGGTGTTGCGCCAGGTGAAGTACGTGTACGACTGCGTGAAGCCGATCTTGGCCAGGCGCATCATCACCGCCGGACGCGTGAATGCCTCGGCGAGGAAGACGACCTCGGGGTGGCGGCGGTGCACGTGCGCGATCAGCCATTCCCAGAAGGCGATCGGCTTGGTGTGCGGGTTGTCGACGCGGAAGACGCGCACGCCGCGGTCGACCCAGAACATCAGCACGGCGCGCAGCGCCTCCCAGAGGGCGGCGCGGTCGTCGGTGTCGAAGTTGATCGGGTAGATGTCCTGGTAGCGCTTGGGCGGGTTCTCCGCAAAGCGAATGCTGCCGTCGGGGCGGTGCCTGAACCATTGCGGATGCTCGGTCACCCACGGGTGATCGGGGCTGGTCTGGAGCGCGTAGTCCAGCGCCACCTCGAGCCCGGACGCCCGGGCTGCCCTCATGAAGGCGTCGAAGTCTCTCAGCGTGCCCAGCTCGGGGTGGATCGCGGTGTGGCCGCCGCTGTCAGCCCCGATCGCCCAGGGGCTGCCCGGGTCGTCTGCACCCGCGTCGAGACTGTTGTTGCGGCCTTTGCGAAAGCTGGCGCCGATGGGATGGATCGGCGGCAGGTACACCACGTCGAAGCCCATCGCCGCGATCGCCGGCAGCCGCGCCGCGGCGCTGCGGAACGTGCCGTGGCCGCCACCGCCCTCCGAGCGCGGGAAGAATTCGTACCAGGCAGAGAACCCGCCGAGCTCGCGGTCCACCCAGAGCGGGAATGGGCCGGCCACCGTCGCGGCCGACCTGTCGACGGTGCGCCGCATCAGCGCCACCGCAGCCGATCGTTCCGCGGCCGCCAGCCGCGGTTCGGGCTTCCGCCTGGCGCGCAGCGCGGCGGCGAGCGCGGTCAGCGAGGCGCGGTCCGCGCGGGTCACCCCAGTCCGCGCCGCTCGTCGCTCGGCCAGGCGAGCGCCCTCCTCGAGTTCGACGTCCACCTCCTGGCCGGCCGCCAGTCGCGCCCTGACGTCCCGCAGCCAGCTGCCGTAGTCGTCCGGGGCGGCGACGATCTCGAAGCTGTGCGGTCCCATCCGCGGCAGCAGCAGGCTTGCCCGGTAGCGGTCGTCGGCGGCCAGCACCAGAGGCAGCTCGCGCCATCCCGCGGTCTGTTTCCCCGGAGCCGGCCGGGCCGCCGGCCGCCCGTGACGCACCCAGGCCAGCAGCAGGTCGGGACCGTCGGCGATCACCACCGCGCTGACCTCGAGCGGCAGCCCGACCGTGGCCTTGGCCGGCAGGCGCCCGCAGTCGACGGTGGGGCGGACGCCCTCGATGACCACGCGTCGACCGTCAGGGACCATCGCGACCAGCCTAGCGGGCCGGCGCTGCGACGGCGCGCCGTGTGCCCGTGCTGCGCAGACCGGCAGCCGAGTATCGTGAGGCGATGTCGCGGTACCGCTGGGCGCTGACCGCCGTGGCCGCCGTGGCCGCGGTCGCGGTCCTGCTCACCTGGGTGGTGATGTCCTCGGCACCGAGCTCGGCCGTGGGGATGGGCACGGGTGCGCTGGTTCCCGTCGAGCAGCGCACCGCTGCCGCCGAGTTCACCGGGCTCGACGGCTGGATCAACAGCCCTCCGCTGACGGTGAGCGCGCTGCACGGCAAGGTGGTGCTCGTCGACTTCTGGACGTTCTCATGCGTCAACTGCGTGCGCACCATCCCGCACCTCCAGCATCTCGAGCAGGCCTACGGCGACCGCGGCCTCGTCATCGTCGGCGTGCACTCGCCGGAGTTCGACTTCGAGAAGGTGCGATCCAACGTGGAGTCGGCGGTGCGCCGGTTCGGGGTCACCTGGCCGGTGGCGCTCGACTCCGAGATGAACACCTGGAATGCGTACGGCAACCAGTACTGGCCGGCCGAGTACCTGATCGACCAGAACGGCAAGGTGGCCTACACCCACGACGGCGAGGGCGACTACGACGTCACCGAGTCGGCGATCGCCTCGCTCCTCGGGGTCACCGCGACGACGCCCGGACCATCCGCGGTCGCTCCCAACAGCGCCACTCCAGAGCTCTACGCCGGCAGCTCGCGCGGCCACCTCGCCGACGGCGCCCAGTACGGCGCCCCAGGCCAGCCGGTGAGGTACCCGGATCCCGGAGCCCCGCACGACAACAACGCCATCCAGGTGACCGGCACGTGGGCCGACCACGGCCAGTACCTGGTGGCGACGGCGCCGGGCCACGTCCGGCTCAGCTTTGCCGCGCACGACGTCTACCTGGTGGCCGGACCGGAGTCATCGACGGTTCACGTCACCATGGCCGTCGACGGCCGCTCCGTGCCCGCCGCCAACCTCGGTCCCGATGTCAGCGCCGGCAGCGTCGACATCACCAGCCAGCAGCTGTACCACCTGCTCACCAGCCTGGATGGCGGCCGGCACCTCATCGACCTCACCGTGCCCGCGGGGTTCCGGCTCTACACCTTCACCTTCGGCTGATGTGATCAGCCTCGCCTCGCTGATCGCGACGTTCGTCGCGGGACTGGCGTCGTTCCTCGCACCCTGCTCGGTGCCGCTGCTGCCGGCGTATCTCTCCGCGGTCAGCGGGGCCTCGGCCGCCGCCCTGGCCGCCGGCGGAAAGCGCCGCGACTTCCGCGGACGGCTGGTCGCGGGGTCGATCCTCTACGTCGCCGGCTTCACCACCGTTTTCGTGCTGCTCGGGGTGGGGGCAGCGGGGGTCGGTCACTCCATTCGATCTGTGGAGCGCATCGTCGAGATCGTCGGCGGCGTGCTCCTCGTGGTCTTCGGCCTCATCGTCGCCGGGGCGCTGCGCCTGCCCATCGTGGAACGCGTCCGAGCACTGTCCCTGCCCGAACGGCTGCGCGGCCGGGGAGTGGCCGGCGCCTACCTGCTGGGCGTGGTCTTCGGCATCGGCTGGACGCCGTGCGTCGGCCCCTACCTGGGCACCGCCCTGGTCCTCGCCGCCACCAGCGCCCACGTCGTTTCCGGGGCGGTCCTGCTCGCCGCCTACGCCATCGGCCTCGGCCTGCCATTCGTCCTGATCGCGCTGGTCTGGGCGTCCCTTCCCGACCTTCCCCGCCGCCTGCGCGGCGTCTCGGGGCCCCTCACACGGATCGGCGGGATCCTCACCGTCGCGCTGGGCCTCCTGCTGCTCAGCGGCTGGTACACGCATCTGACCTCGTACCTGGCGCAGATCTCGACGCCCAGCTAGCCATCGGGCTGGTGGCGCACGGTGCCGTCGCGACCCCTCAGTCGCTCGTGGGAAGATTGCCGCATGACCACGGCGGACCGTTTCGGCGCCCGGGCCACGCTGGCCGGCGGCGTCGACTACTTCCGCCTCAACCGCCTTGCCGAGTCCGGCGTGGGCGACCCCTCACGTCTCCCCGTCACCGTCAAGGTCCTGCTCGAGAACGCGCTGCGGCACGCGGGGGCGAGCTTCGCCAACGAGGACGACGTCGCCGTCCTAGCCGCCTGGGACGGCAAGCCGCCGGCCGAGGATCGCGAGCGCGCCTTCGTACCCTCGCGCGTCCTCCTCCAGGACTTCACCGGGGTTCCGGCCGTGGTCGACCTGGCCGCCATGCGCTCGGCGATGGAGCGCATCCACGGCGACCCCGCCAAGATCGACCCGATGGTCCCCGTCGACCTCGTCGTCGACCATTCCGTCCAGGTCGACGCCTTTGGCGACGACCGCGCCTACGCACGCAACATCGAGCGCGAGTACGAGCGCAACCGCGAGCGCTACACCCTGCTGCGCTGGGCGCAGCAGGCCTTCAACGGGTTCCGCGTGGTGCCGCCCGGGATGGGCATCGTCCACCAGGTCAACCTCGAGTACCTCGCCCGCGTCGTCCAGGTCCGTGACATCGACGGCAGGAAGGTGGCACTCCCCGACACGCTGGTCGGGACCGACTCGCACACCACCATGGTCAACGGCATCGGCGTGCTCGGCTGGGGCGTCGGCGGCATCGAGGCCGAGGCCTGCATGCTCGGCCAGCCGCTCTTCCTGCTCAGCCCCGTGGTGGTCGGCGTTCGCTTCTCCAACGCGCTGCCCGCCGGCACCACCGCCACCGACCTGGTGCTGACGCTCACCGAGATGCTGCGCAAGCACGGCGTGGTCAACAAGTTCGTCGAGTTCTGCGGCGCCGGTCTCACCTCGATGACCGCCGCCGACCGCGCCACCCTCTCCAACATGTCCCCCGAGTACGGCGCCACCGCTGCGCTCTTCCCGGTCGATGCGCGCACCCTCGAGTACCTGCGCCAGACCGGTCGTGAGGAGGATCACGTCGACGTCGTCGAGCGCTATACCAAGGAGCAGGGGCTCTTCCGCACCGACGAGAGCGAAACCCCTGTGTTCAGCGAGATGCTCGAGCTTGACCTGGCGTCGGTGGTGCCGTCGGTGGCCGGGCCACGTCGCCCCCAGGACCGCGTCGCCCTCGGCGGGGTGTGGCAGTCCTTCACGGCCGTGTACGGAGGCGACGGTGGCGGCAACGCCAACAACGACGCCCAGAAGGACAAGGATCGGCTGGTCAACGAGGGCGGCAGCCCGGCCGGGGTGGTCGGCAACACCACGCTCGAACCGCTCGCCGAAGGCAACGGCCACACCGGCGCCGCTCTGGGCACCGGCTCGGTGGTCATCGCCGCGATCACCTCGTGCACCAACACCTCGAACCCCTCGGTGATGCTCGCGGCAGGTCTGCTCGCCCAGCACGCCGTGGAGCGCGGGCTGCACGTGCCCGACCACGTCAAGACGTCGCTGGCACCGGGGTCACGGGTGGTCACCGACTACCTGCGCCGCGCCGGCGTGCAGGACGCGCTCGACACGCTCAGCTTCAACACGGTCGGCTACGGCTGCACAACCTGCATCGGCAACAGCGGACCGCTTCCCGAGCACGTCTCCAAGCGCATCGACGCCGAGGACCTCGCGGTGGCGGCGGTGCTGAGCGGCAACCGCAACTTCGAGGGGCGCATCCATCCCCAGGTCAAGGCGGCCTACCTGGCGTCGCCGCCGCTCGTCGTCGCCTTTGCGCTCGCCGGCACGGTGAGCATCGACCTCACCACCCAGCCGCTGGGTCGCGGCAGCGACGGCCGCGACGTGTTCCTCAGTGACATCTGGCCCAGCCCCGAGGAGATCGCCGAGGCCACCCGCACCGCGCTGCGCCGCGAGATGTTCGACGAGGAGTACGCGCGCATCTTCGACGGCGACGAGCACTGGCGCGAGCTGCCCGCGCCGACAGGCGCGATGTTCGCGTGGGACCCGGACTCGACGTACGTGCGCGAGCCATCCTTCTTCGCAGACGCCGGCAGCGACCCCAGGCCACCCCAGGGGATCGCCGGGGCGCGGGTGCTCGCGCTGCTGGGCGACTCGATCACCACCGACCACATCTCGCCGGCGGGCAGCATCTCCGCGCAGTCTCCGGCGGCCCAGTACCTGCGCGAGCACGGTGTCGAGCTGCGCGACTTCAACACCTACGGCGCTCGGCGTGGCAACCACGAGGTGATGGTGCGGGGCACCTTCGCCAACATCAGGCTGCGCAACCGGCTCGCGCGCGGCCGTGAGGGCGGCTGGACGACGCACCTTGACAGCGGGGAGGTGATCTCAATCTACGACGCGGCGATGCGCTACGCAGACGACGGCGTCCCGCTGATCGTCATCGCCGGCAAGGAGTATGGGTCGGGCTCGTCGCGCGACTGGGCCGCGAAGGGCCCCAAGCTGCTGGGCGTGCGCGCCGTGATCGCTCAGTCCTTCGAGCGCATCCACCGCAGCAACCTCGTGGGTATGGGGATCCTGCCGCTGCAGCTCCGCGAGGGCGAGTCGGCGGAGTCGCTGGGGCTGAGCGGCGAGGAGCGCTACACCATCGAGGGGGTCGCCGATGCGGGGCCGGGCCGGAGCATCACCGTGGTCGCGGCGGGGCAGGCGGGGGAGACCCGGTTCGACACACTCTGCCGGCTGGACAGCGCCACTGACGTCGACTACTTCCGGGCGGGGGGGATCCTCACCCACGTGCTCCGCCAGCTGACGCGGGCCTGACCTCCCGGCGCGATTTACAACTGTTCACGGTCCTTGGTTGAACGTGATAGACACGGAACGCCCCCATCCGACATGCTCGAGGTAGCGCTTCATTCGCGTCAAACATCACCACAGACATCATGCCGACCTTCGCCGCCTGGCGCCGCCACCCCGCGGTGGTGGCGTGGAGCCGGCGGCGCTGACAGGAGGGCGGACCCCGCCCGGGAGGGGCTAGGCTGTGGTCCGGCGACAGGGGGCTGTCGCCGGCCACGGTCAACCTCATCTCGTCCCTTCCGCGCCCTCTCCGAGGAAAGCCGATGAAGCCCGCCCCGCGCCGCTGGCAGGTCAGCGACGCGCCACCGCTCGCCGGCCACCCACCCCTGCTCGGTCGTGTGCTGGCCGCCCGCGGCCACGACGACGTCAGCGCCGCCGCCTTCCTCGATCGCGGCGCGACCTTCCACGACCCCGCCGGGCTGCGCGGCATGGAGGCCGCGGTGCGCGTGATCGGCGAGGCCATCCGCGCCGGCGAGCGCGTCGCCGTCTACGGCGACTACGACGCCGACGGCGTCACCGCCTGCGCGCTGCTGAGCCGCTCGCTCCGCGCGGCGGGCGTTGACACCGTCCCCTACATCCCCAACCGGATGAACGAGGGCTACGGGCTTCACGGCGCCGCGCTGCAGGAGCTCCACGAGCAGGGCGTTGGCTGCGTCATCACCGTGGACTGCGGCACCAGCAGCATCGATGTCGCCGCGGGCCGACCGGCCGGGATGCGCCTGGTGGTCACCGACCATCACCTGCCCCTGGCTCCGCACGGCGCGGCCCCCGCCCTGGCGGCGGTCGACGCATTGATCAACCCCAAGCAACCCGGCTGCGAGTACCAATTCGACGGGCTCGCCGGCGCCGGGGTGGCCTGGAAGCTGCTCTGCGCACTCGAGGCCGCCGGGTTGGTCCCAGCCGGCAGCGGCGATGGCGCACTCGGGCTGGCCGCGCTGGGCACCGTCGCCGACATGATGCCGCTCCGAGGCGAGAACCGGCTGATCGTCCAGCGCGGCCTGCCCCGGTTGCGCGAGTCCGCCGGCATCCGCGCGCTCTGCCAGGCGGCCGGCCTCGCCGCCGAGCTGCGGGCATCCGACCTCGGCTTCGGCATCGGCCCGCGCATCAACGCTGCCGGCCGCATGGAGGACGCACGCCTGGCGCTCGACCTCTGCCTGTGCGACGACGAGGAGCAGGCGTCTGCTCTCGCCGCCAGGCTCGACGCACAGAACCGGGCACGCCAGCAGGCTGTGGCCGTCGCCATGGCCGAGGCCGAGCTGCTGGTGCAGGACCTGCCCGACGACGCCCCGGCGATCGTGCTGGGCAGCCCCGACTGGCCGATGGGCATCGTCGGCCTGGTCGCCGGCCGGCTCAGCGAACGCTACGCCCGGCCCAGCTTCATCGTCTGCCTCGACGCCGCCGAAGCCAAGGGGTCGGCACGGTCTGTCGGCACCGTCCACATCGTGGAGGCGCTCGACGGCGCGGCGGCCACGCTGATCCGCTACGGCGGCCACCGCGTCGCGGCCGGGTTCAGCCTCGACGCTGCCCGCTTCGCCGATTTCGCGGCCGCGGTGTCAACCGCGGTGGCCGCACAGCTCGGCGACGCTCCTCGCCAGCGGGTTGTGGCCATCGATGGCGAGATCTCGACTGCCGACTGCATCCCCGCCACCTGCGACATGCTCGATGGGCTCGAGCCGTGCGGGATGGGCAACACCTCGCCAGTTCTGGCGCTGCGCGACTGCACCGTTCTGTCGACCAGCACCTTCGGCGGCGATGCCCAGCACATCCGCGTGGCCCTGCGCGACGACGGCGGGCTGGTCGAGGCCATCGCCTTCTTCAAGCCGCAGCTCGCCGCGCACCTGCCGCGCGGACGCAGGGTCGACGTCTGTGTTGCGCTGGAGCGTGATGAATGGCAGGGCCAGGTGCGCGTCCGCGCACGCCTGCGCGACATCCGGCCCGCGCGACCCACGGCCATCCTGGAGGTGGTGGGGACACCGATCGCCCGCAACGCTGCGTCGTCCGCGCCAACCTAGCCCGTCTACACTGCCGCGCGATGGCCTCGCTCGCCGCCACGGTCGCCGTCCTCCAGGACCGCGCAACGCGGGCCCGCACCGCCATGGCTGCCTCCCCGGCTCTGCGCGCCGCGGGGACGCCCTTCGTGGCCGCCAAACTGGTCACGTTCCTGGTCACGGTTCTGGTTGTGTGGAGCACGAGCAACGCTCCCGGCCACCCCTCCTACCAGGACTTCGTGGCTCCGTTCGGCTACTGGGACGGCGTCAACTACACCGACATCGCTCAGCACGGCTACCCGGCCGGCCCACTCGATCTCGTCCCCGGCCACGTGGGACACCTGTGGGGGTTCTTCCCCGGCTTCTCCATCCTGCTCCGAGCAGGGATGTTCATCTTCCGTGACCCACTCACAACGGGCGTCCTGATCAACGTCGCCGCAGAGCTCCTGGCCCTCTACTACCTCGCCCGCCTTGTGTTGCTGGAGCGCAACGGCGACGAGCGTGCGGCACGCTTCGCCTGCTGGGCGTTGGCCTTTTATCCCGACGCCGTGTTCCTGAGCGTGGTCTACACCGACGCCCTCTTCCTCGCCGCGGCCATCGCCTCGCTCTACTACCTGCGCCGGGGCGATCACACGCGGGCATGCGTCGCCGCCGCCGTCGCCGTCGCCGTGCGCGTCACCGGCCTGGTGCTGGTCGGTGTCCTGCTCGTCGACCACCTCTGGCGCCGTCGCGGCAGGCCGGGATGGGCGCTGTTCGACATCTCGCTTGCGGCGGCGCCGGCGCTGGCCTTCTTCCTCTACGCTCGGCACCAGACCGGCGACTTCTTCGCGTACTCGACCGTCCAGGGGTCGGCGTCGTACGGCGGCCGCCACCTGGCCACGCCCTCCGAAGGCTTCCTGAACACGTTGCACACCGCCCTGGGGAACAGCGCCTCGAGCTACAACTTTCTGTTCCTGTCGGACGTCGTCTGGGGGGTGGTCGGCCTGGTTGCGCTCGTGTATTTCGCGCTCAACTGGCGACGTTTTGCGCCCTCGCTGACGCTCTTCTCTGCGGGCGCGTGGCTGCTGGTCACCTGCCTCACCTACTGGCAGGGGCTGATGCGGTACGAGATCGCGTTCATCCCCATCTACCTGGCGGCGGCAGACCTGCGGCATCGCCGGCCGGACACCGCCAGGATCGTGCTCGCCGTGTCGGCCGGATGGATGGTGTTCCAGACCTACACGTTCGCCACCGGACGCTTCATCGTCTGAGTGGCACCGCGTCGCCTTTACACCCGCCCACGCCGGTGGTAGCGTCCGACCACGGCCGGCCGGCGGCAATGCCGGGGCGCATTCTGTCCACGTCGCCTCCATGCGCTTGCAGAGTCCGGGTGCGCAGGGAGATCTCACCGATGCCGGATAGGACGTCGATCCCCCGCCTCGTGGTGGCGGGCATCGGATCGGGCGCGGGGAAGACGACCGTGGCCCTTGGCCTGGTCGGCGCGCTGAAACGTCGCGGTCGGGCCGTCCAGACGTTCAAGGTGGGACCGGACTTCGTGGACTGCGCCTACCTCGCCCACGCCAGCCGGCGACCCTGCCGCAACCTCGACTCGTGGATGCTCGGCAGTGACGGGGTGGTTCGCTCCTTCGCCCAGGGGGTGCGTGACGCCGACGTGGCCGTGGTCGAGGGCACCGCAGGGATCTTCGATGGCCACGGTGGCCCCCCCGACGGCGACACCTCAGCCCCGGGCGGCTTCCCGGGCAGCACCGCCGAGCTGGCCCGCCTGATCGGCGCGCCCGTGGTGCTGGTCATCGACGTCGGCGACAGCACCGAGACCTCCGCGGCGCTGGCCCTGGGCGTCAGGCAGCTCGATCCCGGCATCGACCTCATCGGGATCATCCTCAACAACGTCCCGAGCGAGTACCGGCGCCGTGCCGCCGAGGACGCGATCTGGAACTGGGCCAAGCTGCCCGTGCTCGGTGCGCTGCCGCGCCTGCCCCGCGTACAGATCCCCGAGGTGCGCACCGGGTTGCTGCCGCTGAGCGAGAACCCCCACGTCGACCCGGCCCTCGACGAGCTGGCGGGCGCGGTGGAGCGCCACTGCGACATCGCCCTCATCGAGCGCCTCATGGGCCGCGCCGCCGCCCTGCCCGCGGTCAACGGACATCCCACCGCCACGGCCGGGGCCGCGCCGGTGCGCGTCGGTGTGGCGTTCGACGACGCATTCTGCTTCTACTACGCAGAGAACCTCGAGCTGCTCGAGCAGGAAGGTGGACAGGTGGTCACCTTCTCGCCGCTGGACGACAGCGTGCTCCCTCGCGATATCGACGCCATCTATCTCGGTGGCGGCCTGTCCGAGATGTTCGTGCCACGGTTGGCAGCAAATCA
>DATBCJ010000020.1:0-6119 GCA_036270565.1 Candidatus Dormiibacterota bacterium | reverse complement strand
GCGCGTAGACGCGGTCCACGGCCGCGGCGTCGCGCGGGTCGCAGGCGAGGCCGTAGACGGTGTCGGTGGCCACCGCGATCACCTCGCCCCGACGCAACGCGGCGAGCGCGGCGACCGCGTCGTCAGGGGCCGGCGTCGCCGACGCCGTCACCGCGGGGCGCGGGTCATCGACACCACCCGCGGACGGCCGGTGAGGTCGTCGTGGGTCGCGGTGACCGTGCCGGGTCCGAGGGCCCCCACAGCAAGCGCGGTGACCGTTGCCGCCGCCCGGGTGTCGATCTCCACGGCCGACCATCCGCCGGCGGCGAGGACGCCGGCGACCGAGGGGAACAGCGCGCGGTAGGCGTCAAGACCGTCGGCTCCGCCGTCCAGCGCCAGGACGGGTTCGTGGTCACGCACGTCGCGCGCCAAGCCGGCGAGCTCGGCGGTGGGGATGTAGGGCGGGTTGGCCACGACGACGTCGAAGCAGCGCTCCGCCAGGGGTGCGCACCACGACCCCTGCACCAGCTCGACCCGATCCGCCACGCCGTGCCGCGACACGTTGGAGCGCGCGATGCCGAGCGCGGCCTCGCTCAGGTCGGTGGCGGTGACGCGCGCGCCGGGCAGCTCCACCGCCAGAGTGACGGCCACGCAGCCGCTGCCGGTGCCGACGTCCACGATGCGCAGCCCATCGCCGCCGGGTGCGCGCCGGAGCGCCTCGGCGAGGGCCAGGCCGACCAGCGTCTCGGTCTCCGGCCTGGGGATGAGCACGTCGGGTGAGACCGTGAACGCACGGGAGTGGAACTCTCGTTCGCCGGTGATGTGCGCCACCGGCTCGCCATCGCCGCGACGCCGGACCAGCTCGCGGATGGCACCGAGCTGGTCGTCCTCGAGCGGGCGGTCGAACTGCAGGTACACGTCGATGCGGCGCAGGTTGAGCGCCTGCGCCGCCAGCAGCTCGGCGTCGAGCCGCGGCGAGCTGCTGCCATGGCTGTCGAGGTAGCCGGTGCTGAGCCGCACCACCTCCATCAGCGTCCGCACGGGCGGTCAGGCATCGCCGTCGTCGTCGAGCAGGCGGTGCGCCTGGTCCTCCTGGGCGAGCGGCTCGACGAGCAGCTCGAGCTCGCCGTCGAGGACCTTGTTGAGCTGGAACACGTCGAGGTTGATGCGGTGGTCGGTGATCCGCGACTGCGGGTAGTTGTAGGTGCGCACCTTCTCGCTGCGATCACCGCTGCCCACGGCGGAGCGGCGGGTGGCCTTGAGCTCGGCGTCGCGCTCGGCCTGGGCGAGGTCGTAGAGCCGCGCGCGCAGCACGCGCAGCGCCTTCGCGCGGTTCTTGATCTGCGATTTCTCGTCCTGGCAGGTGACCACCAGGCCGGTGGGCAGGTGGGTGATGCGCACCGCCGAGTCGGTGGTGTTGACGCTCTGCCCACCGGGGCCGGTGCTGCGATAGACGTCGATCTTGAGCTCGTTCTCGGCGATGTTGACCTCGAGCTCGTCGGCCTCGGGCAGCACCACCACCGATGCCGCCGAGGTGTGGACGCGCCCCTGCGACTCGGTCTCCGGCACCCGCTGGACGCGGTGCACACCGGACTCGAACTTGAGCTTGGAGTACGCGCCACGGCCGTGCACCTCGAAGATCACCTCCTTGAACCCGTGCGTGCCCGATTCGCTGGCGTCGAGGACCTCGACGCGCCAGCGCTGCCGCTCGGCGTACCGGCTGTACATACGGAAGAGGTCGGCCGCGAAGATGGCGGCTTCGTCGCCCCCCGTGCCGGCGCGGATCTCGATGATCACGTCGCGTTCGTCGTTGGGGTCGGTGGGGACGAGGAGCGCGCGCAACCGTTGCTGCGCCCGCTCCTCGATGCCCCGCTGCGCCGTCTCCTCCTCCGCCGCCATGGTCACGATGTCGTGGTCGGCCTCATTGCGCTGCAGCTCCTGCGCCTCACGCACCGCCCGGTTGGCGGCGCGCCAGGAGCGGCCCGTCTCCACCACCTCGCGCAGGCGCGCCTGCTCCTGGGAGAGGCGCTGGACCCTGTCGATGTCGCTGTAGACGTCGGGTTGGGCGAGCTGCACGCCGATCTCGTCGAAGCGCTCCTCGAGCGCGCGCAGTCGATCGTCGATCGCGGCCATGGCTTCGAAAGGTTAGCCCTGCGCGGCGACGGTGGCGTCGTGAGCCTCGGCGACGGCGCCGTCGCCGGCGCGAGCGGCGTCCAGCGCGCAGATGGCCACCTCCATCTGACGGTCGTTGGGCTCGCGCGTGGACAGCCGCTGGGTGGCCAGGACGGGGACCAGCGCGGCGCGACCGAACGCCGTGTGCCGGATGCGGGCCAGCCCGCGGATCCCCTCGTAGGAGATCGCGGCCACCACCGGCACCAGGAGGATCTGCAGGGCGAGCCGCACCGGGATGGGCAGGACGCCGAGCGGGGTGAAGACGATCACGCTGACCAGGGCCACCACCACCAGGAAGCCAGTGCCGCAGCGCGGATGGAGACGGCTGCTGACGCGCACGTGCTCGACGTCCACCGCGGCACCACTCTCCAGGCAGTTGATCGCCTTGTGCTCGGCGCCGTGGTACTCGAACAGGCGGCGCACGCTGCGCAGCTGGCCGATCGCCACCAGGTAGGCGAGCAGGATGACGGCGCGCAGCGCACCCTCGATCAGCACCCCCACGACACTGCGTTGACTGCCGCCACGGTGGACCACGCTGGCGAGCACCAGGGGAAGCCCGATGAACAGGCCGATGGCGAACAGCATCGAGACGGCGATGGTCACGCGCAACGTCCCGGCGCTCAGCTGTGCCTCCTCGCCGAGCTGCACGTTCGCCGACCACTGCAGCGCCCGCATGCCCAGCCCGAGCATCTCGTACAGGCCGGCCACGCCGCGGAGGAACGGCTTGGCCCACATGGGGTGCGTGTAGACGCGCGAGGTGAGCATCTCGGAGCGCACCGTGATGCTGCCGTCCGGACGCCTGGCGGCCACCGCGTAGTGGTGGCGTCCGCGCATCAGGACACCCTCGATCACCGCCTGGCCGCCGTAGAAGAACATCTGGGGCGGCGCGGTGGCCGCGTTGAGGGCCGCGGTGAACAGGATGTCGCGGAGGCGGGGCCGGCGCATGACGCCCACTCTACGCGGGCTTCGGCGTGATCAGGCCTGTTTGGTGCCGGACTTGGCCGCGGCGCGGCGCCGGAAGCGCTCCACCTGGCCGCCGGTGTCGATGATCCGCTGGGTGCCGGTGAAGAATGGATGGCAGACGGAGCACACCTCGGTCTTCAGCTCGGGCAGCGTCGACCCGGTGGTGAACGTGTTGCCGCAGAGGCAGGTCACGACGGCGTCGGTGTGGTACTGGGGATGGATCTCGGTCTTCATGGCACTCGAAAACACACGGTTGGGAACTGGCTCGAGCATACCACGGGCCGAGTTGGGGAAAACCCGGTGGAGTGCGGCGCGGATAACGGGACCATAACGGTATCCCCCCTGCGGGGCCCGGTAGGCTGTCGCGGGTTGCGGCGCGTTCAGTGAGGGAAGTGGGGACAGGGTGCAGCGACGGAGCACGCCAGGCGGCGTAGCGATGGCTCCGGCCGTGGCCGGCGGCGTACGACCGACCCGCCCTGCCGCGGTCCGTCCGGCCACGACAGACACCGGGCGGCGGCCGCATTGGGTGCGATCCGTTCGCGTGGAGCCGGTGGTGATCGGTGCACTGCTGCTCGCGGGCTTCCTGGTACGCCTGCCGCACCTTGGCCAGCCGATCCTCGAGGCGTATTCGTTCCGCCAGACGCAGACGGCGTACACCGCGCTCCTCTTTCACGAGCACGGCATCAACCTCATCGCGCCACAGCTGCCGATCCTGGGCAGCCCCTGGCAGGTGCCCTTCGAGTTCCCACTGTTCCAGGCCGTCGCGGCGCTCTTCATGAACGCCGGCCTCGCGCCGGACGTGGCACTCAGGTTCACCGACCTGCTCTGCTTCATGGCCGCCGCGTTTGCGCTCTGGGGCCTGGTCCGGCACATCTCCAACCGGCTGGCGGCGGCCTTGGCGCTCATCGCGTTCCTGGTCATCCCCTACGACGTCTTCTGGAGCCGGACGTCGATGATCGACTACATGGCCGTGGCCTTCGGCCTTGGCTACGCCTGGGTCGGCATGGTCTGGTTCGACCGGCGACAGACGCGTTTCCTTGTGCTCGCCGTGGTGCTCGGGTCGCTGGGGATGCTCGTCAAGCTGCCCACCGCGCTGTTCTGGACCGTCCCGCTCCTTCTCTACACATGTCGAGGCATCAGGCCCCATCCGCGAACGTGGCTGCGCGCCAACGGGGCGCCGGTGGCGGCTCTCATGGTCGTGCCCCTGGCGTTGACCGAGCTCTGGACGGTGCACGCCGACCACATCAAGGCCGCTTCCCCGACGACGAACTGGTTGACGACGGCGGGGCTGATGCAGTGGAACTTCGGCACCCTCGACCAGCGGCTCACCCTGAGCGATTGGAATCTCATCGCGCAGCGGCTCCAGGACCACATCATCAGCATGCCGATCTGGGTGTTCGCGGCGCTGTGCCTGGTGGCCGTCGTGCGAGGCAAGGCCGTGTGGGCAGGCGTGGTGCTGGCGGGGATCCTTCCCATCGCGGTGTTCTTCAACCTGTTCTGGGTCCACGACTACTACCTGATCGCCGTGACGCCCGTCGTCGCCGCGGTGATGGGCTACTCGCTCGACGCCCTCGTCAAGTCCGTGCGCCGCAACCCGCTGCGCATCGCGGCGCTGGCGGCGGCCGGGCTTTGGGTGGGGTTCACCCTGTTCACGGTGCGCGGCTACCTGACGCCGATGTACCAGGGTGAGGTCGTCGACCCCCAGGCGGTGCTGCCCGCGGCGGCGGAGTTGCGGGCCACCACCAGGCCGGGCGACCTCGTCGTGTTCGTCGGTCTGGAGTGGTCCTCGGCGGTCCCGTACTACAGCCGGCGGCAGGGGATGATGCTCCCGCCGCCGCTCGTCGCCCCGGCCCTGCTCGACAGCCTGCCCGCGCAGGGATACCGCTACCTGTTCAGCCCCTGGGGGACGCACGACTCGATCTCGCCGGTGGCACGCCAGGTGATCGCGGGCTGGGAGTGGTTCGGCCGCTCCAGCCAGCACGTCTTCGTGCTCGGCAACGCGTACAAGGACGTCGGCACCCCCGTCGCCGCGAGTCGCGACCTCGCCGCCCCTCCGGCGGGCGCGACGGCGCTGTCGTCGGCCGGCCCACGCACGATTCCGTGCAATGGGTCGAGCGCATCGATCTCGGTCCCGGCCGCGATGTCCGGCTGGCTGCAGTTCGCGCCCACCACGTACGATCCGGCGACCGTCTGGATCAACCCGAACGTGCCGATCCCCAGCGTCGAGGTGGACGGCAACTGGATCCCGGCGGCGCGAACCGTGGTGGTGCGGTCGCTCCCCGCGGGGACGCCCCACACCGTCACCCTGTCGTGCTCGGGAACCGACTCGCTGACGCTCGAGGCGGCCTACGGAGTCACCGACCGCTAGCTCGGTGCCGGCCCGCGGTCAGGCCGGCACCGCCACCGGCCGGGTGAAGTTGCCGTGCTCGACGCCGGGCAGGAGGTCGCGGATGCGCTGGTGAGCGGCGCGCATTCCCATCCCGGGCGGTAACGCGGGCAGCACGTCGAGCAGCCAGTCGTGGTCGACGTTGAGCGAGCGCCACTGCACCTGGTCGACGCCCATGGCCAGGCAAGCGCGCACGGTGGCGTCGATCTCCTCGTCGACGTCGCTGACGCCTGGGAAGGTGAGCAGGTTGAGGCAGACTTGGCCGCCGCGAGCGTGCATCAACTGGCCACAGGCCACCACGTCCTCCAGCCCGTAGCCGATGGGGCGGTAGTAGGGGCGGAAGACGGCGTCGTTGAACGAGATGGCGCTGATCCGCACGCTGTTGAGGCCGGCGTCGATGAGCCGCTCGAGGACGTGCGGCTTGCTGCCATTGGTGTTGATGTGGATGGTCGCGCCGGGGTGCAGCTCGCGGATGCGGCGGGTGGCCTGCACGAGGGCGTCGTCCCGGGTCAGCGCCTCGCCCTCGCAGCCCTGGCCGAACGCCACGATGGCGCCGTCGTCTCCGCGCAGGTGCCAGTCGGCCAGCGCCACCAGCTCGTCGGCGGTGGGAGCGAAGCCC
>DATBCJ010000019.1:0-24150 GCA_036270565.1 Candidatus Dormiibacterota bacterium | reverse complement strand
CCAATGCCGCCTCCCGTCGCGGATGCGACAGCGCCGCGCGAGGCGCGGCGAGGGTGGGGGTGTGCATGGTCGGATTCACTCCGACCATGCACGGGGGCGGGATCTGCCCGCCCCCTGTTAACGAGAAAAGACCGGAGGGCGAACCCTCCGGCCTTTCAGGAAGGGAATGAGTTTCCGGTTCGGGGGCAACCACAGTCGCCCGACGCCAATGTACCGGACTTCGGTGGAGAAAGGCAGTAAACGGTCAGTCAATATCTGTAAATGATTGTCAACGGCCGCTGGGCGTGCCTCCAGGGTGCGCCTGACGGCCCGATCGGGTGACCCTTGCGTATGCTCGGCAGCCTTGGCCACGGCTGCCCGCCACCCAATCCTCTACGACGTCGACCGCTGGCGCCGCTACCGCACCTGGTTGCTCCTGCCGGCGACGGTGTTCGCCATGACCGCGCTCTTCACCAGCCTGCTCCGTCCCTCCGGCAGCGCTTTCGGCTACGCGGTGGTGTCGGCGGCGCTGTTCGCAGTCGCGACCTCGCTGTGGACCAGGCAGCGATTCAGCTACCTGGCGCGCGACGGCGACAGCCTCGTGGTCCGCGCCATGGCCGCCACCCTGCGACTCGACGGCGCCGACATCGAGCGGGCCAGGGTCGTGCGCCTCAGCGCCGTCTTCGGCCGCCCCGAGCGGCGCCACCTGCTGCCCCGTCCCACGGAGCGCTGGCTGGGCAGCGAGGCGATCTCGCTGCGCCTGCGGGAACACGTCGACCTCCGGGCCCTCCGTCGCATCGCCGGGGTACGCTGCGTCATCGACGACCTCCTGGTCGTGCCCGTGGGCGATGCGGACGGGCTGCTCGCCGAGCTTCTCGAGCACGTCTGCCCGCAGCCGGCGATCACGTCGGGCGCCCCGCGCCGGCGAGGCCGGAGGCGGTGACCGGCGCCGGCGCGCGCGGCTCGGAGCCCATCGTCCGCGCCGGGCTGCGCGGCTTCCTCGCCATTGAACGGCGCGACGTCCTCGCCGTCGTGGCCCTTGTGTTGGTGTCGATGGCCGTGCGCTTTCTCAGCCCCATCTATCCCAATGTGCTGTCCGCGAGCGGCAGCATCGCCGTCGCCGGCGTCGGGTACCCGGTGACGCAAGGGCCGGGCGCAGAGTGCGCGCAGGTTCCCGTCGGGCCGATCGGCAAGGACGCCACCGGCCAGGTGGTCGACCACGTCGACGTCAAGCGATGTGGGTTCGTGTTCGACGAGGTGTACTTCCCCGTCGACGCGGCGCGTGACCTGCGCCAGCCCGCGGAGTCGTACTTCGACCCCGAGCCGCCACTGGCCAAGCTGCTGATGGCGCCACCGATCGCAACCATGGGCTTCACCAGCTGGTCGTGGCGCGTCAGCACAGTGATCTTCGGCAGCCTGCTGGTCGGGCTCATGTACCTGATGGCGCTGCGCCTGCGTCGCGACCGCTGGTTTGCGACCGCCGCGGCGCTGTTGGTGTCGCTCGATGGGCTGGCCTTCGTCGAGTCCCGAACTGGGGTCATCGACATCATCGCCATCTTCTTCGCGGCTCTGTTCTTTTACGTCTTCCTGCTCCACTGGCAAGCCCGAACGCGCACGCAGTGGCGGGCGACGCTGTACGTGATGGCCCTGGTTGCGGGGCTGGCTTTCGCGGCCAAGCTGACGGCGCTGGCGCCGCTGGTCATCGCCGCGGCGCTGATCGCGGCGCGAGGGCTCTCACCCTGGATCGCCGGCCTGGTCCCCGCCGTGCGTCGCATCGCCGGCCCCCGCCGCCACGAGGCGGTGATGTGGCGCGAGGCGGCGGGGCGCTTCGCGGTGGTGCACTACGTGGTCGCGATGCTGATCGTCGGCGCTGTGTTCTGCGCCTCGTTCTCGCGCTATCTCACCATCGTGCACACCGACGTCTACCACTTCATCAAGTGCGACCCGGGCACCGCCGGCCTGACCGCGGGCAGCGTCGACACCCTCCAGGTGCCGACTTTCAAGGCCGGCCCACTGACGCTGCCGAATCCCGCCCAGGCGGTGGGCAACATCGCCGACATCACCATCGCCGGGCTGCAGTACCACGAGCAGGAATGTCACTCTCACCCGTACGCGTCGCGCTGGTACACCTGGCCGGTGATGTACCACCCCGTGCTCTTCTACTACAACCAGGTCAATTCCACGGTTGCCGACAACCCCACCGTGTCGTCGGTGACCAACATGGGAAACCCCGCGGTGTGGTGGCTGTCCATTCCCGCACTCTTGGCGTGCATGTGGCGGCTGAGCCGTGGGCCGCCCTGGTGGCGGTTGCTGGTCGCGCTCATCGGGTTGGTGTCGCTGGCGGTGATGATCATCACCTTCCACGCCGCCCAGCAGCCCGACACTGTGACCGTCCGCGTCAACCCTGGTGCGCTCTTCACCCTGGCCTTCCTCGGCGTCGCCGCGTTCGCCGGCCTGGTGGCGGTGAGCGCGGCGATCTCGCGCCGGTTCGTGCCGGCGTTCATCGTGCTCGGCTACGTGACGTCGTGGATGCTGTGGGTCGCGGGTAACGAGCGTCGAGTGCTGTTCTTCTACCACGCCCTGGGCATGCTCCTGTTCGCGGCGCTGGCGCTGGCCTACGTCCTCGCCGGGCTGCGCACCACCGTGGTCAGCGTGGGGACGCGCCGCGTTCCCCTGGCGCCGGTGGCCTGGGCGGGGTTGATCGCGGTGATGGCCGGGTTCGTCTTCTTCTACCCGGTGTGGACCGCGTTGCCCATGCCCGACTCCGACCACCAGATGCGACTCTGGGTCGACGCCTGGTGAGCTCGGTGTGGCTCGGGTTGGCGGCACTGCTGCTGATCCTCGGCTCTCTTGCCGCGGGCTCGCTGCCGCACACCGACCTTCGCATCGAGGAGCGGGTTCTGATCGGCGTTGTGGTGACCGTGCTCGTCGGCAGCGCACTCACCTACCTGCTGGCGCTCGCCGCCGGGCTCAATGTCGCCACGGTTCTCGGTGGGGGTGCTCTGACGGGTGCCGGGTTCGCCGCCCTGAGCGGGCGTCGCCACGGCGCTGTCATCGCGGAGTGGAGGCGGGGCTGGGCCGAGCTGATGTCGCCCGAGCAGCGCCGCCACCGGACCGGCGTGGCTGTGACCGCCGCGGTCGCAACGGTGCTGTTCGCGCTGCTGTTCGCGCACACGCTGAGCACTGACGCCGGCGGCAACCTCAACGCGGGTTTCCAGACGGTCTGGGCCGACTGGGCTCAGCATCTCACCACCGCCGGCAGCTTTGCCGTGGGCCACAACCTGCCCCCACAGAATCCGCTGTTCAGCGGCCAGGCCATGCGCTATCCGTTCCTCCCCGATTTCCAGTCCGCCACGCTGGTGGTCCTGGGAGCCTCACCGGCGGTGGCGCTGGCACTGCCCGGTGCGCTGCTGGCCATCTGCATCACGCTCCTGGTCATAGCCCTCGCGGTGCGCCTGCACATCGGCGTCGGGGCGGGAGTCATCGCCGCGGGCATCTGCCTGGTCGGTGGAGGCCTGGGTTTCACCGGCATCCTCGCCGACGCCTGCCTGCACCATGGATTCAGCGCCGGCCAGTGCACATGGTCGGGGTTCTTCTCGCACCCCGCCGACATCCCCGGTGTCTTCTTCGGCACCCTCCACGACCTGCCGGGTTTGATCGTCGCCCAACCGCGCGCGTACGACGGGCTGCTGACCGCCGCCGCCCAGCAGCCGCTGCCCAACCAACAGTGGTACACCCCTCTCTTCGCGTGGTGGCTTCCCCAGCGCACCATCCTCTACGGGTTCGCCGGCGCGCTGGTCGTTCTCATCCTGGTGATCGCCGCGGTGCGCTCGCCACGGCGGGGATACGAGTCCTTCGCGCTGGCCGGGCTGCTGCTCGGCCTGATGCCCCTCGTCCATATCCACACGCTCATCGCCATGGCCATCGTGCTCGGGCTGCTCGCGCTTCAGTGGCGCCACCGTGGTTGGTGGGTGACCCTGGGCGTGGCCCTGGTGGTGGCACTGCCGCAACTGGTGATGCTGATCGGCGGGCCGCACGGGTCCCAGGTGTCCGCCAACGCCTTCCCGACGGTCGAGCCGGGCTGGATGTACCTCGGCGGCGGCGGTGACCGTCCACTGCTGTCACTCACCACCCTCGTCGGCGGTGTCGGCGGCCTGGTGCGCGCACTGTTCTCACCGCAGTACTGGGCTTTCTGGATCACCAACACGGGCGTCGCGGTGCCACTCTGCGCGCTGCTGCTCGCCGCCCTCGCCGCCACCAGGCTCTCGGGAGAGATGGGCGTCAAAGCTCGCCGCGTCACCGAGCTGTTCCCGACCGACCTGCTGCGCGTCGTAGTCCCGTTCCTGGCGGTCTTCCTGGTCGCCAACGTGGTCGTCTTCCAGTCCTGGGACTGGGACAACACCAAGCTGTTCGCGTACTGGTACCTCGGCGTGGCGCTGCTGCTCGGGACCCTGGTGGTGCGCTGGTGGCGGGGATGGTGGCCCGGGGTGGGGTCATTCATCCTGGCCGGCAGCGTGCTGCTCACCGGCGTGCTGGTGCTGCTTCGCCTGATGCCGTGGACACCGGCGACGGACGCGGTGGGGGGGCCGTACACGATGGTGTCGGCTGACGACGCGCGCATGGCGACAACCGTGGCCGGCTCGACGCCGGCGCACGCGGTGTTCCTCACCGAGGGTCAGCCCAACGATCCTGTGCTCATCGTCGCCGGTCGCACCGCCGTGATGGGCTACTACGGCTGGTTGTGGAGCTACGGCACCGATTTCGGCACGCGATACAACGACGTGCGCACCATGCTCGAGGGCTGTCAGGGTCAGCCGCGTTCGAGCTGCGCGGTGTTCGGCCTGCTCGTCCGCTACCACGTCGGGTACGCGGAGATCGACGACCGCCTCGACGCCCCCGGCGTGGTGGACAACCAGGTGGGCCTGAAATGGTGGGCCGCCCAGGGGTTTCCGGTGGTGGCCCGCAGCGACCACGTCACCGTCTACGATGTCCGCTCACCGTGATGGATGTGTGCACCGGATGATCGTCGACGCGCACGTTCATATCCTGCCCGACCGGGTTCGAGACAATCTCGACCAGATCATGTCAGCCGAGCCGTGGTTTGCAGCCTGCCACGCGGGCGGCCAGACAACCGCATCGGCGGAATCCCTGGTGGCCGCGATGGACGAGCAGCATGTCGACCGCGCGGTGTGCTTCAGCTGGCCGTTCGCCGACCCTGGTCTGTGCGCCGAGGGCAACGACTACGTCGCCGGCGCCTGCCGCCGTTTTCCCAGCCGGCTGGTGGGCTTCGGGGTCATCCAGCCCGCCGACCCCGGGGCCGCGGACGAGGTGACCCGATGTGCCCGTCTGGGGCTGCGCGGTATCGGCGAGTTGAACGCGGACGCGCAGGGATGGGGGTTGTTCGGCGACGGTGTCGACGCGGCGGTGCGTGCGTCCGTTGCCGTCGACATGCCCTGGACTCTGCACTGCAGCGAACCGGTGGGCCACGACTATCCCGGCAAAGGCGCGGTGACCCCGGACCGCGTCATCCAGTTCGCTCAGCGCTGGAGCGAGCTGACGCTCATCTGTGCACACCTCGGCGGCGGCCTGCCGCTGTACGGGCACATTCGCGAGGTGCGTGACGTCTGCGAACGGCTGTACTTCGACACCGCCGCGCAGCCGTTCGTGTACCAGCCCTCGGTGTACCGGGCGGTGCTCGACGCCGTGGGCGCGGAGCGCATCCTGCTGGGGTCGGATCATCCGCTGCTCGGCGTGCCCAGGTACCTGCGCGCGCTCGATGACGCCGGCCTCGATGACGCCGAGCGGGCACTGGTCACCGGCGCCAACGCGGCGGCCCTGCTGCGGATCTGAGGGCACAAAAAAGCAGAGCGCCGGCTGGCGGGCGCCGGACACTCCGCCTGCCGGCAGTCTGCGCCAGGTCGAACGACGAAGCAGCCCACCATCTCGCCACGGGACGGTGACGCCAGGTCGCGATCCGCCGTGGTGGGTCAGCTCGCGTCCAGCTCCAGGCCGCACCGGTCGCCAAGCGATGCGGCGAGCAGGCACACTCTGATCGATGTTCACTCCGGCGACGCTCGAGATCGCGATGGTGTCGTTCGAGGGACCGGACCAGTACAGTCAGGCGGGCGGCCTCGGGGTGCGCGCCAAGGAGATGTGCAGGGCCTTCGCCGCGATGGGCTTTCGCACCTCGTTGTATTTCGTCGGCGACCCCGCCAGGCCGGCAGAGGAAACCGTCGACGGCCTGCGCCTGGTGCGCTTCTGCCAGTCGGTGAGCCGCCGCCACCCCGCCGGCGTCTACGACGGCGAGCAGGAGAAGATCGAGGAGATGTGGCACGAGCTGCCGCCGCTGCTGCGCGACGGCTCGGTGCGACCCGCGGCGGCGGGCGGACGGGTTCTGGCCATCCTCTGCGAGGAGTGGCAGACCGCCGACTTCGTGGGCATCCTCGACAGAGGGCTGCGCGAGATCGGCATGCGCGACCACTGCGTCATCCTGTGGAACGCCAACAACCACTTCGGGTTCGACAACATGGACTGGCGCGCGCTCGAGCGCGCCGCGACCGTGACCACGGTCAGCCGGTACATGAAGCACCTGATGTGGCCGCACGGGGTCAACCCCGTGGTCATCCCCAACGGCATCCCCGTCGAGGCGCTCCAGCCCGTGGATGGGGGCGCGGCCCGGGTCATCAGCGACGCCGCCGGGTCGCCCTGCCTGACCTTCAAGATCGGCCGTTTCAGCCCGGACAAGAGGTGGCACCAGAGCATGGACGCCATCGCCGAGCTGCGCGCCCGCGGCCTGCGCGCCCGGTTGTTGATGCGCGGCGGGATCGAGTCATTCGGCCACGGCGTGCTCGGGCACGCCCGCCACCTCGGCCTCGACGTCGCCGACTGGAACGAGCCCGTCGAGGGCGCAGCCGACGTCGCGCGGTCGCTGGCGGAGACCGGGGCTGCCCCGATCGTCAACCTGCGCCGCTTCCTCCCCGAGGCGGTGCTCCCGGCGATCTCGGTTGCCGCAACCGCCGTTCTCGCCAACTCCGGCCACGAGCCCTTCGGCCTGGTCGGCCTCGAGGCGATGGCGGCCGGGGGAGTCGCCGTGGTCGGCGCCACCGGTGAGGAGTACGCCCGCCCCTACGGCAACGCCATCGTCGTCGAGACCGCCGAGGGCACCGAGCTGGCCAGCGCGCTCAGCGGGCTGGTCGAGCGCCCCGAGCTCTCGCAGCGCCTCCAGGCGGCGGCGCGCCGCGACGCCGCCGACTTCGCCTGGCCGGAGATCATCGATGGGTTCCTGGAGAGGATGCGCTACATCGCCGTCCGCCAGCGCGTGCCCGTCCCCCAGCCGAGCGCCGCAGGCTGAGCCGCGACGGGAGGGGCGCCAGACCGGGTGCGGGCCGATAAGCTGCGGCGGTGGATGAACGCCGCCTGACCTCGATCGCCAGCGAGCTCGGCCTGACGGTGGAGGAGCTCACCGCGGCGCGATCCGAGATCACGCCGGGGTTGGACGAGATCGTCGTCGGTGGCCTGGTGCGCTTCGAGGACGCGCTCTTCGAGCTGTCGCAGTGAATGCGGCGCTCACCGCATCCGACCTCGGCTTCATCAACCGCGTGGCTGCCCGGCGCTTCGCCGGTGCTGAAGCGTCGGAGGCGGATCGAGGAGCCCTGACCGCGGCGCTGCAGGGCGCGGGCGAGGGGACGCCCCTGGACCGGGCGGCCGCGCTGGCAGCCGCCCTGCTCCGCGGCAGGGTGTTCACCGTCGCCCCGCTGCACACCGCGCTCCTGGCGGTGCAGGCCGCTCTGTCTCTCGATGGGTTCATCCTGCTGGCGCCGCAGGGGGTGGTCGTGGGGATGATTCGCGGCCTGGCCGGCGATGGTGACGCGGTCGCGTTCGCTCGCTGGCTGGAGGACCGCACCGTCCCCTCCGCGTCCGGTAACTGATGACGGCGCGGCCGCTGGGGGTCGCCCTGGTGTGGCACATGCACCAGCCCTGGTACCGCGACGACGTCGCCGGCCTGTTCGTGCTTCCCTGGGTGCGCCGCCGGGCGGCCAAGGACTACCTGCACATGCTCCAGGTGCTCGAGCGGCACCCACAGATGCGCGTCACCATCAACGTGGTTCCCTCCCTTCTCGCCCAGCTGGAGCTGTACGCGCGGGGCGCGCTCTCGGACGCCGATCGCGACCTCTGTCTGCGTGACGCGACCGACCTGACCGGCGCCGAACGTGACTTCTTGATCGCCGGAGCGGTCCACGACGACTACGGGCGTCGCGTGGCGCTGCTGTCCCCGTACATCGAGCTGGTGGACCGCCTTGCCGCGGGCGACATCACCGCCGCCGCAGTGGCCGACCTCCGCGACCTGCAGCTGTGGACGCTGCTCGCCTGGATCGACCCCGACCAGATCAGGGCCGACCCCGCGCTGGCGGCGCTCGCCCAGCGCGGCCGCGGCTTCACCGAGCACGACAAGCACACCGTCGACCGGGCTCAGCTGGCGCTCCTCCGAGCCGTCGTGCCGGCGTACCGGGAGGCGGTGGCATCGGGGCGGGTGGAGCCGATGACCAGCCCCTTCCACCACCCCATCCTGCCCCTGCTCATCGACACCACCTCGGCGCGGGTGTCCACCCCGGGACTCGCCGTCGCCGAGCCGCCACTGCGCGCCGAGGCCGACGCACGCGAACAGGTTGATCGCGGGCTCGACAGCTTCGAGGAGGCCGTCGGGTGCCGACCGGCGGCGATGTGGCCACCGGAATGCGCGGTGTCGCCGCAGGCCGCCGCCCTGATGCACGCCTCCGGCATGCGGGTGGCGATCAGCGATCAGCTGGTGCTGAACCGCACGCTGGGCCGCGACGCCCGCGCCACGGGCGAGCTCTACCGGCCGCACACCGACGCCAGCGGCCTGTCCCTCGTGTTCCGTGACGCCGTGCTCAGCAACCTCATCGGCTTCACCTATCAGTCGATGGACCCCGAGGCCGCGGCGTCGGACCTGCTGGAGCGGCTGACCGCCATCGCGGAGCGCCAGCCGGCGGAGGGCCCAGCGCGGTTGGTGACGATCGCGCTCGACGGCGAGAACTTCAAGGATTTCTATGCGGAGAACGCCACCCCGTTCCTCGACGCGCTCTACGCGGGGCTGGTGGCCAGCGCCGCACTGCAGACCACCCACATCGGCAGCTTCCTCGACGATGAGCATGGCGCGGCCGCGACGCTGCCGCCCCTGTGGACGGGCTCCTGGATCGACGCCGACCTGCGCACCTGGATCGGCGACGATGCCCACACCAGGGCGTGGAGGCTGCTGGCGACGACCCGGGACACGCTGCTGGGTGTCGACGCCCCGTCGACCCACCCGCGCGCCTGGGACGAGGTGCTCATCGCCGAGGGCTCGGACTGGTTCTGGTGGTTCGGCGAGCACCACGACTCCGGGTTCGACGCGTCCTGGGACGAGCTCTTTCGGACCCATCTGCGCAACGCGCACACGCTCGCCGGCCTGCCCGTCCCCGCGAGCGTCGACCAGCCGGTGATCGCCTCCGCAGCGATTGGCCACGATTGCTCCCCGCTGCGCTGCATCGACCAGGTCAGCCGGGGTCCTCTGGAGTGGCAGAGCGGCGGCATCGCTGAGGTCGGTGCGGTGTACGGAGCGATGCGACCGCCCGCGAGCAGCGTCACGCGCATCCTCTACGGCGCCGGCGGTGGGCGCCTGCACCTTCGTTTCGGCGAGGGAACGCCGCGGTTCGACCGCGTGGTGATCGACGCGGGACCGGTCGGCGCGCTGGTTGTCGACCGCGCTGCGCGCAGCCTGTCCGTGGCCACCCCGACAGCGGAGCCCCTCGACTTCTCGATCACGCTCGAGGAGAGAGGACGCGGCACCGAGCGCGTCCCACTGCACGGCTCACTGCACGTCAACGGCTGCGCCGACATCGAGGGTCGGCGACGCGTGCTCATCGCTGCCGCGGAATGCGCGCCGGTCGCCGTCGCCGGCGCTCTCGCGGGCCTGGTCGCCGCGACCGCCGCCGAGGCCGCAGCCCTTGGGCATGACGTGGTGGTCGTCATCCCGCACCATCGTGGCGCAGGGTTCGGGCGGTCGCCGGGAGTACGGATCGCGCGGCTGGTGGCACCGGCGTGGGGGTCGCTGCTGGAGGCCCGACTCGTCCAGGGAGCGCTGGATGCGGGCGACATCCCCATTCTCAGCATCGAGGCACCTGCTCAGTTCGACCGCGATGCGGTCTACGGCGCCACCGACGACGGAGACCGCTACCTGGCGTTCTGCGCGCTGGCGTGTGCGCTGATCGACGCCACCGGCTTCGCCCCGGACATCGTGCACGGCTTCGAGTGGCAGTCGGCGGCGCTGCTGGCGCGGGTGGCGACCCTGCCCTCGGCGCCGGCCACCGTCCTCAGCGTCGGCGACGGCTCCGCCGGCTACGTGCTCGACGCCGCCACCGTCGCCGGGGCGGGCGTTGTCGACGCCGGCGAGGGACGAGTTGACCTGATCGAGCTCGGGCGCCGCGCGGCCACGGTGGTCGAGCAGACGCCACGATCGGCAACGCTCGCCACGGTGTACGAGGCTGCGGTGGCTCGCGTGCACTGAGCCTATGATGGCCGTGCAGATGAATTCCCCGTGGGCGGCGCGGCCATGAAGGCGGTGGTCATGGCCGGCGGCGAGGGCTCGCGGCTGCGGCCCCTCACCAGCCAGTACCCCAAACCCCTGGTGCCGGTGGCGGGGACGCCGGTCGTCGAGCACATCCTCAGGCTGCTCCGTGACCACGGCATCACCGAGGTGATCCTCACCCTGCAGTACATGGGCGCGGAGATCCGCAACCGGCTCGGCGACGGGTCGGACCTCGACATGCAGGTCGAATACGTGGTCGAGGACCGCCCGCTCGGCACGGCGGGGAGCGTCCGCAACGCCGCCCATCTCCTCGACGACACCTTCCTGGTGATCAGCGGCGACGCGCTCACCGACTTCGACCTCACCTGGGTGATGGAGGAGCACCGCCGCCGCCAGAGCCACGCCAGCATCGTCCTCAAGAGCGTGCCCAACCCCCTCGAATACGGCGTGGTGGTCACCGAATCCGACGGCAGGGTGAAGCGGTTCCTGGAAAAGCCCTCGTGGGGGGAGGTCTTCAGCGACCACGCCAACACCGGCGTGTACGTGATCGAGCCGTCCGTCCTCGAACACATCGAGCCGGACATCTCTGTGGACTGGTCACAGGATGTCTTCCCGCGGATGCTGCGCCGCAAGGAGCCGCTGTTCGGCATCGTCGCGCAGGGGTACTGGTGCGACATCGGGTCGATCCAGTCCTACATGCAGGCCAACTGGGACGCGCTCGAGGGCAAGGTGCGCCTGCACATCCCGGGTCGACGCGAGGGCAACGTCTGGATCGGAGACGGCGTCGAGTTCGGCATCGGCGTGCAGCTCGACGGGCCGGCGTTCATCGGCGACGAGGTCAAGCTCAAGGCGGGGGCGATCATCAACGGCCGCGCGGTCATCGACAAGTACACCATCATCGACGACAACGCCAAGGTGTCGAACACGGTGATCTGGCCGCACTCCTACATTGGCGAGAACTGCAGGTTGCGCCAGAGCATCGTCTGCCGCAACGTCACCGTCAAGAACGGCAGCCTGCTCGAGGAGAACACGGTCATCGGCGACGACTGTGTCATCGGTGTGGGCTCGCGGGTGCGCGCGGGGGTGAAGATCTGGCCCCACAAGGAGGTAGAGCCCGGCTCGACCGTCAACGAGTCGGTGATCTGGGCCGGCGAGTGGCGTCGCGGGCTGTTCTCGTCGTACGGCATGGGCGGCCTGATCAACGTCGAGCTCACCCCGGAGTTCTGTGCCCGCCTCGGCGCAGCGTTCGCCGCCACCCTGCCGCGCAACGCGACCATCGCGATCTCGCGCGACCACGCCCGCAGCTCTCGGATGATCAAGCGCGCACTGGGGTCGGGCCTGATCAGCGCGGGCGCCTGTGTGCGCGACCTCAACGAGGTGCCTGTCCCGGTGACCCAGTTCGCCACCAGGGTCGGCCACTGCGACGCTGGGGTGCACGTGCTCGTCTCACCACTGGATCAGCGCAGCGCCGACATCCGGTTCTTCGATGCTGAGGGGCTGCAGATCGACAAGCGTGCCGAGCGCAAGCTCGAGAATCTCTTCTTCCGCGAGGACTTCCGCCGCGCCGCGTTCTACGAGATGGGCGAGATCGAGTACGTCGATCCGCAGGCCGAGTACCGACAGCACCTGCTCAGCAGCGTCGACGCCACCGCCATCAGATCGGCCGGCTTCCGGGTGCTCATCGACTACGACTACAGCCACGCGTCGATGATGCTGCCGGGGATCCTCAACGAGCTCGGCGTCACCGCCATCCCGCTCAACGCCGGCCTCAACGAGCAGCCGCACCACCGCACCGTGCCCGAGGAGACCGCGCTGATCAGCCGGACCGTGCACGCCGACGTGGGCTGCATGATCAATGCGACCGGCGAGCGGATCACCTTCATCGACGATGAGGGCACCGTCCTCACCCCGTACGAGAGCTTCGGAGTCCTGGTGACGTGGTGGATGCAAACCCACCCGGGGATCGTGCTGGCGCCCGCGACCACCCCCCAGTGGATCGCCTCACTGGTCGAGGAGTTGGGTGGTTCGTTCACCGCCACACCAGCCGAGGCGTCGGCGGTGCTGCGCGCGTCCGCGGCGCCGAGCACCTGCCTGGGCACGGACGGCGATGGCGGCTTCATCTGGCCGTACTTCTTCGGCGCCTACGACGCCATGTACACCCTGGTCAAGCTGCTGGAGATGCGCGCCGTGTTCCACACGCCGTTGAGCGAGATGCGCCGCCGGCTGCCGGCCTCGATCTACCTGACCGCCACCGAGTTCTGCCCATGGGAGGCCAAGGGCAAGGTGATGCGCCGCCTGCTCGAGGACCACCAGGGCCAGAACATCGACCTCGTCGACGGGCTCAAGGTTTTCGTCGACGGCGGCTTCGTGCTGGTGCGCCCCGACCCCGACGAGCCCGCCTACCACGTCGTCGCCAGTGTCGGCGACGAAGCGACCGCGCGACGCCTGGTTGCCGAGTACCTCAACAAGGTCCGGGCCGCGCAAGGCCACAACGGGCAGACCGAGACCGCCGCGGTCATCGACACCACGCCGGCCGTCTGACCAGCGCGCTGGGCTCAGGCGGCCGCCGGCTCGTCGTCGACGGCGCGGCCGGGCAGGCGGCGAGTCCAGCGCGGTGCCCACCAGTTGGCCCGGCCGAGCAGTCGCATCAGCGCCGGGACGACCAGCGCGCGAACCAGGGTGGCGTCGGCGAGCACGGCCACGGCCATGCCGATGCCGGTCGCCTTGATGGTGACCACCCGGGCCAGGCCGAAGGCGACGAAGACGGTGATCATGATCGCCGCCGCCCCGGTGACCAGCCGGCCGCTGCGCTCCAGCCCGTCGGCCACCGCCAGGCGGTTGTCGTGGGTTCGGTGCCAGGCCTCCTGCATGCGGGTCAGCAGGAAGACCTCGTAGTCCATGGACAGCCCGAAGACCACGCAGAAGAGCAGCACCGGCAGCGTCGGATCGATCGCGCCCGGTGTCACGTTGAGCAGGCCGGACAGGTGACCGTCTTGGAAGATCCACACCATCGCCCCGAACGCCGCGCTCAGCGACAGCAGGTTCATCAGCACGGCCTTGATCGGCAGGATCAGAGAGCGCAGCAGGAAGAACAGCACGAGCACGGTGGTGACCATCGCGAACCCGACCGCGAGCGGGGTCTGGTGCACGATGTAGCCGACGAAGTCAATGTCGAAGGCCGTGTCGCCGGTGACCACCACGGTGGCGCCGCCGACGGTGCTCTCGGCGCGCAGCGTGCGCACCAGGTCGTGCGCCTGCGGGCTGGCGGGGAGCGACGGCGTCACCACCTCGAGCACCGCGATGCTCCGGCCCACGGTGCGCCTCACCACGTCCCGCGCGGCCGGGGGAAGTGAGCCCACTGCACCCCCGGAGTAGAGCTGCTGGTAGGCGGCCACCGACAGGGCGGGGTCGACGTCGACGTAGCCGCGCACGGCGGCAACGCCGGGAGTGGAGCGCAGCCGGTCGCGCAGCGCGGCCGCGGTGGCCACGTTGGCGGGGGAGAGGGGAGACCCGCTGGTGAAGTCGACGACGACGTCGATGAGATTGGCGCCCTGGCTGGGAAACGCCGACGCCAGCAGCTCGGCGCCCTGGCGCGCCTCGGCGTCCGGAGGCAGCTGGGTGACGTCGGTGTTAGCCAGCTGCATGTGCAGGAAGGGCGAGCCGGCCGCCAGCAACACCGCGATGGTCGGTAGCAGCACGAGCACCGGACGGCGCATCACCGCAACAGCGATGCGGTGCCAGGTCCCCTCGCCGTGTGGCCGAGGGCGCAGGATGGGCACACTGAGGCGGTTGATGCGCGTGCCGAGCATCGAGAGCACGGCGGGCAGGAAGGTCAGCGCCAGCAGCACGGACATCGCCACCACGATCGCCCCGCAGATGCCCATCGACACCAGGAATGTGCCGCGATAGAACAGCATCGCCGACAGGCCGATGGTGACGGTGAGCCCGCTAAAGAGGATGGCTCGCCCCGCCGTGGCCATCGCCACGGCAACGGCCTGCGCAACGTCGCGACCCGTCGCCAGCTCCTCGCGGAATCGGCTGACGATGAACAGGGAATAGTCAATGGCGATGCCCAGCCCGATCAGGGTGACGATGTTGAGCGCGTACGTCGACACGTCGGTGACGTGAGCCAGCAGCAGGGCCGCGCCGACACCGCCGGTCACCGCGAGCAGCCCGATGGCGAGGCACACCAGTGCCGCGACACCGGTTCCGAACACGATCAGCAGCAGCACCAGCGCGACCAGCGAGGAGCCGATCTCCGCCTTCTCGAGGTCGGCGGCGAGCAGGTTGTCGAAGTCATAGGCGAGCGGCACATCACCGCTGGCAACGACGCTGAGAGAGGGCGGCGCGGCGACCTCGGCGCGCATCTCACCGAACTGCCTGCGCGCGGTCGTGAAGTCGACGTTGAGCGAGACGACGGCGAGGATCCTGTGCCCGTCGGCGGAGATCATCGGTGCGGCCGTGGCGGTGGGCGCGGTGTACGGCGTCTCGATGGCGACGACGCGGTGGTCGCCGGCGAGCGGAGCCAGGGCCTGGGTCACCTCGCGGTGGAAGGCGGGGTCGGTGGCGGCTCGGCGGCCGTCGCCCAGGATCAGCGTGAAGTTGACCCCGTTGGCCGGCAGCTGCTCGGACATGAGCGTGAAGCCGCGAGCGGATTCGAAGTCGAAGCTGTTGGCGTTGCGCGGTACGCCCCCGCTGGCAATCGCCACGATGGACAGGACGAAGCCGGCGATGCAGAGGGCGAGCACGCTACGGCGGCGGGCGTACACGAAGCGGCCCCACCGATGCACGGCGGGAGTATATCGGCGGTTTCCGCCACGGCCATCCGCGCCGCCCAATGCCCGTCCGTCTGCCGCCCGGCGTCCGAGGTCTATGATCGACGGCAGCCATGGACGAGCACTCCAACGAGGAACCCGTGGCCGCGCCCGCGCTGCGCGACCCCGACCCCATCGGGCTGCTCTGCCATGAGCTCCGCCAGCCGCTTGTCGTGGCGGTCGGCTACGTCTCGATGCTCGACGACGGCACGTTTGGTGTTTTGCCGGCGGAGGCCAGGACCGTTCTCGGCACCGTGGCCGAACGCCTCGACGCGATGAACGAGATCATCAACCGGGTCGCTGACCGGGGCTGAGCCGGGCCGCCGCGCTTGCTCAGGCGGCCGGGCTGGGCACCCCGCCGTTGAACCGACCGCCACCGCCGAACCCGAAGCCTCCCCCGCCACCGAACGTGCACGAACCGCTCGCGTTGGCCGGTTGAATCGTCAGCGCCGTCGCCTGGACCACCCCCTGGGGATTCTTGCGGCCGATGGCGCGTACGCAGCTGTCCACGATGAGATCGGCCGCGCTGGCCACCGAGGACTCGGTGATGGACAGCGTGGTCGGCACCGTCACCGCGCTGGTAGAGCCCGCGGTCGTCCGGATAGTCACGGTGGTGCCGCTCACCGCCGTCACGACGCCGCTGACGAACGAAGCGTTGGGATTCAAGCTCGGCGCCCCCGACGGGCGCGCTGCCCCCGACGGGCGCGCTGCCCCCGACGGGCGCGCTGCCCCCGACGGGAAGGCCCTGGGTGACCCGCCACCCCCGCCCACCGGCCGGCCCGGCGCGCAGGAGCCGGCGACCGGCTGGCTCAGCCGCACCGTGGTGGCGGTCACCAGGCCCGTGGCGTCCTTCTGGCCGGCGATCACGACGCACACGCCGGCGACGATGTCTCCCGGCGTTCCGGTGCTGGTGGTGGTGATGACCGTCCCGCTGGTGTACGCCACCGCGACGTCACCGCCGGCGGTGCTCAGGGTCAGGTTGGGGCCGTTCACCTGGACCAGTTGGCCGGCGGTCCCGGCGCCCGGAGCGCGGGCTGCGGCCGACGGGGTGGGCGTGCCGCCCGGGCCGTTGCTCGCGCTGGCGGATCCGCATCCGGCGAGGGCGATCACCGAACAACACAGGAGAAGCCTGGTCGGGGATGGCATACCGATTCTCCGCGACATGTCGGTTGACAGGGTCACTGCGAACGCAGTGCCACGATGGGCGCGAGTCGAGAGGCTCGTGCCGCGGGATAGACGCCGAAGATGAGCCCCACCGCAGCCGCCACGCCGACCGCCACGACCACGGGCAGGGGGGTGATGTGGATGGCGATGCTGGTGACGTGGGGCAGCACAGCACCCACCGCAAAGGCGACCGCCACGCCGAGGATGCCACCCACCACGCTGAGCGTGGCCGCCTCCACGAGGAATTGCCTGAGCACGTCTGCGGGTGTGGCTCCGACCGCCTTGCGCAGGCCGATCTCCCCGGTGCGCTCGGTGACGGTGACCAGCATGATGTTCATGACACCGATGCCACCAACCAGCAGTGAGATCGCCGCGATGCTGGCGAGCAGAAGCGTCAGCGTGGTGGTCACCGACTGCGCTGTGCTCAGGAAGGAGCTCTGGCTGACGATGCTGAAGTCGGCGGCGGCGGCGTCGGTGATGTGGTGCGTCTGGAGGAGCAGCTGATCGGCCTCGATGTATGCCGAGCCCACCGTCGCTGAGCTCGACGACGCGATCACGATGCGCTGCACCTTGCCCTGTCCGGTGAGCAGGTCCTGGTCGGTGGTCAGCGGGATCACCGCGATGTCGTCGGCGTTGGTGAAGCCGGAACCACCCGTTGATTGCAGGATGCCAACGACGGTGAACGGGGTCGAGGCGATGTTCACCTGCGCGCCGACCTGCGCGCCGAGGTTCGACGCGGTTGTCGAGCCGAGCACCACGAACAGGGCGTGGTTGGCGACGTTGCCGCTGGTCAGGAACGTTCCGTCCGCCAGCGAGCGGGAGTTCGCGGTCAGCCAGCCCTGCGTGCTGCCCTCGACGGTCGTGGTGGCGTTGGTGGCGCCGTTGACGATCGTGGAGGACGTCTGGTTCTCCGGGGCCACGGCGACGACATCAGGCGCATTGCCCTTGTCGGAGAGGCCGGTGACGTCGGCCATGGTGAGCGTCTGCGCGCTGCCTGCACCGCCGCGAACACCGCTGCTGACCGAGGAGCCTCCGGAGATGGTC
Source organism: Candidatus Dormiibacterota bacterium (assembly GCA_036270565.1). GTDB lineage: Bacteria > Chloroflexota > Dormibacteria > Aeolococcales > Aeolococcaceae > Aeolococcus. The sequence goes on along the minus strand of DATBCJ010000019.1, from coordinate 6,564 downwards.
AGCTCGTTGGTGCCAAGCTGTGCGATCCTGCTGTTCACCGCGTCGGACGAGGCCTGGCCGATCCCGACCGTGGAGATCACCGCGGCAACGCCGAAGAGGATGCCGAGCGTGGTCAGGATGGAGCGTAGCCGGTGAGACGCGATGCCGCGGAACCCCGTCTCGAAGGTGCGGAACAGGCTCACGCGGCCACCGCTTCGAGCACGCGGCCGTCACGCATGGTCAGCTGACGGGTGGCGACGGAGGCGACGTGAGCGTCGTGGGTGATCAGCACGATGGTGCGGCCGGACGCGTGGAGGTTCACGAGGATGTCGAGGATCTCGCCGCTCGAGGCACTGTCGAGGTTGCCGGTGGGCTCGTCCGCGAGCACCAGGTCGGGATCGGTGACCAGCGCACGCGCGATGGCGACGCGCTGCTGCTGCCCGCCCGAGAGCTCGGCGGGCAGGTGGTGGATGCGATCGCTCAACCCCACACTCTGCAGCGCCGCCGCGGCACGGAGCTTGCGGTGGGTGGCTGAACGATAGAGGAGGGGCAGCTCCACGTTTCGCCACGCCGGCAGTGACGCCAGCAGCTGGAACTGCTGGAACACGAAGCCGATGCGCCGGTTGCGCACCTGGGCGAGCTGAGCCTCGGACATGGTGGCCACCTCGTCACCGGCAAAGCGGTAGCGGCCGGTGGTCGGAACGTCGAGGCAGCCGAGGATGTTCATCAGCGTCGACTTCCCCGAGCCCGATGCGCCCATGACCGCCACGAACTCGCCCTGGTCGATGCTCAGGCTGACGTCGTCGACAGCGCTGACGGCGACGTCGCCGCGCCCGTAGATCTTGGAGACATGGCTGATGTCGATGAGAGGCTGCGCCACGGTCAGCCGCCGGGAACCGCGAAGCCGCCGCCCCCGCCGGTGAGTCCACCTCCGCCGGTGCGGCGCGGCGTTCCGTTTCCGGATGCCGCCGACGGCACCGTGCTGGTCACCGTGGCGATCACGACGGTGTCGCCCGCAGACAGACCGGAGGTGATCTGGGTGCGCGTCGCGTCGGCGGCTCCGACGGTGACGACGACGGTGGACGGGACACCATTTTTCATCACCTGCACGGTCGAGGCGGCGCCGTTGGTGTGCACCGCGCTGGTGGGCACCGTGAGCACGCCGACGACCTGGTTGACGACCACGGTCACGGTCGCCGACAGGCCGTCGCGCAGCGCGGGATGGGTTCCCGTGATCTGCACCGTGACCGGGAAGGTCGCCACCCCTGAGCTGATGGTCGCGATCTCGCCGACGGAGGTCACCGTGGCGGCCAGCCCGTTGGTCGAGCCGGCTGCGGTGACCACCGCGCTCTGCCCGGTCGCCACCTCGCTGACCACGCTGTCACTGACGGTGCTGGTGACCTGGAAGGAGCCGGGACTGAGAATGATGAACTGCGCCGCTGACGAACTTGCGCTGGCGCTCGACGAGGCGGGCGTCGCCGCGCCACTGACAATGTTGCCGACCGCCGTGTTGATCTGCGCAACCTGACCGCCGGTGGGCGCCGTCAGGGTTGCGTTGGTGAGGGCGGTCTGGGCGGTGGTCACCGCCTGCTGCGCCTGGTTGACGGTGGCGCCGTCCTGTGCCGCGGCGGCGGCCTGGGAGGCCGAGGAGCTGGCGCTGCTGCTGGCCGACTCCGCGTTCGACAGTGCCGTCCGGTCCGCAGCGACGCGGGCCGCGGCCTGGTCGTTGGACTGCTGGCCGCGAACCTGGTCCGTGGGCAACCCCGCCTGCGCCGTCGCCAGGGACTGCTGGTCCTTGCTCAGCTGCTGCTGCGCGGCGGAGAGGTTCTGCTGATCGCTCTGGCAGGTCGCTGACGACGAGGAGCTGCTGCAGCCGTCGTTGCTGTAGCGCTGCTGTGCCTGCGCCACCGCCTGGTTGTCGGCGTTGACAGTCGCCTGGTCGTTGGCGATGGTGTGCTGGTCGCTCTTGATGGTCTGGTTGTCGACGGCGACGGTGTCGGCGTAGGCGGTCTGGTCGTTGGCCAGCGAGGTCTGCGCTGTGGCCAGCTGCTGCGCCGCGGTGGAGCTGGAGCTCGACGATTGGTCGGCGGCCTGCTTGGCCAGCGCGGCGACGAGATTGGCCTGCGCCTGGGTGAGAGCAACCTGTAGCGACGTGGGGTCGACCGTGGCCAGCACCTGACCGGCGGTGACGGTTTGCCCCACTGTCACATCGATCGCGGTGACCGTGCCGGCCACCTGGAAGTTGAGGTTCGACTGCGCCACCGGGGTGAGGTTGCCGGTCAACGACAGCGTCTGCCTGACCGTGCCGAGGGTGGCGGAGGCGGTGCGGTACTGCGGGGTCGCCGCGCTCCCGCGCACCAGCATGAGCCCGAGGACGCCGGCGATCAGCAACAGGACGCCGGCTGCCCCGGCGACCCGGTATCGGCCGCGCTTGAGCAGCGGGGGGACGAACCTCATGGGAGTGCGACCGTACGTTCGCCCCCTTGCATCTTCATGACGCGCCGAGCGTTGTCTCTGGACCAGGGACGGCGCGGCGGCGGCTCACGAGCCGCCGCGGCGCGCCGCGGGAAGGGAGAGCACGATTGCGTGAATCGCAGCCTAGCGGTGGCTACCTTGCGGATCGATGACGCCCCGCGCAGCGCGGGTGTCCGGCTCAGATCGCGCTGGTCGCCAGCTCGCGATCGACGACATCGACGAGGGCGGCGATGAAGCGCGGGCTCGCGTTGGGCATGGCGATGCGGTGAAAGCCGAGACCCACGGCGGCCGCCTGTTCGGCGGCGGCGACGTCGATGTCGTAGAGAATCTCGAGGTGGTCGGCGACGAACTGCACCGGGACCACGAGCACGTCGCGGACACCCCTGTCACGGAGCTGCGGCATCACCTCTGTGAGGTCGGGCTTCAGCCATTCCTCGGGTGTGTGTCCCGCGCTCTGGAATGCAAACGTCCATCCTCCCGGCGCCAGGCCTGCGCGCGCGGCGACGGCGGCGACGGTGTCATCGATCTGCACCATGTAGCCGGGATCGCGCTCGATCACCGGCCGCGGCAGGCTGTGCGCGGTGAACACCACGCCGACGTGGTCGCGGCCAGCAGCTCCGAGCGCTTCCAGAGCTGCGCGCACCGAGCCGGCGAGCGAGCTGATCCACGGCCCATTGAGATGCCACGCCCCGGCGATGCGCACCGGCACACCCGGTGCCACCGCCGCAGCGCAGCCGTCGAGCACGCGCTGGTAGCCGGCGAGGATCAAGGGCGAATACTGCGGGGCCAGCACGATCGCGACCACAGAGGCCGCCCCGGCGTCGACCAGCCATCGCAGCGAGTCCTCGACGAGGGGGGCGGAGTGCAGCATGCCGGCCGCGACGCGGAATGAGCCCGGCCCCTCGCGCGCGACCAGCGCCCGCTCCAGCTCGGCCGCCTGCTGGAGGGTGACGTCGATGAGCGGTGAACGCCCGATCAGATCGAACCGCCTCTTGAACTCGGCGACGAGCTCCTGGGACGGCTCGCGTCCGCCGCGCACACTGCGCAGGTAGGCGGGCACGTCGGCCGACGTCACCGCCGACCCGAAGGTGAGCAGCAGCACGCCCACCGGACGCCGCGACGGTGTGCCGGCGGTCACCCTGCGGCCTTGGTCGCGGTGTCCGCGTGCACCAGCTCGACGATGCTGCGCAGCGTCTCACTGGGTGTGTCGGCGAGGACCCCGTGACCGAGGTTGAAGATGTGCCCACGCCTGCCTCCGGCTTCGGCGAGAACGCGGCGCGTCTCGCGCTCCACCACGGGCCAGGGCGCCAGGCAGACGGTGGGGTCAAGGTTGCCCTGGATGGCGTGCTCGCCGATGCGCGACCAGGCGTCGTCGAGGCGCAGCCTCCAGTCGACGGAGACCGCGTCGGAACCCGCGCCCGCCATCAGCTCGAGCAGATGCGCGGTCGAGGTGCCGAAGTGGATGGTCGGAACGGTGCCGGCCACCGCGTCGAAGATCCGTCGCACGTGGGGGAGCACGTACTCCGCGTATTCCGCCGCGCCGAGCGCGCCGATCCAGGAATCGAAGAGCTGGAGCGCCTGCGCGCCGGCCGCAACCTGGGCGCGCAGGTAGCGGATGGTCACCTCGGTGAGTGTCGCCATGAGCTCGTGCCATACCGCGGGCTGGCCGTACATCAGGGCCTTGCTGCGCGCGAAGTCCTTGGTGGGCCGCCCTTCGATGAGGTATGAGGCCACCGTGAACGGCGCCCCGGCGAAGCCCAGGACCGCGGTGCGCCCATCGAGCTCTTCGCGGACCAGACGAATTGCCTCGAACAGCTCCGGCGTGGCGTCCTCGGCCTCGACGATGCGCAGGGCCCGCACCGCGCCCAGGTCGCGCACCGGCTCGTGGATCACCGGCCCCAGGCCGGGGTCGATGCTGAACGGCACACCCATCCCGAACAGCGGCAGCATGATGTCGGCGTAGAGAACCGCGGCGTCGACTCCGAACTCGTCCACCGGCATCAGCGTGACCCGCGCGCACAGCTCGGGCGTCCGCGTGATGGTGAGGATGTCGTAGTGCTCGCGCAGCTCCCTGTAGGCGGCCAGGCAGCGTCCCGCCTGGCGCATGAACCACACGGGCGTGCGATCCACGGGTTGCTGCCGCGCCGCGGCCAGGAAGCGGGCCGCGCCGGTCATGGTGGCGGCGGGCGCAGGGAGCGTGGTCACCGATCGAGGGTACCGGACGGGGTGTGTGGCGCGGTCCGGGCGGGTGGCCGGCTCAGGCGAGGGCGGGATCGTCAACGATGTGCAGCGGATCGACCAGGTCGGCCAGCTCGTGGGCCAGCCCGCTGCGCATCGCCTCGGCGCCCACGGCGGCGGCGACCGCGGGGGCGACGGTGCGGTTGAACACCGACGGGATGATGTACTCAGGGTGGAGGTCTTCGCCGACGCTGCCGGCGATCGCCCGCGCCGCCGCCAGCTTCATGCCGTCGGTGATCTGGCGGGCGCCGCTGTCGAGCAGGCCGCGGAAGAACCCCGGGAAGCAGAGCACGTTGTTGATCTGGTTGGGATAGTCGCTCCGCCCGGTGGCGATCACCGCGGCGACGCCCTCGATCGCCTCGGGCTGAACCTCCGGCTCGGGGTTGGCCAGCGCGAACACGATGGGCAGATCGGCCATCCTGCTCACCAGCCGCGCGTCGAGCAGCCCGGCCAGGCTGGTGCCGATGAACACGTCTGCGCCCTCGAGCGCCTCCGCGAGCGTGCCCCGGATGCGCCGAGGGTTGGTGTGCTCGGCGTACCACCGGTGGGAGTCGGTGAGGCCGTCGATGTCCGCGTGGATGATCCCGGCGCGGTCGACGCCGACGATGTCGCGGGCGCCGGCGGCGAGCAGCAGACGGGTCACCGCGGTGCCGGCGGCGCCGACGCCGAGGCAGACGATGCGCACATCCTCGAGTCGTTTGCTGACCACCTTCAGCGCGTTGAGCAGCGCCGCCAGCACGACCACGGCGGTGCCGTGCTGGTCATCGTGAAACACGGGGATGTCGAGCAGCTCGGACAGCCGCTCCTCGATCACAAAGCAGCGCGGGCCCGAGATGTCCTCGAGGTTGATGCCGCCGAACGTGGGGGCGATGTTGACCACGGTGGCGACGATCTCGTCGACGTCCTGCGTGGCCAGGCAGATCGGGAAGGCGTCGACCCTGCCGAACTCCTTGAAGAGCATCGACTTGCCCTCCATCACCGGCAGCGCCGCCTCCGGTCCGATGTTGCCGAGCCCGAGCACTGCGCTGCCGTCGGTGACGATGGCGACACAGTTGCGCTTGATGGTCAGGTTACGGGCGCGGGAGTGGTCGGCCGCGATGGCCAGGCTGATGCGCGCGACGCCGGGTGTGTACACCATCGAGAGGTCCTCACGGGTGCGGATCGCGGTGCGGGGAACCACCTCGATCTTGCCGCCGAGGTGGGCAAGAAAGGTTCGGTCGGAGTACTCCAGCACCTCCACGCCGGGGAGGTTCTTCATCATCTCCACGAGCTGCTGGGCGTGGTCGGCGTCGGCGGCGAGGACGGTGATGTCGCGGACGATCGCGCCGCGGTCGACGCGCACGATGTCGATGCCGCGGATGTCACCGCCGAGCTGTCCGATGGCGGAGGTGAGCTGGCCGAGCATCCCCGGGCGATTGACGATCCGGCAGCGGGCGGTGAAGGCGAAGCTCGCCGAGGGATGCTGGATCACGACGGCTCCGCGGCGAGCACGCGCAGGACCTCCTCGCCGTAGCGGGCGAGCTTGGCCGGACCGACGCCGGGGACCCCCGCCAGCGCACCCGCGGTCGAGGGGTTGCGATGGGCGAGCTCGCGCAGGGTGCGGTCGCCGAACACGACGTAGGCTGGGACCGCCGCGTCCAGGGAGGCGGCTCGCCGCCAGGCGCGCAGCCGCTCGAATCGCTCACCCGCCGATGGATCGAGGAGGTCCGGTCCTGGGGCGCCGGCGTGGCTTCGATCGCGGGCGGCCGACCCGGCAACCTCCACCTCGACCTCGACGTCAACGCCGCCGCCGTCGAGGACGCTGTGCCCGAGCGCTGTCAGCGAGAGCACCGGGCGTTCACCGCTGCTGCGGCGCAGGCAACCCTCCTCGAT
>DATBCJ010000018.1:0-3639 GCA_036270565.1 Candidatus Dormiibacterota bacterium | reverse complement strand
ATGTTGCCGTGCTTGCGCGGCGGCAGGCTGACCTGCTTGCCCATGGCCATGTGCAGCGCCTTGATGAGAGCGGCGCGCGTCTGCTTGGGCTCGATGACGTCGTCGATGTATCCACGCTCCGCCGCGTAGTAGGGGTTGGCGAACTGCTCGCGGTACTGGTTGATCAGCTCGCCGGTGCGCGCGGCGGGATCGTCGGAGGCGGCGATCTCGCGCTTGAAGATGATGCTGACCGCGCCCTGCGGGCCCATCACCGCGATCTCGGCGGTTGGCCAGGCGACGTTGTAGTCAGCGCGGATGTGCTTGCTGCACATGACGTCGTAGGCGCCGCCGTAGGCCTTGCGGGTGATCACCGTCAGCTTCGGGACCGTCGCCTCGCAGTACGCGTACAGCAGCTTGGCGCCATGGCGGATGATCCCGCCGTACTCCTGGTCGGTGCCGGGAAGGAACCCGGGCACGTCGACGAAGGTGACCAGCGGCACGTTGAAAGCGTCGCAGAAGCGCACGAAGCGCGCCGCCTTGATCGACGCCTCGATGTCGAGCGCGCCCGCCAGCACGCGCGGCTGGTTGCCCACCACGCCGACGGAGTGGCCGTCGAGGCGACCGAACCCGCAGATGATGTTCTGCGCGTGGTACGGCATCACCTCGAGGAAGTTGCCGTCGTCGACGACGCGACCCACCACCGCGCGCATGTCGTACGGCTGGTTGGCGTTGTCCGGGATGATCGACTGCAGCTCGGCGTCGGCGCGGAGGGGGTCGTCGAGGGTGTCTTTGTAGGGCGGCTGCTCGTTGTTGTTGGCGGGGAGGTAGCCGAGCAGCGCGCGCATCTGAGTGAACGCCTCGTCCTCGGTGTCGGCGTTGAAATGAGCCACACCACTGCGCTGGTTGTGCACGTCGGAGCCGCCCAGGTCCTCGAACGTCACCACCTCGCCGGTGGTCACCCTGATGACGTCGGGGCCGGTGATGAACATGTAGCCCACCTTGCGCACCATGAAGATGAAGTCGGTCATGGCGGGTGAGTACACCGCACCGCCGGTGCACGGTCCCACGATGAGCGAGAGCTGGGGAATGACCCCGCTCGCCTCGACATTGCGGAAGAAGATCTCGGCGTAACCGGCCAGCGAGACCACGCCCTCCTGGATGCGCGCACCCCCGGAGTCGTTGATGCCCACGCATGGGCAGCCGGTGCGCACCGCCAGGTCCATGATCTTGGTGACCTTCTCGGCGAACACCTCGCCCAGCGATCCGCCGAAGACGGACGCGTCGTGGCTGAAGACGAACACCTGGCGGCCGTCAACCGTGCCCCACCCGGTGACCACGCCGTCACCGCGGATGCGCCGTTCCTCCATGGCGAAGTTGGTGTTGCGATGGACCGCGAACACGTCGATCTCAGTGAAGGAGCCGGGGTCGAGGAACCGCTCCACCCGCTCGCGAGCGGTCAGCTTGCCCTTGGGATGCTGGGTGCGCTCGGCGGCGCCACCGCGGTGCACCGCGTCGTAGCGCCGCTTGCGCAGGACGTTGATGGCCCGCTCGGTGGCCGAGCCGGGCTCGCCCGCGCTGCCGTTCGAGGAGGCGGCGGCTGACGATGCGGGGAGCGGCGCGTCGTCCACCGACTCGGGCTGCGGCTGGTTGCGAGTGGTCCTGGGCATGCTCGCAGGATAGTCGCGAAGTCGCGGGCGCGGCGGACCGAGGTCGTACGATGCCGGTGTGGACGTGCTGCTGAGCGCGCGCAGGGAGATGCGCTGCATCTTCACACGCTCCGACCCAGAGATTCGTCGGGCTCGCTGGATCACCGCGTTGACCCTCGCGCTCGCCAACATCGGCGGCGCGGCGATCACCTTTGCGATCGCGGTCCTGGCCTTCCCGACCAGCGCGGTGACCAGCCGAGGCATCGAGATCCTGGCGATCGCCACCGGGGCCTACATGGCGCTGACCCTGACGCTGGGGATGCTCACCGCGTTTCGCATCGCCTCTGAGGCCGAGGCCGTGCTCACCTCCGAGGACGAGCTGACCCCCGCGAGGCTGCGGTCCGTCCTGCGCAGCCAGTCGCGACACACGCTGTACGCCGCTGCCTACTGGCTTGGCGGCGCCGTCATGGAGGGCTGTCTGCTCGCGTTCGTTGTCGGCGTCCAGCCGGTTTTGGTCTTCCGGGGTGTGCTCACCGTCCTGCTCGGCGGGCTGACCACGTGCGCCATCGCGTTCCTGCTGCTCGAGCGCGGCATGCGCCCGGTGGTGGCACGACTGCGCGAGGTGCTCCCCGAGGTGACGGCCTGCGCGCCGAGTGTTCGCAGCCGCCTGCTGCTGGCCTGGCTGCTCGGCTCGGGCATCCCGCTGGTCGGCATCGTGCTCGCGCTCCTCCAGGAGCAGGACACCGATCACACCCGGCTGCTGATCCTGCTCGGCGCCCTCACCGCAGCCGGCATCTTCGCGGGCGCGTACACCAGCATCCTGGCCGCGGGCTCGGTTGCCGACCCGCTGCGCACGTTGCAGCGCATCATGGAACGCGTCGAGGCGGGTGACCTATCGGCAACCGTGCCGATCGCCGACAGCGGCGAGATCGGCGACCTGCAGCTGCGGTTCAACCGGATGACCGCCGGGTTGCGCGAACGTGAGAACCTGAGGGATCTGTTCGGGCGCCACGTCGGCACCGACGTCGCCAGGTACGCGGTCGACAACACCGACCTCGGCGGCGAGCTGCGCGAGGTCTCGGTGCTCTTCATCGACATCAAGGGATCGACCGCCCTCGCCGAACGTCTCTCCCCCGATCGTGTGGTGGCGATGCTCAACGACCTCTTCACCGCCACGGTCACAGCCGTCGAGGCCGAGGGCGGATGGGTCAACAAGTTCGAAGGTGACGCCGCTCTCTGCATCTTCGGTGCTCCGATCCCGCAACCGGACCACGCGCGCCGTGCGCTGCGCGCGGCGCGCCGGCTCAGCGCTGCCGTCGAGCAGCTCGGCCGCCGCCATCCCGGGCTGGACGCCGGCATCGGGGTGGCCACCGGCAAGGTTGTGGCCGGCAACATCGGCAGCGAACGCCGCTACGAGTACACGGTCATCGGTGACCCGGTGAACGTGGCCGCACGCCTCTGCGAGCTCGCCAAGGGCACCCCGAGACGGGTTCTCGTCGACGCCGCCAGCGTGCAGGCCGCGGGCGACGAGGAGAGGCGTTGCTGGGAGTCGCGCGGGGATGTCGAGCTGCACGGGCGCCGTCGCACCGCGGCCATCTACGCGCCGGCGGCCGCCACCCCCAGCGCGGCTCCGGTCGCCTGACCAGCCGCGCCACCGAGGCGCCTCAGACGTCGCCTCCCGGGCGGTGCACGCCGAACACGTCGCGCAGAGCGTTGCAGATCTCGCCCACGGTCGCCATCGCTACCAGCGCCCGGCGCAGCACCGGCAGGAGGTTCTCGGTGCCCTCAGCGGCGCGGCGCACCTCGTCGACGGCGCGCGCCACCGCCGCGGAGTCGCGGCGGCCGCGCAGCTGGGCGAGCCGTTCCACCTGGACGGCCTCGAGGTCGGCGTCGACGCGGTGGATCTCCACCGCGGCTTGCGAGGAGTCGGTGAATCGATTCACGCCCACGATCACCCTCTCCCCGCTCTCGACCAGCCGTTGGTGGCGGTACGCCGAGTCCTGGATCTCGCGCT
>DATBCJ010000017.1:0-1942 GCA_036270565.1 Candidatus Dormiibacterota bacterium | reverse complement strand
TGAGCGCACGGAGCACGTCGAGCGCGATCACGTTGCCCGAGCCCTCCCAGATGGCGTGCACGGAGACGTCGCGAAGCATTCGCGCGTCGGGCCAGTCCTCGATGAAGCCGTTGCCGCCTCGAATCTCCATGGCGTCGGTGGCGCAGGTTCGGGCGCGCTCGGTGAAGTAGCCCTTGAACAGAGGGGTGAGCATGCGCAGCGCGCCGCTCGCCTCGGCGTCCCCGGAGTCGGCGAGGTCGAGCATCTCGCTGGCCGCGACCGCTCCGGTCAGCGCCGCGGTGGAGTCGACGACCAGCTCGGCGAGGCTGTCGCGCATCAGCGGGTGGGTCTGGAGCACGCTGCCGAACGTGCTGCGCTGGGCCGTGTGACTCAGCGCTTCGACCGTGTTGCGACGCATCGCGCCGGCGGTGGCGGTGACGATTCCGACGCGGGTGAGCGAGACCATGTCCATCATCTGGCGCATGCCGCGGTCGAGCTGACCGACCTGCCACGCGAACGCGCCCCGCAGCCCGACCTCGCCGGAGGCCATAGCCCGCGTGCCGTATTTGTCCTTGAGCCGGTGGATGAGGATGGCGTTGCGCGAACCGTCCTCGAGAACGTGCGGCATCAGGAAGAGGCCCAGGCCTGCAGGGCCCGGCGGCGCACCCTCGGGTCGCGCCATCACCAGCACGAGGTCGGAGTGGGGGCAGCTGGCGAACCATTTCTCTCCATGCAGCCGCCAGTTGCCGTCGCCGGCGCGCACCGCCACCGTCTCGTTGGCGCCGACGTCTGAACCGCCCGCCTTCTCGGTGAGGAACATCGCCGAGGTGAGGTGGTTCCCGGTGTCGTCGGCGATGCGCGGCACCCACCGTGCGGCCAGCTCCGCGTCGTTGCGAGATAGACAGCGGGCCATCGCATCCATCATCCCGACCGGGCAACCGGTGATCGCCTGGTCGGCCTGGAGGAACATGTACGACATGGCGCTGCTCAGCGCGCGCGGAGCGACACCGGACAGCCCTCGCCAGCCGCGGACGTGAGCGGACCGCACCGTGCCAAAACCCAGCACCGTGTTGATCAGCTCGTCATAGGCGGGATGGAACTCGATCTCATCGATGCGCTCGCCACGCGCGTCGTACTGGTGCAGCGCCGGAGGGTGACGGTCGGCGTCGACAGCCAGCGCCTCGACGCGCTGCGGCACCAGCTCCCCGAGCTCGCGCAGCGCCGCGTCGGCGACCGGCCACACCGCCTCGCCGACACTGTCGCGCAGCAACCAGCGCAGGTGCTCGTCGGCGCTGTACCAGTCCTGCCGGGGTGAGGCGGGGATGTGTCGGGCGCCTGTGTCGCTCGCCAGCATGCGCGTAGGTTACGCCGACACCAGCGTTGCGCCGTGCCATTCGCCCCGAGCCGTGAGCACGTCGCGGAGCAGCCGCGGGCGGTCGGTCATGACCGCGTCCACGCCGAGGTCGAGGACATGGGTCATCTCCGCCTCGTCGTCGATGGTCCACACGTGCACCTGGAGGCCGGCGCGGTGGGCGGAGCCGACGAAGCGACGATCGACGACCACGAGGCGACGCGCGCGGATCGGCACCTGGACGCAGTCTGCCTGCAAGCGAGGCATCCGACCGGTGCGCGAGGCCAGCCACGCGGTGGTGATGGCGCGCGGTCCCATCGAGGTGCACACCCGCCCGCCCGAGAGCCGCCGCACCCGGCGCAGCCGCTCATCGGAGAACGAGCCGATGCAGACTCGATCGAACGCATCCAGGCTGCGCAGCAGCTCGACGAGGGGTGCCACCACAGCGTCCGACTTGGTGTCGATGTTGACGAAAACCCCTGGCCAGCGGGTGAGCACCTCCTCCATGGTCGGGATGCGCACGCCGATGCCCCGCAGCGGGAACGTGCGGCCGTCCGGGCTGAAGTGGTACGCCGCGTCGGCCCCGAGGATCTCCTCGGAGCTCAGCCTGGA
>DATBCJ010000016.1:0-8383 GCA_036270565.1 Candidatus Dormiibacterota bacterium | reverse complement strand
GCCTGTGCTCGCCTGCATCGACTGCGGGCGGCTCATGGGCGTCGGCGCCGGGCCGCTCACCAAGCTCGACCACGCCATCAACGCGGCGCTGCTGCTCCTCCACGTGGCCCTGCGCACCGGCGACCGCGCCGGCCTGGTCGCGTTCGCCGACGGGGTCACCACCACGGTCGAGCCCCGCCGCGGCGCGTCCCAGCTGCGGGTACTCCTCGACGCCGTCGGCCCGCTGCAGCCCGGGGAGATCGAGTCCGACTACACGGCCGCGCTCACCGAGGTGCGCGCCCGCGCGCGCAGGCGCGCGTTGATCGCGATCTTCACAGACATCGTCGACCGCGACCAGGCGGCGGCGCTGATCGAGCAGTGCGCGCTGCTGCGCCGGCGTCACCTGCCGCTGGTCATCACCGTGCGCGACCCCGCCGTCGAGGACATCGCCCGCCAGCGTCCCCGCGATGCTGCCGGCGTCTACGCGCGCGCCATCGCCGCCGGCATCGCGGCCGACCGTGCCGATGCGTTGCGGTTGCTGCGCGCCGGCCGCGTCGACGTCATCGACGCCGACGCCCGCACGCTCTCGCCGCGCCTCGTCAACCGCTACCTGGAGCTGAAGCGCCGCGCCGCCCTGTGAGTCGAGTCAGGCGGGGCGCACCACGAAGGTGCCGGCGATCTTGTCATGCCAGCCCTGCTTTCGCGGGTCGAACCCCGCCCACATCAGTCCGATGGCGAAGGGGATCGCCGAGACGAGGTACCCGGCGAACCGCAGCACCGCCCTGCCGACGCCGATGTTGCCGCCGTCATCGGCGCTGACCACGCGGAGACCGAGCGCCTTCTGTCCCAGCGAGCCACCCAGCTGTGACCAGGTGACGATCCAGTAGACGCCGAGCACGGCGGTGACGATGGTCGCGCCGGGGCCGTCGACGCGGGAGGTGCAGATGGAGACGCCGCTCCCGCCCGACGTGTATGTCGTCACCACCACGGAGACCTTGACCAGCGCTGCGAGGAGGGAGAGCGGGAGGGCGTCGATCACGTAGGCGGCGAACCGGATCCAGAAGCCGGCGTAGCGCAGGCCGGGCGCGGGACCCGGCCGGTAGGCGATCGCGCCGTCCGCGTATGGATGGCGCGGTGCGTACGGGGGCAGGGGCGCCGGGGGCGGGCCGTCGGGCGGCCGGGTCGGTGGAGGGGGAGCGGGCGGCTGGTCCTGCACTCTCGCTGGCTCCTCCCTAGGTGTTGCCGTCCCCCGGGGCGGCAGTGTAGGAGAGAGGGCGGCGGCGAGGTCAGACGGGGTCGGCGCTCGGCGGCCGGCGCGAGGAGGTGGCGGCGTCGAGCGCGCGGCTGGTGTCGGGCGCCAGGAGCAGCCCGACGATCGCGGCGCAGAACGCCAGGTTGAGCACCGTCGAGACCGAGAGGTCGAATGTCCGGAGGACGAGCAGCACCACCAGCAGGACCTGGGCGGTGACCAGCACGTTCCGCACCCACGGCGCCAGCCGGCCCAGCTCGAAGCCCAGGTAGCTGAGCACCAGCCCGGCGGCCACGTAGACGAACCCGAGAACGATGGCGCTCGTCCCGCTCAGCGTGCCGCCGTTGAAGGGAACCTCATTGCCGCTGCCGAACACCGTCGCCGCGAGGATCACGAACGCGCCCCCCAGGACCACCAGGGCGGCCTGGGTCCATACCAGCGACCGGCACATCCGGATGGTCATCGGCAGGCTGGGCCGTGCGAAGCTGAAGTCCACGCCTCGATCCTACCCCCGTCTGGACGAGGCCGATGGCCGCGAACAGAGTTGTTAGACGGGCGGAACAGCCGCCGCGTCGGGCTCGCTCGCCGGCAGGGCCTCGATGGTGGCGATCACCGCGCGGGTGAGCTGCGTCGGCGTGCTCGCGCCGGCGGTCACGCCGATGCGCTGCATGCCCGTGAACCACTCCGGGCGAACGTCGGCCGCGGTGTCGACCAGGAAGGCCGGCTTGCCGCCTTTTTCCTCGACGACCTGGACCAGGCGCAGGCTGTTGCTGCTGCGCGCGCTGCCGACCACCACCACGCAGTCCACGTCGGTGGCGGCGAGAACCGCCGCCTCCTGGCGCTCCTGGGTGGCGAGGCAGATCTCGTTGTGGACGGCGATGTCCGGGAACCGCTCGACCAGCCTGTCAATGATCGCCTTGGTGTCCCACATGGAGAGCGTCGTCTGGCAGGTCACCGCCAGCCGGGTGCCCGGTGGGAAGTCCAGCTCGTCCACCTCCTCGATGCGCTCGACCATGGTGGTGCGGTCGGGGGCCACGCCCAGGGCGCCGGCGGGTTCGGGATGGCCGCGCTTGCCGATGTACACGACGTGATAGCCCTCGCCGGTCAGCCGCCGGACGAGGTCGTGGGTGCGAGTGACGTCGCTGCAGGTGGCGTCGACGACGTTGAGCCCGCGCCGCTCCGCCTCGGCCACGACCTGCGGGGAGATGCCGTGCGCGGTGAAGATCACCGTGCCCGACTCGATCTGCTCGAGGCCCTTCATGCGGTCGGGGGCGTCCACCAGGGCCACGCCGTTCTCCTCGAGCTCGCGGGTGACGTGCTCGTTGTGGACGAGGTAGCCGAGCATGGTCACCTGCTCGCCGGCGGCGCGCTCGCTGCCCACCCGTTTGGCGATCCGGATCGCCTCGACCACGCCGTGGCAGTAGCCACGCGGGGTGATGCGCACGACCTCCATCTCGACCCAGTCTACGCCGCGTCCCCTGCGGCGCCGCCCGCCACGCGGTCGAGCTGCACCGAGCGGCGCGGTCGCCGCCGCCGCCGGCCCGCCAGCAGCAGCCAGCTGTACAGAGCCGTCCCGATCGCAGCCCCGACCAGCAGCTTGGCGCCCGCGGGCAGGCCCGACGGGGAGACGTATGCCTCGACAAGCCCGGCGATGATGAGCAGCGACGCCGCCCCGGCCGCGAGGCCGAGCGAGCTGAGAGCGGCCCTGCTGAAGGCCTCGCTGCGGCTCAGCAAGCCAGGCCTGAGGATGGCGTCGCCGACGTACAGGCCGGTGGCGCCGGCGATGACGATGATGCTCAGCTCGAGCACGCCGTGGGGCACGATCAGCGACCAGAAGGCCAGGTCATAGCCGCCCTGGTGGACCGCGGCGGCGATGGTGCCGAGCATCCACCCGTTGGCGGCGAGGATGAACGCGGTGGGAACACCGGCGAGCGCGCCTCCCAGGAAGCACACGGCGGCGACCTTGATGTTGTTGGTGATGATCACCGTGCCCAGCAGTGGCGCGTTGGGCAGGCTGCTGACCTGGCCGCGGGCCAGCTGGTCGAAACCCGAGGCGGGGATCAGCGAGTTGCGCAGGTCAGGGCGGAGGTCGACGGCCAGCCAGCCCGCGATCGCGCCCCCCAGCAGCAGCCCGAGGCTGACCAGCACGTAGCTCCGACGCTCGCGGAAGGCGCGCGGAATGCCGACCAGGAAGCGGTGCACCAGGTCGCGGCCGTCCACAGGGGTCGATCGGAAGAGCATCGGGTGGGCGCGAGCGCAGAGGTTGTTGAGGAAGGCGGTGATGGCCTCGTCGGGGAAGTCGCGGCGCGCGATGGCCAGGTCGCTGGCGGTGTCGCGGTAGAGCGCGCCGAAGTGCTCGAGCTGGGCCGCCGGGGTGTCGCGAAGCCGTCCCCGGCGGCTGTGCTTGAGCATCGCCTCGAGCGCCTCCCAGCGCCCCCGCCGCGCCGCCACGAAGGCCTCGAGTGTCACCGTCCCGTGCGTCCCTGGAGCTGGAGATAGAGCCGTTCCAGGAACAGCTCCGGAGGCCATTGCCGTTCGGGTGCGCTTGCAGGTACGCCCATGCGGTCGAGCAGACGGGTGGTCATGTCCTCGGCGAGTCGCGCGCGCAGCGGGGGCGCCAAGCCGGGGCGGCTGAGCAGGGTGCGGATCGCCGCCAGCTCGCGCTCGCCGAGATTGTTGACGCCGTCGATCGCCGGGCCCGCGTCGGGGGTGCGCAGCAGCACCGGTGGCGGTGCGATCGGGGCAGCGAACGAGACCACGGGACGCACCCGCACCACCACGGTGCCGGCAAGGAAGTCGCCGAGCCGGCGCGAATGACGGCTGCAGAACATCACCACCACGCCCACGCCGAGCAGCACGTCGACGAGGCGGGCGACGTTGCGGACGAAGAGCTGACCCAGTGTGGGCGCGGCCCCGGATATGTCGAGCACCTGCAGGTGCCCGGCCGACTTGCCTGGGGTGCGTCCTCCGCTGAGCATCTCGCAGAGGGTGAAGTACCCGACATAGATGACGAGGTCGACGCCGGCGACGGCGAGGATCCCGACCAGCTGGTTCTGGCTGTTGTCGACACCGATGGCACCGACCAGGCCGATGCTGACGGCCAGGATGACCACGCCGACGATGAGCGTGTCGAGGATCTGGGCGATGAAGCGGCTGCCCAACCCGGCGACGTCGTAGCCGATCCCGACGTTGTCGGACGTGCTCACCCTGAGCATGTCGGGAATTCCGCCACTCACGCGTCCCATCGTGGCACAGCGGCGGCGGCCGCGCGGCCACGCCTGATCACCCCCGCGGGTACCATGCGGCAGTCCCGGTCCGGCGACGTCAGGAGGCAGGCATGGCGGAGGTCAAGGCGGAGCTGGTGGGCAACCTCTGGAAGATCGTCACCGAGGTGGGCCAGCAGGTCGAGGAGGACGACACGCTGATGATCCTCGAGTCCATGAAGATGGAGATCCCGATCACCTCCCCCCTCACGGGGACGGTCACGGAGATCCGTGTCGCCGAGGGCGACGTCGTCCAGGAGGGACAGACCGTCGCGGTGGTCGAGTAGGTCGCCCCGTGCGAAGGAGGGAACGCCCGCTTGGGCGTCCCCTCTCCGCGCGGTCGACTACTGAGGGTGCCTCACCCACCCACGGTGGCGCCCACCGTGGCGGTGTAGATCTCCTCGTCGTTGGCCGTCTCTCCATTGGCCTCGGTTGCCGTGCACAGGGTCGGTGGATTGCCGGCGGTGGCACTCCCCGGGCAGACGAAGAGGTCGGGCTGGCGGGTGTCGGACCAGATGGGATGCACCGAGGTCACGGCGGTGAGCCCCGTGTAGTCACCGTAGAACTGGCCGCCGAAGGGTCCAGGGAATTGGGTGGGCGGCGGCATCGAGCTGGTGGTGACGCGCTGGTCGGCGAAGCTGGACAGCCGGGTGCTCGTCGACAGGCTGAAGTCGGAGTAGCCGGTGGTCTCATCGGTGCCGTACTGGCGGTCGTAGTAGTCCACCGCGAACGTGCCGTTGGTGGTGAAGGCCGTCCACTGCCAGAACTGGTCGGTGGTGGCCTGGCCCGCAGCCTGGGTGACCACGTCCTGGGTGCGCGGATCGGTTTTCGCCCCGCTGAAATGGGTGCCGCCGTCATTGGACACGCTCAGGAGGATGTCGTTGTTGCAGGCCCCCGCGGTCTTGACGCCCGTGTAGAGGTTGAGGCCATTGGCGGCGAACCCGGCCGGCGTGCAGCCGTTGGACTCGTTGGAGTTCTTGTTGATGTACGAGCCCACGGTCACGACGACCTGACCGTTCCTGGTGGGATTGACCTGCCCCGAGCTGTAGTTGGTCGCCCGGAACACGGAGCTCGTCGAGGACCCCTTCTCGGGCACGCAGGCGCGGAATGGATCGGCGCCGGCGCCCTGGTAGGTGTCGCAGTCGGGAAGGTCGTAGTAGTAGCTGACCAGCACCGGAGCCGAGAAGGAGGCTCCCCCGTCGGTCGACTTGGCCAGCAGGATCTGATTGCGGTTGTCGTTGCCGCTGACCGGGTTGTTGTAGTTGTCGAACGTGACGTACAGGGCACCATCCTTGCCGACGAACGGCTGGGAGAACTGGTTCTCGTTGCACGGCCCGTTGGGCGTTCCCGCGCCGAACGTGACCGTGCACTGCGCGCTGTTGGTCGAGCTGACCAGCACGCGCGGGCCGAAGGTCTGCCCGTAGTCCTGTGAGAAGGCCTCGTAGATGTAGGCCGAGCCGTCGGCGGCGAATTCCGTCCACGTCACGTACACGCGGTCCTGGAACGGGCTGCCCACGTTGTTGTCGACGGTCAGCAGTTCCTTGTCCTCAAAGGGGGCGCCCGTCGAGTTGTAGGCCGACGTGACCAGGCGGCCGGGGAAGTCCCAGGAAGCACCGTTGTTCCCGGTTGACCGGAACACGGCGAACGTGCTCGACTGGTCGGGGTTGTTGGTGGTCGGAGGACCCCCACGGTCGAAGAGCTGGCACGCCATGTAGGCGTTGCCCTTGGTGTCCCAGGCGACCGAGGTGTCACCACCCCCCTGCCAGTACTGTCGCGCGACACCGCCGAAGTTGGCTCCGCGTGTGAAGCCATTCGGTGTCGTGGTGTTGTTCCAGGTCTGTCCGCCGTCCAGCGAGTACGACGCGCCGCAGGTACCGTCACCGCGGACGTAGTCGTTGTTGCTGGCGACGATGTTGTTGGGGTGGAGCGGATCCTCGGCGATGGAGGTCTCATTGTTGGCCTGAGCGCGTCCCTGGAGGTTGGAGTCCGAGATGTTCAGGCAGTTGACGTTGACCTTGACGTTGGTGCCGTGGCTGGCCGAGCAGTTGCCCGAGGCCCCGGGGACGTAGTTGCTGGGGCTTCCCGAGGTGCCGGATGCACTCCGGTAGCTGACCGGCGCGCTGGTGCCGGCGCCGTCGGCCCCGTCACCGCCGCCCCCGACGACCGCTGACTGGCCGGCGCCGCTCGAAGGACCGAGGATGGACAGCAGTGCGCTCGACACCAGGCGCTTCTGGATCTTGTTGAGGCTCTGATAGCCGAATGCCTTGGCGTGCAACGGCGGGGCTCCGCCCAGCGCCAGTGACCCGGCGGCGAGCGCGGCGGCCACCAAAATGACGACAGCGACACGACGAGGCTTCATGGCATTCTCCCCATCAGGTTTGCGCGCGGGGGGACACTACACCCGACGCTCCGGGATCTTCAAGGGGCCCAAAGCCCGTCGATCCGGACACCTCAGACGGGGGGCACCCCGTGCTTGCGCCAGGGACGCTCGAGGTGCTTGGTCGATGCCGCCTCGAGAGCGTTGCAGATCACCCCACGGGTCTCCGCGGGATCGATGATGTCGTCGACCATCGCCCAGCTCGCGGCCACGTAGGGGTCGATGGTATCGCGCACCGTCTGCACGAGCTTGGCGCGCTCCGCGACGGGGTCGTCGGCCGCCGCGACCTGCTTGCTGAAGATGATGTCGACCGCGCCCTCCGGTCCCATCACCGAGATCTCCGCACCGGGCCAGGCCACAATGGTGTCGGGCTGGTAGCCACGCCCGCACATCACGTAGTAGCCCGCCCCGTACGCCTTGCGAATCACCACGGTCACCTTCGGGACGGTGGCCTCGCTGACCGCATAGAGCATCTTGGCCCCATGGCGAATGATGCCCTGCCTCTCGACCTCGGTGCCGACGATGAAACCGGGCACGTCCTGGAGGAAGAGCAGGGGCACGTTGAAGGCGTCGCACAGCGTGATGAACCGTGCGGCCTTGTCGGCGGCGTCGTTGTCGAGCGCGCCGCCCTTGTGCATCGGCTGGCTGGCGACGATCCCGCAGCTGCGACCGTCGAACCGCGCCAGCGCGGTGATGATGTTCCTGGCGAAGGTGGGCTTGACCTCGAAGACGTGGCCGTCGTCGGCCAGCCGTTTGACGACCTTGCGCATGTCGTACGCGGCCCGCGGCGAGGTCGGCACCAGCTTGGCGAAGTCGTCGATGCGACGCTCGCGTGGATCATCGCTGCTGTGGCGCGGCGCGGCCTCACCGTTGTGTGAGGGCAGGAACGAGAGGAACTCGCGGACGGCGGCGATGCAGGCGCGGTCGTCCTCGACCTCGACGTCGCCGACGCCGCTCACGTAACAGTGCACCTGGCTGCCGCCCATGTCGTGGTCCGTCGTTTCCTCGCCGGTGGCGGCCTTGACCAGCCGTGCGCCGCCGAGCGACATGCTGCTGGTGTCCTTGACCATCGGCACGAAGTCGGCAAGGCCTGGGATGTACGCCGTGCCGGCCGCGCAGGGACCGAGCATCGCCGCCACCATCGGTACCACGCCGCTCATCTGCACCTGCTCGTAGAAGAGCGCGCCGCTGCCGGCAAAGGTGCTGCCCGCGGCCTCCTGGATGCGCGCACCCGCGGAGTCGAGCAGCCACACCATCGGCAGACGGTTGAGCAGCGCCTTGGCGCGGAGCCGCGCCACCTTCTGCTCACCGATCATGCCCATCGACCCCGCCATCACCGTGAAGTCGTAGGCCGCGCAGTACACGCGCCGTCCCTCGATGAGGCCCTCGCCGGCGACGACGCCGTCGGCGGGGGTGCGCCCCGGATCCGTCTCCACACCGTGCAGGGAATGCTGATGGGCCAGCAGCCCGAACTCGGTGAACGTGCCGGCGTCGAAGAGCAGGTCGATGCGCTCG
>DATBCJ010000015.1:0-4079 GCA_036270565.1 Candidatus Dormiibacterota bacterium | reverse complement strand
GGTGCGCTACATGGGGCCGTTCGTGGCCACGCCATTCGTCTTCGCGGCCGGCAAGCGCCCCGAGCTGGTGCACACGGTGTGGGGCAGGCGCAACACGGCGGCGATCGGCCTGGTGCTGTTCGTGCTCATGATCGTGCGGCTTTCCGGTGGCCCGGTGAACACGGTCGCGCTGGTGATCGCGCCGGTGTTGCTGCTGCCCACGTTCGTGCTGCACAGCATCGCGCTGCTCCGCCGTACCGCCGCGGCTCCGCGCGCCGCCTGACCGCGCGCACCCTCTCAGGTGTTGTCGATGCGCGCCTGCAGAGCCGCCAACCATGCGCCGACTCCCAGCTGGAACGCCGCGGGGTTGACGTTGCAGCCGAGACCTTCGAGAACGGATTCGAGCTCCGCGTCGCTCAGCCCCTCGGCGAGCAGCGAGCGCAGCTCGTCGGAGACCTGCTGGACCGACGAGCGCGTGGACTCGGCGACGAAGTCGGCGGCGACGTCCTCCCACCGCGCCCTGTCCAGCGGCCAGTCCTGGTGGAAGTAGCCGCCCAGGAACTGGCGCAGCTGGGGGTAGCTCGCGCCCGGGTCGTCGAGCATCTCCTGGCGGGACATGGCGAACCCTCCGGTGTTCATCGCAGTCGAGGATAGGCGGTCAAAATCGCAAATCCTGACGCGTACCCGGTATGGCGTCGCAGCACCACGCGAAGGGCGCTCGCCGGCAGGGGCGTGCTGTCGCCCGCCGCCCAGCGGCGGCGCGTGAGGACTCCGCCGATCACCTCCTGCATGTCGTGGTCGATGACCAGGCGCAGCCCCTGCCCGTCACACCAGTCACGCACCTCGTCCCGGTTCGCGGCCACGCAGGCTTCCACGCATCGCTGCGCCGTCGTCGCGTCGCTGAAGGAACCGGTGGCCGGCAGCTCGTGGTGGCGCGCCAGCCGGTCGGATTCGACCGCCGGGCTGCTCGCGCAGTGGCGCCCGAGCGTGTGCCCGTCGCCATTGCGCTCGTAGACCTCGAGGGGCTCGACGGTGGGCGGCGCAGATGGTCGCAGCCGCCGCACCTCCGTCGGTCGGCGGCGGCGCGCGCCGGGGCGCACCCGCGGACGATCGTATCCACCGTCGAGCTCCATCCCCGCCCACCCCGTGCGCCCCGATTTCGACGCTCGTGACTGTCGACGGCGTCGCCGGACGCGGCGAGGACAAACCTGCCGGCCGCCACCTCCGGACGGTCGCCACGGGTTCGCGGGGATAATCCGCGCTCAGTGCAGGCGGTCATCAAACCCACCCCCGCGCCCGGCTTCACCCTTGCCGACGTCCCCGAGCCGGTGCCGGGCGAGGGTGAGCTCCTGCTTCGGGTTGCCGCGGCGTCGGTGTGTGGCACCGACGTGCACCTCTACGACTGGAACCCGTGGGCCGCCGCGCGCGTGCACCCACCGCGCGTCATCGGCCACGAGATCTGCGGAGAGGTGGTGGCGCGTGGCCCGCTGACAGACTTTCGCGGACACCGCGTCGCGGTGGAGTCGCACATCGTCTGCGGACATTGCCCCTCGTGCCTTCGTGGCGACTTCCACGTCTGCACCAACACCCGCATCCTCGGCGTCGACGTGGACGGCGGCTTCACCGAGCTGGTGGTGGTGCCGGAGGCCAACGTCTTTGCAGTGGACGACGACACATCATCGGAGGTGGCGGCCGCTCTCGAGCCGTTCGGCAACGCGGTGCACGCCTGCTCCTACGGCGACCTGGAGGGTCGCACCGTCGCGGTCTTCGGCTGCGGCCCGATCGGGTGCGCCGCCATCGCGATCGCACGCGCCGACGGGGCGGCGAGCGTGATCGCCATCGACCGCAACCGCTATCGCCTGGAGCTGGCCGAGCGGATGGGCGCAGCCCACCTCGTGATCGCCGACGACGGTGTCGAAGCGAGCGTGCGCGCCGCCGCCGCCGGGGCGGAGATCGACTGCGCGCTGGAGATGAGCGGTGCCCCGAGCGCCGTGGTCGCCGCCACCCGGCTGGTGCGGCCGGGTGGCTGGATCAGCCTGCTCGGTATCGGCGACGAGCCGACAACCTTCGATCTCTCCAACGACGTGGTGATGAAGGGTCTCAGCCTGCACGGCGTGGTCGGCAGGCGCATCCCGCAGACCTGGGCGAGGACCATGGAGTACGTGCGCAGTGGCGCCATCGACGCCGCCGCGGTGATCACCCACCACTTCGCGATGAGCGAGATCGAGCGCGTCATCGAGCTGATCAAGTCCGGACAGTGCGGCAAGGTGTCTCTCCACCCGGGCTGATCGCGCCCCTGCGCCCGGGGAGCTATCGTCACGATATGGCCATCGAATCCCTCAAGACGTCGGACGCCGTCCGCCACCTCGACGCCTCCCTCCAGGAGGACCTCGACACGCTTCGCAACGAGGGCCTCTTCCGGCCGCTGCGTGTGCTGGAGTCGCCGCAGATGGCAGAGGTGGTCATCGGCGGCCGCCGTCTCATCAACCTGTCGTCGAACAACTACCTGGGGCTCAACACCCATCCACGGCTCATCGAGGCGGCGGTCGAAGCGGCCACCGAGTGGGGGGCGGGCAGCGGCGCTGTGCGCACCATCGCGGGCACGCAGACGATCCACGAGGAGCTCGAGGCCCGGCTGGCCACCTTCAAGCACACCGAGGCGGCGCTGTGTTTTCAGAGTGGCTACACGGTCAATGTCGGCGTCATCGGCTCGATGCTGGAGACCGGCGACTGCGTGGTCAGTGACAAGCTCAACCACGCCAGCATCATCGACGGCATCCGGCTCACCAAGGCCGACCGCATCCTCTACGAGCACGTCGACGTCGACGACGCCGAACGCGCACTCAAAGAGGCGCGGGACAAGGGATATCGGCGCGTCCTGCTGATCACCGACGGCGTCTTCAGCATGGACGGCGACATCGCCCCGCTGCCCGACCTGGTCGAGCGCGCCGAGAAGTACGAGGCGGCCGTGATGGTCGACGACGCCCACGGCACCGGTGTGCTGGGCCGCAACGGCCGGGGCAGCACCGACCATTTCGAGCTGCATGGTCGGGTCGCGCTCAACATCGGCACGTTGAGCAAGGCGGTGGGCGTCGTCGGCGGCTACGTCGCGGCGTCGCAGACCGTGCGTGACCACCTGATCCACAAGGCGCGGCCCTTCCTGTTCTCGTCGTCGCATCCACCGGCGGTGGTGATGGCCTGCATCGCGGCCATCGACGTGCTCGAGCAGGAGCCCGAGCTGATCGAGCGGCTCTGGGTCAACGCGCGATATCTCAAGAAGGGCTTGTCAGAACTCGGCTACGACATCGGTCGCAGCCAGACCCCGATCACGCCGGTGATGTGCGGCGAGGCGCCCCAGGCGATGGCGTTGAGCGACGCGCTGCTGGAGCGAGGCGTCTTCGCGCAGGGGATCGGCTTTCCCACCGTCCCAAAAGGCAGAGCGCGGGTGCGGACGATCGTCACCGCCACGCACACCACCGCCCAGCTCGACGCCGCGCTGGCGGCCTTCGCGGAGTCCGGTCGCGCCGTCGGCCTGCTCTGACGACACGGAGCCCCGTAACCCGGCCATGCGTCGCGGATTGTGTGAGCTGACTCCTCCGACCGCGCGGGGGCGCTGAGGTGGCCCATCGCAGCGCCGTCGAGCTCGAGGCGGAGCGCCTGCTGATCGAGGCCGCGCAGCGCGACCGGGCGGCATTTGCGCCGCTGTACGAGCGCTACGTGGATCAGATCTTCGCGTACGCCCACAGCCTGACCAGGGACCGGGAGCTTGCCGAGGACGTGACCGCTGCAACCTTCGCCAAGGCAATCGAGGACATACCCCGCTTCGAATGGCGTGGCGTGCCCTACTCGGCGTGGCTGTACCGCGTGGCCGCCAACCTGGTCGCACGCCAGGGACGCCACCCCGCCTCGGTGGAGCTCGACGCGCACCAGCCCGTCGACCACCTCTCGCCCGAGCTCATCGTCGAGCAGCGCGCCCGCGCCGACGAGGTTCGCGCCGCGGTCGCACGGTTGCCTGACGACCAGCGGGAAGCGGTCGTGCTCCGCTTCGGCGGCGACCTGCGCAACCGCGAGATCGCGGAGATCATGGGACGCAGCGAGGG
>DATBCJ010000014.1:0-2167 GCA_036270565.1 Candidatus Dormiibacterota bacterium | reverse complement strand
TTCATCTTCCAGAGCTTCAACCTGGTACCAACCCTCAATGCACTCGACAACATCACGTTGCCCCTGGCGATTGCTGGGATCTCGCCGAACGCGGCCCTGCTGCGCGAGGTGGTGGATTCGATCGGGCTTGCGGATCGTCTCGACCACCGGCCCAGCGAGCTCTCCGGCGGTCAGCAGCAGCGCGTGGCCGCAGCGCGTGCCCTGGTCTCGCGTCCCGACATCATCTTCGCCGACGAGCCCACCGGCAACCTGGATTCCCGCTCCGGTGCGGAACTCCTGGGATTCCTTCGCACCGCGGTGGAGAACTTCATGCAGACCATCGTCATGGTCACGCACGATCCGCTCGCCGCCGCCTACGCGGACCGCGTGGTGTTCATCGCCGACGGCAAGACCGTCGACGAGATGACGTCCCCGACGGCCGACCTGATTCTCGACGTGATGAAGCACCTCGGCGCCTGACGGCGTGCTCAAGGTCACCCTTCGCGGACTGCTGGCCCACAAGCTCAGGCTGAGCCTGACGGCGGTGGCCATCGTGCTCGGCATCGCGTTCGTGTCATCGACGTTCGTTGTCGGCGACACCATCAACAACGTCTTCGGCGCCATCTTCACCGACGCCAACCAGGGCATCGCCGTGGTGGTGGAGGGGCAGACGCTCGCTGGAGCTTCGCAGGACATCGGCGGCGGGCAGCGTCTCCCGGTTCCTGCCGCGCTCGTCCCGACCGTGCGCCAGGTGAGCGGCGTCAAGGAGGCGGACGGTGTCATCTTCCGCACCGGGGCGACGCTGCTCTCTGCCAGCGGCAAGCCGATCGGCGGCAACGGGCCGCCGACGTTTGGCGCCAACTGGGTGAACAGCCCGACGTCTGCGTATCACCTGCGCTCCGGGCACGCGCCGCAGGCCGCCGACGACATCGTGGTGGACGCGGCTACCGCCGCGGCCAACGGGATCCACGTTGGCCAGACCATTCAGATGGTGTTCAACGGTGGCCCACGCCAGCCGTTCGTGGTCAGCGGCATCGCCGGATACGGGTCGGCGGACAACGTCGCTGGGGCCACGATCACCCTGTTCACCACGCCGACCGCGATGCGTGTGCTCGACACCCAGGGCAACTTTGACCAGATTTCTGTGCTCTCGGCGTCGGGGGTGACGGACGCCACGCTGCGCGACCGCATCGCCCGCGTCCTGCCCACCAACATGGTGGCCCAAACCGGCAGCGCGCAGGCCAATCAGCAGAAGCAGGCAACCCAGTCGATCATCAACATCCTCAGCACCGCGCTCCTGGTGTTCGGTTTGATCGCGCTCTTCGTGGGCTCGTTCCTCATCGTCAACACGTTCACCATCCTCATCGCGCAGCGCTCGCGTGAGCTGGCGCTGCTGCGCGCCGTCGGGGCCACGCGCCGGCAGGTGATGGTCTCGGTGCTCATTGAGGCATCCATCACCGGGGTGGTGGCGTCGGCGATCGGCGCCGGACTCGGCATCCTCCTGGCCATCGGCCTGGCCCGCCTGCTGGGATTCTCACTCACCAACGGGGGCCTCACGGTGACCCCGCGGAGCATCATCGTCTCGATCGTGGTGGGCACGGTCGTGACCGTGCTCGCCGCCATCCTTCCCGCCCGGCGGGCGACGCGCGTGACCCCGATGGCCGCCCTGCGCGATGCGGTGCCTGAGGCGCAGCCTCTCACCCGACGGCGCATCGTCGGCGGCGCGATCACGGCCGCGATCGGCGTGATCCTGCTCGGCATCGGCCTCTTCACCAACACCGGTCAAACGCTGCCGCTGCTGGGCGCCGGGACGCTGGCGCTCTTCATCGGTGTCGCCTACCTGGCACCGCTGCTGGTCCGGCCGGTCGCGGGCGCGCTGGGCAGCCCGCTCGCCCGGCTTCGCGGGGTTCCCGGCCGGCTGGCGAGGGAGAACGCGATCCGCAGTCCGCGGCGAACCGCCTCGACGGCCGCGGCCCTGATGATCGGCGTGGCGCTGATCGCCGCCGTTGCCGTCATCGCGGCATCGTTCAAGGCATCCGGCGAGTCCGCGATAGCCGGCTCAGTCAACGCACAGCTCCTGGTCACCGACACCACCAGCCAGGTGGGGTTCTCGAACAACGACGCCACGACCCTGCGTGCGGATCCGCGCCTCGCCGAGGTCACCGAGGTGCGCGCCAACTCGATCGTC
>DATBCJ010000013.1:0-12023 GCA_036270565.1 Candidatus Dormiibacterota bacterium | reverse complement strand
GGGGTAATCGAACCTCACTCGCAGGGAGACCTCCATGGCGATCAACACCTCGCAGACCGTGACCTCCGCGGATGGGACTGCCATCGCATACGAATCTGTGGGCGACGGCCCGGCGCTCATCCTCGTCGACGGCGCCTTGGGTTTTCGGCAGTTCGGCTCGTCGCTGGAGCTCGCCCGGCTCCTTGCCCCGACGTGCCATGTGTACGCCTACGACCGGCGCGGTCGCGGCGAGAGCGGGGACGCGCAGCCTGTCTCGCTCGACCGAGAGATTGAGGACATCGACGCGCTGATCACCAAAGCCGGCGGGTCGGCGAGCCTCTATGGGATCTCGTCCGGCGGTGCACTCGCGCTCGAGGCCGCGGCCAAGCTGGGCGACCGGGTGGCAAAGCTGGTTGTGTACGAGATTCCCTACGACGCGAGCGACGCCGGCATCGCGGCGTGGCGCGCGTACCGCGCCTCGCTCACGCCGCGGATCGCCGAGGACCGGCGAGGCGACGCGGCGGAGCTGTTCATGCGGTTCGTCGGCGCCTCAGACGATGGTGTCCAGGGAATGCGCCAGTCACCAGTGTGGTCGACATTTGAAACGGTTGCGCCCACGCTCCTGTACGACGCAGCCGCGCTCGGAGACGATCGGGTTGTGCCGGCCGATCGCGCAGCCACCGTGACGGCGCCGACCCTCGTGATCGACGGCGGCGACAGCCTGGAGAAGATGCCCTTCATGCGCGCCAGCGCCGACGAGCTGGCATCCGTCCTTCCCCACGCGGAGCGCCGCACGCTGGAGGGCCAGTGGCACGACGTCGACATCACTGTCCTGGCGCCGGTACTCGCCGATTTCATCGCCGGGGCAGGGTGAGGAGCTATTCGGTCATCGGGCCGTCCCAACCCCAACGGGGCATGGACAGCCCCGGCTCGACCACCGAGTGTGGAGACCCGTACCTGAGCACCTCGTCGACCGCCGCCTCCATGTAGCCACGCATCGCCGCACGGAACCGCGGATCGTCGGGCAACCCGGCGTCGTCCATCGCCTGAACGAAGCAGGCGACGAAGCGGCGTCCCAGGTCGGTCATATCGCCGTTGCCGGCATGCATCTGCAACACGGACACGTGGTCGCCACACGACGCGGAGTAGAGCTGCGGTCCACCCAGTACCTCGGCCCAGTAAGCGGCAAGCCGCTCGACGTGCTGCGGATGCTGTCCCGGGTGGGAGAAGGGGTGGTTGAGCTCGGGGTCAGCCAGGCACAGCGCATGGTGCGCGGCGGCAAGCGCGAGGAAGGCAGGGTGCCCGCCGGCAAACTCGAAGAGCGAGGGTCGCACACCGACAGTTTGGCCGGGCTAAGGTGGTCGTGGTGAAAGGACCAAGCGCCGCGGGCGAAGAGCGGGATGGCGTCCCGCTGACGAACCTGGACGACGCGCTGTTCGAGGGCGCGGGTGCCACGAAGCGTGACCTCGTGGACTACCTCGACGCTGTCGCCGATCGCCTCCTTCCGGTGCTGCGTGACCGGGCGCTGTCTGTGATCCGAGTTCACCGCGGGCAGGAGGCGTTCATGCAGAAGAACCTGCCGGCGTACGCACCGCCGTGGATCGAGCGAGTCAGCTCGTGGGCGGAGTCGTCGAAGCGTGAGGTTGCGTATGCGCTGTGCAACGACCGCCGGACGCTGCTGTGGTTCGCCAATCAGCGTGCCGTGGAGTACCACCCAGCCCTCACCACCGCCGCCGCTCCCGACCGCGTGACCCACCTGGTGCTCGACCTCGACCCGCCGGGCGCCGACGGCTTCTCCATGGCGGTGCACGCTGCGCACCTGGTTCGACAGGCGCTCGCCGATGCGGCGCTGGAGGGAGCCGTCAAGACCAGCGGCGCCAAGGGAGTGCACGTCTTCGTGCCCATCGCCGGCGGCGCGCCCGTCGATGAGGCGGCGGCGGCGACGCGCGCGCTCGCGACGCGCGCCGAGCGACTCGATCCGAGCCTGGCCACCACAGCGTTCATGAAGGAGGACCGCGGCGGCCGCGTCTTCGTCGATGCAACACGGGTCGGTGCCGCCACCGTCGTGGCCGCGTACAGCCCGCGACTACGACCGGGGACGCCGGTGTCCTTCCCGGTGGACTGGAATCAGCTCGACCGCGTGCAGCCCGGCGACCTCACCCTGCACACGGCCCTGCCGCTCCTCGGGGAACGTGACCCATGGGCGGCCACAATGCCGCAGGCGCAATCCTTGCCGCCTGGGCTCGTCGAGGAGGGAGGGGCGATCCCGGCCGGCCGTGTGCAAGCGATGCACGAGGGGCGGCGTCGCTCACGAGCCCGGCGCGGCTGATCCTGGACGCCGCGACCTCGTTATGGACGGGACGTCAATGCGCCGCCGCTGGAGTCAGCCTTCGGAAGTAGTGCCCGGCATCGAGGTCCTCGATCAGGCTCGGGTGGCTCGGGCGCCAGTCGAGGAGGTCCTGCGTCAGGGCACTCGACACCCAGCTGTCCATCTGCAAGAGGCCGCCGAGGAATCCGAAGTGACTCGCGGCGTCCGCGGGTGAAACGGCGACCACGGGAACGTCGAGGTGCCGGCCGATGGTCTCGGCGACGTCGCGAATCGGCACGCCTTCGTCGCCCACGGCGTGCAGCGTCGATCCAGCGGGGGCCGCTTCGACGGCGAGGCGGAAGAGGCGTGCGGCGTCAAGCCTGTGAACGGCGTTCCAGCGGTTGAGCCCGTCGCCAACGTACGCCGAGACCCCCTTGTCACGGGCGATGCTGACCAACATCGCCATGAAACCGTGGTCGCCGGCGCCATGCACGGTTGGCGAGAGGCGCACGACCGACGAGCGAACTCCGCGTGAGGCCAGGGAGAGTGTCAGCTCAGCGTTGGCAAGACGCGGAGACGCGTTCGCGGTGACCTCGTGCCCATCACGCTCGGTCGCCACTCGTCCCTGTGCAAGCCCCAGCGTGCCCGAGGCGATGGCCAGCGGTCGGTCGGAACCAGCGAGTGCCTCACCGAAGACCTCGATGGCGCGGCGATCGGCGTCGGCGGCCCTCTGCATGTCACCGCTGAACGAGAGGTCGTGCCGGAACGCGAGGTGGATCACTCCTTCGGACGCGGCAGCTGCTTTGCGCAGGCTGTCCAGGTCGTCGAGGTCGCCGGTGTGCACCTCTGCCCCGGCCGCAGAAAGCGCGGCAGCCGAAGCTTCTGTCCGAGCAAGTCCAACCACGTGATGGCCAGCTCCGATGAGGTCGGGGACCACGGCGGATCCGATCCAGCCGGATGCGCCGGTGACAAAAATGTGCATGGCGAAGAAACCTCCAGGTGGCTCGTCGGTCGTAGGGCCGGCGGCAGGGGCGGATGTCAGTTACTGCCATGACTATAACAGATCATGTCAGGAGCTGCCATCACCTACCATGCCGGGTATGACCCGATGGAAGGCGGATGCTCAAGGGCGTCTCATGCAAGCGGCGCTCGACCTCTTCGGCGAACGCGGTTTCGAGCGAACGACCGTGGTCGAGATCGCCGAGCGCGCCGGGCTCACAGAGCGGACGTTCTTCCGGTATTTCGCCGACAAGCGCGAGGTGCTGTTTGCGGGCGCGAGCATGCTGCAGGACGTGGTGGTGCAGGCCGTGGTTGATGCGCCCCACTCCGCAACCCCGCTCGACGCTGCGGTCGCCGGGATCGAAGCGGCATCCGCCGTCCTTCAGGATGGCCGTGAGCTCTCACGGCGACGGCAGGCGGTTATCAACGCGAACCGAGAACTGCAGGAGCGCGAGTTGATCAAGCTGGCGGCTCTTGGCACGGCAATTGCCGACGCACTCCGCCGCCGTGGCGTCAAGGACCCGTCCGCGAGCCTCAGCGCGGAGATGGCGATCGCCGTGTTCAAGATCAGCTTCGGGCGCTGGGTCAGCCAGTCCGGTCAGCGAGAACTGCGTTCCATCATCCGAGCGTCGCTGAACGAACTCAAGGGCGTGGCCACCAGCTGAGCCTTGGGGTTGCGCTCGG
Organism: Candidatus Dormiibacterota bacterium; assembly: GCA_036270565.1. Taxonomy (GTDB): domain Bacteria; phylum Chloroflexota; class Dormibacteria; order Aeolococcales; family Aeolococcaceae; genus Aeolococcus. The sequence goes on along the minus strand of DATBCJ010000013.1, from coordinate 8,053 downwards.
TCCACCAGTGCCGGCCGGTCCCTCGTCTACCTCGCCGAAGGATCAGCGCCGTAGCCGTCAGGCACGTGCTGCGGTGGCTGCGGACCGACGTACAGGGCAGAGGGACGTATCAGCCTGTTGTTGGCGGCCTGCTCGGCGATCGCCGCCGTCCAGCCGACCGTGCGGCTGCAGGCGAAGGTGGGCGTGAACATGTCGCGCGGGATCCCGACGCTGTTCATGACGACGCCCGCATAGAACTCGACATTGGTGTACAACCGCCGTCCGGGCTTGAGCTCAGCGAGAACCTGCAGCGCGGTCTTCTCGACGTGGCCGGCGAACTCGACCTGCGCGCCACCCAGCTCGGTCGCCACCTCGCGGAGCAACGTCGAGCGCGGATCGTCGGTCTTGTAGACGCGATGACCGAAACCCATGAGCCGCTTGCCCGCTCCGATCTCCGCATGGAGGTACTCCGCCGCCCGGTCGGGCGTGCCGATGGCGTCCAGCATCGCCAGCGCCCGCGACGGTGCCCCTCCGTGGAGCGGACCGGCGAGTGCGCCGATGGCGCCGGTCACTGCCGAACCGACATCGGAGCCGGTCGACGTGATCACACGCGCGGTGAACGTCGATGAGTTGAAGCCATGGTCCATGGTGAGGATCAGGTATTGCTCCAACGCTCGCGCTGCTCGAGCTGTTGGTCGTTCGCCGGTGAGCATCTGCAGGAACGACGCGGCGTAGCCGAGATCTGGTTGTGGGTCGACCGTCGGGAGGCCCAGGTGGTGGCGATGCAGGCGCATCAACAGGACCGGCGTCACAGCGGCTAGCCGCAGGCAATCCGCGCGCACCTGGTCGGCGGCGAGGTCGAGCGTCGCTTGAAAGCCCAGCGCCGACGAGGTCAAGGACACCGCCGAGCGGAGCGCCGCGAGTGGAGAGTAGTTGGGCAGCGCAGCCACCTGGACCAGGAGGTCGGCGACGCCCGCGGGGAGGCGGCGTGCTGCCACGGTGCGCTCGGTGAACGCCGCCAGCTCATCCTCGTCGGGAAGCGTCCCCTCCACCAGGAGGTGCCACACCTGTTCGAACGAGCAGCGCCTCGCCAGTTCGACGGCGTTGTATCCGCGGTAATGGAAGAAGCCCTCCTCGCCGCGAACGTCACCGACCGCGGTCTCCGCGACGGCGACACCCTCGAGGCCACGCGGCGCCAACCCGAGCGGTGCGGATCCTGCGGGCTGGACGTCCTCGATGTGCGCCACCCGCACAACGTGGCGGACCGAGAGGATGCCGGCGACGCGTTCACCATCGAGCACGGGCAGGTGACGAAATCTGTGGTCTCGGAAGATCTCCAGCGCGGTGGCGACGCGGTCGGTGGTGCGCAGCGCGACGGGGTCGCGGGTCATGACCTCGCCGACGCGGGTGCTGCCGGGATCGATGCCGTTGCCCACCGAGCGAAGGAGGTCGCGCTCGCTGACCATCCCGATCAGACGGAGATCGGCGTCAAGCACGGCGGCGGCCCCGACCTTGTTGGCGTCGAGCACGCGCGAGGCGTCTGCGAGCGTGATGTCCTCGCGCACCACCACGGCGGGCTTGTGCATCAGGTCCGCGACCGACAGTACCGAACTCACGGCGCGAGTCTACGCACCCGCTCCTGGGTGCCGGTGGCCCCGCTCCGGCGGCTCGGCGGGACATGTCGATCCCGGTGTCCAAACGGCGCGAACGCGCCTCCCTACGGGATGTACTCTCACCCGATGACGGACGTACCCGGTTGGCATGGGGCTGGCGAGCTCATCGCGGTTCTGCGCCGGCCTCACAACGTGCGCCGCACCGTGGGCATTGCGCTTGTGGTCGGCACCATCCTCTTCTGCATCAATCAGCTCGACGTCGTCCTCCGTGGCGGCGGTTCGACGACGGTGTGGTTGAAATGCGCGCTGACATACCTGGTTCCCTTCTGCGTCTCGAACTATGGCATAGCTGTTGCGACGCATCGAAAGGCGTGAGCGCTGGGCCTCCCCGCAGCAGCCGGCCTGTCGCGGGCGAGCGGAAGGGCGCTGAGCCAAGGCGACGTCCTGTATATCGCATCCGCGGAGGTTTCGATCATGAAGCTGACGATCAACGAGAACGTCTCTGTCGACGGCGTGATGCAGGGGCTCGGCGGCCCGGATGAGGATCGCCGGGGCGGATTCGAGCGCGGAGGGTGGGCGCTCCCGCTCTTCCTCGTCGACGACGAGGCCCAGGCGTTCGTCGCTGACATCTACCAGCGCGCCGATGCGTTCCTGTTCGGCCGTCGGACCTATGAGATCTTTGCCGGCTCCTGGGGGGCGATGACCGATTACTCGGGCAATGCCATCGCGGAGGCACTGAACACGCGGCCCAAGTACGTGGCAACGACGACACTCTCCGATCCCCAATGGGCGAACACGACCGTTCTCTCCGGAGACGTCGCGACCGCCGTCGGCGAGCTGAAGGCCACGCGGGGCGGGGAGCTGCAGGTGCACGGCAGCGGCAACCTGGTGCGCCGGCTGCTCGACAACCAGCTTGTCGACGAGATCACCCTGTTGGTCTACCCGATGGTCATCGGTCAGGGGACGCGGCTGTTCCCCGACACCGGCCCGGATGCAGCGCTCGACCTGGTGGAGTCACGGCCCACCTCTGCGGGGATCACGATCCAGGTCTACCGGCCAACCGGCCGCCCACGGTACGCAATGGCCACGCCGACGTAAATCACGGCACCGGAGACCACCGTGGTGACTGACGGCGGCTGCGCTCGTTGTCGTGAGTCCCAACCGTGTGATCGCGTAGCGTTGGACTGTGAGCCGTGAGGTCGAGGAGCTGAACCGTCGCCTGCTGAGGGCGCGCGACGCCATGGACCGGGCGTACGCCGAGCCGCTCGACGTCCGCGCCGTGGCCGCGGTGGCTCACCTCTCAGAGGCGCACTTCATCCGCAGCTTCAAGGCGACCTTTGGGGAGACGCCGCACCGATATCTGCAACGGCGGCGGGTGGAGCGTTCGATGTTCTTGCTGCGCGAAACCGACCGCAGGGTCACCGACGTCTGTCTCGACGTGGGGTTCACCAGCGTCGGGACCTTCTGCCGCACGTTCCTGGACGTCGTCGGGGCGACCCCGTCGGACTACCGCGCAGGCCACGGGCCGATGCTGCCGCCCAACTGCTTCCAGATGGCTGCCATGCGACCGGTGGTGAAGGCTGGTGCGCCGGTGCAATCGAGCAGTTTTGGAGAAGTCGCCGCGGCGGCGGCTTCCTAACATGATGATCATCCCTTTCAGATCTCGCAGAGGAGAGACCAGGTCATGATCACCAAGCTGAATGTCACGTCAATCATGGTCCTCGACAAGGAGGAGGCTCTCGACTTCTACGTCAACAAGCTGGGGCTGGAGAAGGGCAATGACATCACCCAGGGTTCCTACCGGTGGCTGACCGTACGGGTCCCCGGCGACCCCGTCGAGATCTCCCTGGAGCAGCCTGGCCCGCCGATGCACGATGAAACCACCGCCGCGCAGCTCCGCGAGCTGATCACCAAGGGCGCCCTCGGTGGTCCGGTCTTTCTGGCCGACGACATCCGGGGTCTGTACGAGACGCTCCAGGCGCGCGGTGTCACCGACTTCACCCAGGAGCCCACGACACGCTTCTACGGCACCGACATGGGCCTGCGCGACCCGTTCGGCAATCCCATCCGGATCCTCCAGCAGGGGAAGGTCGCGCAGGAGGCAAAGGCCTGAGCCATGGCCGATGCCCACACGTGGGCTACACGACAATGGCTGGGGAGAGAGGATTCGAACCTCTGATTGGCTGATCCAGAATCAGCTGCCTTACCACTTGGCCACTCCCCAGCGGCGGGGGCCAAGTCTAGCCGAGGGACATCGCGCGGCCCGGCAACCGGAGCCCGATTCGGACCCCCAAACGGTCGTTCGGGGGCGGTTTGGCGATCCGGACACGGGTCTATACTGGATCTCGATGGACCTCCCAGAACTGCTCCGCTCCCAGGCCAAGCGCTACCGCTGCGCGGTGTGCAACACCAACATGGCCGACTGTGGCATCAAGGTGATCACCCAACAGGGCAACCGCGCCCTGGTACGGGTCACGTGTGCCGCGTGCGACGACGAGAACCTGCTCCAGATCATCTTCCAGACCGACGGCGAGGTCGTCGAGAACGAGGGGCAGAAGGTCGCCACCATCAGCGAGGGAATCCCGTCGGTTCCCGACCCCATCAGCTCCGACGAGCTGCTCGACCTTCGCGACCTCCTTTCCGCCCACCAGGGCGGCTTCCGCGAGCTGCTGGACCGTCGCTGACGGTCTCCTCCTAGCCGGCCCGCCGTCGCACCTCAGCCGCCGGCTCGCCAGTCTGCACCGTCTGCGCCGCGGCCGCTGTGGGGGTGGACTGGGCTCCTTGGGCGGCAGGCGTCACGCCGGGAATCGTCGGGGTCGGTGCGGGCGATAGGCTGATCGGCGGTACGGTCGGCGTCGGCGCCGGCTGGGGTGTGGGTGTGGGCGTCGCCGTCGGAGTTGGCGTGGGCGTCGGTGTCGGACAGGCGGACGAGGTGTCACCGAAGCCGGTGTCGCTCGACGCGCAGTCCGGCAGGCTTCCCGAGACGGGCGTGAAGGCGGCCGGCCGAGGCAGGCTGTTGACGAAGGGCACCGCGATAGCGGCACCGGTGCTGGTACCGAACACCTGGTTCATCGGCTGCTCCGCCTGCTGTGTGCTGGTGTGACCCGCCCACGTCGCCACCACCCAGCCCGGCGTGTACGTCATATACCAGGCGTCCACGAAGTTGTCGGTGGTGCCCGACTTGCCGGCGGTGTCGTACTTGAAGTGCAGGTTCCACTGCTTGGCATAGTTGCGCAGGATCGCGGTGATGCTCCACGCCTGGGCCGGGGTCATGGTGTCGCCGTAGTTGGGCGGCTGGGTGAAATCACGGAGCACGCTGCCGCTGCCGTCAGTGATCTTGAGGATGCCCCTCGCCACAACCTTGTGCCCGCCGTTGGCGAAGGACGCGTACGCGGACGTGTGGTCGATCATGCGCACCGCGGAGGTGCCGATGGCCGTGCTCAGATTGGCGGCCAGTGGCGTGCAGCTGCAGATGCCCATGCCGTACGCGAAGTTGATGACGTTCTGCACGCCGGCGATCTGCATGGCCTGCTCGGTGGCGATGTTGCGCGATTGCACCAACGCGTGGGCGGCGGTGATCGGGCCCTGGAAGAGGCCGTCGAAGTCGGGCACACCGCCCAGCTTCTGCGACTCTGCGCGCGTGTCCTGGAGGATCGTATCGGGCTTGAGGGTTCCGTTCTTGAACCCCTCCTCGTACACGTAGGGCTTGAATGACGAGCCCGGCCGCCGTGACGCCAGGGCGATGTTGTACTGGCCGTCGATGGAGTTGTCGTTGAAGTTGGCGGAGCCGACCATCGCCTGGATGTTGCCGGTGCGCGCGTCGATCATGAGCAGCGCGCCATTGGTCGCACCATTGGGTTTGAGCTTGTTGACACCGTTGACGACAGCGGTGTTGGCCAGCTTCTGGATGTTGAGGTCGAGAGTGGTGTCGACGGTCAGGTCGCCCTGGAGGAACTGGGGATTGTCCTGGCCGAAGATGGTCTGCAGCTGGTCCTCGATGTAGGCGACGAAGTGCGGCGCCGCCCCGGCGCTCAGCGACGACCTACCGTTGTTGAGATCAGCGCTCAACGCCTGGCGATTCGCCTGCTGCTGCGCCTGTTGCTGTGCCGAAGGTGAATCGCCGCCCACAAGCGGATCGACGGCGTCCGCATCGGATTGTTTGATGTCACCAACCGCCACCAGGCTGCTGAGCACGTAGTGCATGCGTGCGTAGGCGGCGTCGGGGTTCTTGTAGGGATCGTTGAACGACGGCGCCTCGGGGAGGCCGGCGAGTAGGGCCGCCTCAGACAGGTTGAGATCCTTGGCGTGCTTGCCGAAGTACGTCAGCGCCGCCGATTCGACGCCATACGCGTTCTCGCCGTAGTAGGTGATGTTGAGGTACTGGTCGAGGATCTGCTGCTTGCTGTACTTGCTGTCCAGCTCGCTGGCCAGAAGCGCCTCGCGCACCTTGCGCAATGGCGACTTGGACGCGTCCGCACCGAAGAACGCCTGCTTGGCGAGCTGCTGGGTGATCGTGCTGGCTCCCTCGGCTGGGCGGCGAAGGATGATGTCGTCGACCAGCGCCTTGACCACTCGTGCAGGGTTGAAAGCGCCCTCGTTGTAGAAGTTGCGGTCCTCGGCGGCGATGGTGGCCTGCTGGAGGATCGGCGCGATCTGATCGATGGTCACCGAGTGCCGGTTCTCATTGTTGTGACCGACCTCGGCGATCAGGTTGCCGTGGACGTCGAGGATCTTGATGGTGCCAGTGGCCTGGCCGATGCTGTTGATGTCGGGCAGGGTCATCGCCGCGTAGGCCACCAACCCGCCGACCGCGATCATGCAGAGGACGAAGAAGGCCGCAGCGATGGCCACCACGCGTTTCCATCGCTTGTCGAGCCGCCGCCGCGACTGCGAGGCACGGGCTCGGGTCGACCGGCGCGGACCCGACGGGGGCGCCGCGCCCTGCGACCCGGGGGGTTGACCTGCCAACCGATCAGCCCAACTCGGCGGGCCCTGCGGGCGCGGCTCCGGCGCGGGCCATGAAGCGACGCGCTGCGAAGGTTCCGCCCGCTGCCGCCGCCGCCGAGACCGCGCGCAACGCGATCTTCTGCCACACCGGACCGGTGTCGGCGTCGATCTTGGCGTGGTCGAGCTGCTTGCGGATCGCCGCCAGCTCCGCTGCCATCTCCTGCAGGGTGGTCGGGGACGGCGCCGGCTCTGACTTGTCCCCGCGCAGGACGCGGCGGAGCACCACGACGCCGACGACGGTGCCCATCAGGACGCCGCCCGCGAGCGCGTACTTGACCCCGTCGCGACGCAACCGCGCCTTCCAGTCGAGCTCCGCGCGAATCCTCGCCTCGAGCCTGTCGATGTCGCCGGCCAGTGCCTGCTTGGTCAGCTCCCGCTCGCGCTGCGCCTGGTCAACCGTTTGAACCACGACACGTCCTCCTTGACCGAGCCGGCCAGCTCCTTGCCACCGCGGAGCCCGCGGCGCAGGGATCGATATCCGAGAAAGGCCGCGAGGCCGGCCACCATGAGGAAGACCGCCGCCAGCAGCAGCCACCACACCCAGCCCGAGAAGACATCCCCGGCCAGCGCCGTCGGCACCGCGCCCAGAGCAAAGATTGCCACGAACAGCAAAAGTAGCGATGCCGCGACCAGGAAACCGATGGCTATCGCGAACCTCTTGACGGTTGCCATGGCCTGCACCTTGGCGAACTCAATCTCCGCCTTGGCCAGACGGACCGCGTCGTCGGCGACCTCCCGGGCGATGGCGGCGAGGCTCTCCTCGCGCGACCCCTCGGACACGCTCACGCTTCGAGCTGCGACACGTCGATGTCGCGCAGCCCGTCTGGCGGTTGAACACCGTGATCGTAGAGGAGCTTCATGAGAGAGAGAACGTAGCGGACGCCGGTCAGGTTGACGCCGTGGTTGCGCGTGAGATTCTGAATGGTCTGCAACTTGAAGATGTCGCGCTGCGAGTACCGTCGGCGGTTGGTGGAGGTGCGCTGCGGCACCACCAGTCCCATGTTCTCGTACATCATCAGTGTGCGCGGGTGGGTCTCGAGGATCTCCGACGCAACGCTGATGGTGTAGATGGGCTTGTCAAGTCCCGGTTGACCAGCGGGTGCAGCGGGTCTCGGCTGTCGGCCTACTCCTTCAGCCATTCATCGATTCCCTCGGACAGCACGATCGGCGATGTCTGTGCCTTGACGAGGAACTCCATGGCGCCGAGCTTGAGCCCGCGGTCGACAAGCTCCTTCTCGCCGTAGTTGCTGAGGATGATCACGGGGATGGCGGCGGTCGACTCCTGTCCGCGCAGCTCCTCGAGCACTGTGAATCCGTCCTTCTTCGGCAACCTGATGTCGAGGAAGACGATGTCGGGGTTGAGCTCGGTGGCGCGGCGCACCCCCTCCTCGCCGTCCATGGCGACGTGGACGCGGTAGCCGTCCTTCTCGAGCTTGAGCTTGTACATCTCGAGG
>DATBCJ010000012.1:0-2450 GCA_036270565.1 Candidatus Dormiibacterota bacterium | reverse complement strand
CTGAAGGATTGTCATGCGGTCACCGACGGCCTGCCTCATGAGCGGGTCCTCGCGCCAGCCAGGCGGGACGAACCGCCCAAAGTCCGGCGGCGTCAGCTCGTTCGGGATGGTGGCCGACAGCGCGGCGCGGAGGAGTTCTGCTCCGATGCTCACACGATCGGGATCGCGGAGGCCGTCGTCGATGTCGAGAACGTCCAGGCGTGACGGTGTCCCGCCACCACGGCTCGTCCACCACGCCAGCCGTGCGATAAGCCGCGTACCGCGCAGGGCGACCCACATCCACTCCGGTCGCCGGCGGCCGTGTGCGAGGTCCTCCTGCATCTCCTCGTTGAGGACGTAGGGCAGCTGCAGGAACAGATCGAGCTCATCGGCCCCTGCCAGTGGACGGATCGTGAGGGCGTTCGCTCCCGTGGCTACTGGACCCACGGGCAGGGCCGCGCAACCGGACCTCTGAGTGTCGGGACAGGGGATCGAATCCATGTGAGGGTGGCGATGCAGGGAAGCATGGATGATCGAGGCGACGGTGGATCGACGCCGCTGCCATACTCGTTTTCGCAACAGCCCGATTCGGTCACGTCGAGGCTCAATAGCGTGGATGTCGAGGTGAAGACGGTCGAGCCGTCGCCAACAGCGGTCGTGAAGGCCTCGACCAGCTGGGCTGAGTTCCCGCGGATGTGGGGCCTGTGGCTCGAGGAGGTGTGGCGCTTTATCCGTGGCCCAGCGCCCGAGGGCCTGTTCGATCACGGGCATAACGTCATGCTCTACAAGGACGACGTCCCCAACGTGGAGGTTGGCGTCCAGGTCACCCGCTCATTCAGCGCTGCCGGCAAGGTCGTGCCATCGACCCTGCCGGGCGGACTCGTGGCGACCGCAACGCACACCGGTCCCGTCGACAGGATCGGCGACACCCACAGCGCCGTGTGTGACTGGGCGAAGACGATGGGGTACACGCTGCCCGGTTGGCGCTGGGAGATATACGGCGACCCGGACCCGTCGACGGGTCACTTCGATGTTGAGGTGTTCTGGGCGCTGGCTCCGCGGTAGCTTGTCTCTACGACCCAGCAAGTACTCTGACCGCGCATGACCGACAGCTTCATCACCGCGCCCGACGGTGCTGCGCTGGCCGTCACCGTCGAGGGCGAGGGACAGCCCCTGCTGCTCATCCCTGGCCTGGGCGCAACCCGCGTCGTCTTCCGGCCCCTGATGCCGCTGCTGACGTCCCACTTCCGCGTCGCCGTGTATGACCAGCGCGGGATCGGGGAGTCAGGAGTGACACCCGGCCCGTTCAGCACCGCGCAGCTCGCCGACGACGCAGCGGCCGTCCTCGACGGAGCGCGCATGGATCGGGCCACCGTGCTGGGGGCGTCGTTCGGCGGCATGGTCGCCCAGGAGGTGGCGGTGGGGCACCCGGCCAGGCTGGACGCCCTGGTGCTGGCCGCCAGCGGTCCCGGCTCCGCGCACCTCGTCGAGGAGCCGGACCCCGCGGCCGCGACTGCGCTGCTGGGCAGGGGCGCGCGCAGCCCCGAGGAGGCCTACCGCATCGCCTGCACGGTGCTCTACTCGCGGAGCTTTCAGGAGGCGCACCCGGAGTTCATCGAGCAGCAGATCCGCGATCGCGCCACCCGGCCCATCGACGGCCGCGCCTTCCGCGCCCAGCTGGACGCGTCGCGCGCCCACGACGCGTGGGACCGCCTGCCCTCGGTCACCGCGCCGACGCTGGTGATGCACGGCAGCGAGGACGCGGTGATGCCGCTCGCCAACGCGCGGGCGCTGGCGGAGCGGATCCCGGGGGCCAGGCTGGTGGTGTTCGACGGCGCCGGCCACCTCTTCTTTCACGAGGAACCGGAGCGCACCGCGGCAGTCCTGGTTGAATTCGCCGCCGAGGTCAGCTCTCGGTCTGTCTGACCTCGTCGCTCACGCCGGGCTCGACCGCAACGTCGTCCTCCGGCTGGGACGCGTCCTCGGCCCCGTTGTCGTGTCCGTTGCCATTGCCATTGCCGTTGCCCGCGCGCCGGCGGTTGGCCTCCAGCACCGCGGCGATCTGCGCCGGGGCGGTCGCCGTGGCGGTGGTCTCGCGGATCACGGTCACCTTGATCATGCCCGGGTACTGCATCTCGTTCTCGATCTCGTGCGCGATCTGCGCGCTCAGCTCCGGGACCTGCGCGTCCTTGACCTGCTTGGCACGCACGAAGATGCGCACCTCGCGGCCCGCCTGCAACGGGAACGCACGCTCCACGCCGGAGTGGCGGGTGGCGATCGTCTGCAACTGTTCGAGGCGCGCCAGGTAGGTCGCGAGGGTGTCGCGCCGCGCGCCGGGCCGTGACGCGCTGATGGCGTCGGCGCAGATGGTCAGCATGGCCAGGTCGGTGGTCGGCTCCTCGTCGAAGTGGTGCGCCTTGACGGCGTGGATGATGCCGGGGTCGGCGCCCAGAACGCGGAGCAGCTCGCCG
>DATBCJ010000011.1:0-3016 GCA_036270565.1 Candidatus Dormiibacterota bacterium | reverse complement strand
ATCAAGGACAAGTTCGTCAACGCCACGACGTTGTGCACCGCGGTCGGCGCCAGCGTCTGTTCAGCCGCCAACATCACGCCGTAAGGTCAGAGTCTTCGCAGGGGCGTCGCCACGCAATCCGCGTGGCGGCGCCTCCCAGCCGCGTCACGAGGAACGCACAATGCCCGGCGAGGCTCCCCCCGGTGAGGTCCTGCTCCGCCTCCGGGGGATCGACAAGCACTTCGGCCCCGTCCAGGCGCTCTACAAGGTCAACCTCGACCTGCCGGCGGGCCAGGTCACCGCGCTGTGCGGCGACAACGGCGCGGGCAAGTCGGTCCTGACGCGGTGCATCGCCGGCATCCACCCTCCCGACCACGGCGAGATGTTCTGGCAAGGGAAACCGGTGCACATCCGCACCCCGAAGGATGCCGCCCACCTCGGCATCGAGACCGTCTACCAGGACCTGGCGCTGTGCGACAACCTCGACATCGTCCAGAACATGTTCCTGGGACGCGAGCGTCTCCGCCATGGCCTCCTCGACGAGGACAGCATGGAGCGGGCCGCCGCCGAGACGCTGGCCGGCCTCAAGGTCACCACCGTGCGGTCGATCCGCCAGCCGGTGGGGTCGCTCTCCGGGGGGCAGCGCCAGTCGGTGGCGGTGGCCAAGGCGGTGATGTGGAACTCCAAGCTGGTCATCCTCGACGAGCCCACAGCCGCCCTGGGCGTGGTCCCGACCCGGCAGGTGCTCGCCCTGGTGCGCCGCCTCCGCGACAGCGGGCTGGCGGTGCTGGTCATCTCCCACAATCTCAACGACGTGTTCGAGGTCGCCGATCGCATCGCCGTGCTCACCCTGGGCCGGATGGTGGCGGAGGACGTCGCCTCCGCCTTCGACCGGCAGAGCCTGGTCGAGTACATGACCACCGGCACCGCCGGCCGCAAGGCGGCTGCGGGCGCCTCGGCCGGGGAGGGCTGAGCCATGGCCGTTGGTGACGTCACCGAGGTTCCGCCGGAGCTGGCCACCGACCCGACGGCGGCGGACGTCGCCGACCTCGACGTCCCGCCCGCGCTCGTCGCGCAGAGCCTCGGCCAGTACATCCGCGCGCTGGTGGCGCGGGTCCGCAACGGCGACAGTGGAATCCTGCCGGTCGTCGCCGGCCTGATCGTCATCACCATCGTCTTCGAGGCGATCAGCCCCAACAACGTCTTCCTGTCAGCGGGCAACATCGTCAACCTCTTCCAGCAGAGCGCGGTCTTCATGGTGCTGGCCATGGCCGAGGGATTCGCGCTGCTGCTCGGTGAGATCGACCTCAGCATTGGCTACGTCGGTCCGCTCGGCGGGGTCATCGCGGTGCAGTTGGTGCAGCCACGAACCACACACTGGCCGTGGTGGTCTGCGATCGTCGCCGGCCTGCTGGCCTGCGCGCTGATCGGCTTCATCCAGGGATCGGTCATCACCCGGCTGCGCGCGCCGTCGTTCATCGTCACCCTCGCGGGCCTGCTGATCTGGAACGGGGTGGTGCTCATCGTGCTCCTGCTCGGTCCGTTCTCCGGCGAACCGAGCCTGGCCGGCACCGACCCCAACGTTCAGGTCCTGTACAACCTGATGAACGGCAACCTCGATCCAACCATGAGCTGGATCGTCATGGTGGCGGCGGTTGCCCTGCTGGGCGGCACGCTCTGGCTGCGCGACTGGCGACGGCGTCGCAGCGGCCTGGTGGCTCCGCCGGTCAGTCTGACCTACATCAAGATCGCCTTTCTCGCGGTGGTCGGCATCGCAATCGTGGCCATCTGCAACGTCAACCGCGCCCACTTCGGCGTCGTCGCCGGAGTTCCGTGGGTCATCCTCATCGTGTTCGGTGTCCTCGCCGCCTGGACCGTGCTGCTCGAGCGCACCAGGTTCGGGCGCTACGTGTACGCGGTCGGAGGCAATCCCGAGGCCGCTCGCCGCGCCGGCGTCAGCCTCGCCAGCGTGCGCACCTGGGCATTCGTGCTGTGTTCCTTCACCGCCGGGATCGGCGGCCTGCTCTACGTCTCCTACCTGGGTGGGGCGACCAACAACATCAACGGCGGTCAGCTGGTGCTCTACGCCGTCGCGGCTGCGGTCATCGGCGGCACGAGCCTGTTCGGCGGGCGCGGCAGGGTGATGCACGGCGTGCTCGGCGGCCTGGTCATCGGCGGCATCTACAACGGCATGTACCTGCTCGGCCTCACCGTGCAGTGGCAGTTCATCGTCACCGGCCTGGTGCTGGTCGCCGCGGTGGCCATCGATTCGCTGTCCCGCCGGGCAGCCTCGTCAGGGAGCGGCGCCCGCGTCTGACGGTCCTCGGTCCCCAAGAAAGCGGATCTGGGGTAGGGTGGCTGATGCCGATGCCGACATCCATCCCAGCACCCTTCGAAGCACTGTTTGCCGGCTCCAGCGAGGGCGACCGCGCTGCCGTCGACTTGTTGTGCCGTCTTGTCGACTCGGACAGCGACGTGGTGCTCGAGGTCGACGGCAGACGGGTCCCGCTGCCCGGCTCTATCCGCGGACTTCTGCAGCGCGCCGTCGACCACCTCAGGCGCGGTGACGACATCCGCCGCTCGTTTGGCCGCGCGCCGGCACGGACGCTGCTGCAACCCGTCGTCCACCTCGCCACGTCGGAGGTCGCCGGCTACGAGGCGCTGAGCGACATCTCGACACGCGACGTGCGCAGCGCCGGCAGCTGGTTCCGCGACGCAGCGGTGCTGGGCCTCGGTGAGGAATTCGAGCTCGTCCTGCTCACGCTGGCGCTCGCAGAGCTGGCTGCACTGCCAGCCGGCGCATACCTGTCCGTCAACGTGTCGCCGCACACCGTGCTCTCGCCGCGGCTCCCCGAGCTGCTCAGCGCTGTGGACGGCGAGCGGATCGTGCTGGAGTTGACCGAACACGCCCCGGTTGACGACTACGCCGCGCTCAACGCCGCGCTGAAGCGATTGCGCCGCCGGGGCATCCGCCTCGCGGTCGACGATGCCGGTGCCGGCTTCTCCAGCCTCAACCACATCCTCTTGATCCGCCCCG
>DATBCJ010000010.1:0-3275 GCA_036270565.1 Candidatus Dormiibacterota bacterium | reverse complement strand
GCGGCCGTCGCGTCGACCAGGGTGACGGTGCCGTTGTCACCGATGTGGTACGCGCTGAGGTCGTTGCTCGCTGTGTTGGCGACGTACGCGAAGTCGCCCGCCAGGGCGATCCAGCAGGAAGCCGCCTGACCGTTCGCGACCGGTGCACCCTTCGGCGTGATCGTCCCGCTCTGGTCGACGGCGCTCGGCGCCAGGTTCCCCGCCGCATTGACCAGGTCCAACTGCGCGGCCGGAGAGAAGACGAAGGCAAACGGAACGCTGCCATCAGAGGTTTGCACCGGGGACGCGGCCAGCCGGCCGTCGTCCCTCACCGCGAAGACGTCGATGAAGTTGTTGGTCTTGCGGGTGACGATCAGCTGCCCGCCGTCCGGGGTGAAACCAACCTCGGCCGGAGAGGCCAGGAATGCCGGCGGGTTGGTCTCTGTGAGCCCCAGGGGCCGGGTGTCACCGGGGAGCGCGTGCAGCTTCCCGTCGCGGATCCGGAAGCCGCTCACGTTGACCGAGCCTCCCGTGTTCAGCACGTAGAGCGCGTCATCGTGGACGGCGATGCTGGTGGGGAACGATCCGCCGGACGCGACCACCTGTTGCAGGTCGAGGCTGTCGCCGTGGACGCCGAAGACAGAGATTGAGTCGCTGCCCGCGTTGACGGCGAACAGAAGCGAGGAGCCGGCATCGTAGACGAGCGCGCCCTGCGACGCCAGCGGATCAGATCCCGAGCCGACCGCCCTCCCACCGTTGCCGCCGGTCGCGTATGTCGCGTGCAGGGAGAGGGTGCCGTCGTGCTGGCGGTCGTACGCGGCGATGAGGTTGCCGCTCGGGGCGTTGGTCTGGACGAACACGGCCGAGCCGCCGCCAGTGAGGTCGGTTGCCGAGGCGTGGGCCACGACGACCGAGGACAGCGGTAATGCAGCCGCAGCCGCGCCCGCCACGAGCGCGCCGCGCAACCAGGATGAACGTCGCATTGAGGTCTCCTCCGAGAGGTGGATGGGTCACCGCGGAGGTTGCCCAACGTGCGTGACGGCGTGATAAAGCGGCGTCATCGTTCCGACACATTCCCGGGGCGCCGCTCAGGCGGGCAGACGGAACCAGAATCGCGTCGCGCCCGGTTGCGAGTCGGCACCCACCTCGCCGTCGTCGGCTTCCACCAGCTGCTTGACGATTGCAAGCCCGATGCCTGCGCCGCCGCGCGCGCTGGCGCGCGACTTGTCCACGCGGTAGAAGCGCTCGAACACACGCGGGAGGTCGCCAGGCGGGATGCCTTCCCCAGAGTTGGTGACAATCACCAGCGCCTCATCGTCACGTGGCTCGGCGCTGAGGCAGACGTGCCCAGCACGGGGGGTGTACCGCGCCGCGTTCTGGAGAAGGTTGGAGAGGACCTGGGCGAGGCGGTCGGCGTCGCCGCGAGCGCGCAGACCGTCGGCGATGCTGGTTTCGAAGCTGATCGCCTTGGCGTCGAAGGCAGGTCGGGCAAGCTCGGCGGCCGTTCGCAGGCTCTGCGCCAGGTCGACGTCGACAGCCGCCGGTCGATCGTGCTCGCCGTTGTGCTCAGCCAGTGAATCCAGCGACTGAGCGAGGCGCGCGAGGCGCTCCACCTCTTCGTTGAGCGAGGTGAATTGCTCGCGTGTGGGGGCAATCACCCCATCGCGAAGCGCTTCCAGGTAGCCCTGGAGGTTGGTGAGCGGCGTCCTCAACTCGTGCGCGGCGTTGACGATGAAGTCACGACGAACGCGCTCCTGGTCGTCCAGGCTCACCGCCATCTGGTTGAACGAGTCCGACAGCGAGGTGACCTCCGCGGGGCCCGCGCGGGGCACGCGTGCCCGGTAGTCGCCGCCGGCGATGCGGCGCGCAGCCTGCGACATGTCGTTGAGTGGATGCGCCAGTCGCACAGCGACCACCACCGAGAGCACGGCGCTGACCAGCAGCGCCACCCCCATGGCAATCGCGAAGATCTCGGCAACTCCATGATCGAACATCGCCTGCGCCTCGGTCGCCGTCACGCCCGATTTGACCATCAGACCGTCGAAGCTGGATCGGGCGATGATCAGCACCCCGACCGCCAGGACGCCGATTGCCAGAAACGCGACCGCGAGCGTCGCCAGGCTCACGCGCGTGGCGAGCCGCGCCAGCGGGCGGAACGGTGGACGGTGGGGAGCTACGCGCATTTCGCGCGGTATCCGGCACCGCGGACGGTGACGATGTAGCGTGGATCGCCGGCCGGCTCGTCGAGCTTGTCGCGTAGGCGGCCGATGTGCACGTCGACCGTGCGTTCGAGGGCGTCGCCCTGCGCCTCTCCATACAGCGCATCGAGCAGCGCCTGTCGGGTGAGGACGCGCCCCCGCGCCAGCAGCAGCGCGGCGAGCAGCCGGAACTCCGCCGGAGTGAGGGGCACGATGTGGCCATCGCGCCGCACCTCCACCCGGTCGAGGTCGACCTCGAGGTCATCCAACGCGATGGTTCCGCGCTCATCGCCGCGCTGGGGTGCCACTCGGCGCAGCACCGCCTTGACCCGGACAACCAGCTCCGCAGGGGAGAAGGGCTTTGGCAGGTAATCGTCCGCTCCCTCGCTGATCCCGTACACGCGGTCAGCGGCTGATCCGCGCGCCGAGAGCATCACAACCGGCACGGCAGAGCGTTCGCGGACTCGTCGCATCACGGTCATCCCATCGAGCTCTGGGAGCATCAGGTCCAGGACGATCAGCCTCGGCGGCGCCTCCTCGATCGACGAGAGGGCGGCGCGACCATCGCCCGCAGTGGTCACCCGAAACCCCTCGCGCTCCAGGTACGTCCGAACAAGCGAGACGATCTTGGGGTCGTCATCGACAACCAGGATCGGCGTTGTCATCTCGAACCCCATGCTCGAACGTCAGGCTAGTCTCGAATTGTGACGCGACGATAACGCCGACCGGTCTTGACAGGCCGTTTGCGACCCTGTACTTTACTGATCAGTTTATTAGCCTATCTGGAAAGTAAGGGGGTTGGAGGAGGTGGTGGTCGTGCTGGAGGAGGAGGGGCTCAGCGAGACGTTCGCCGCGCTGTCCAACCCGACGCGCCGGGCAATCGTGTCTCGGCTGGCGCGAGGCGAAGCCACTGTGAAGGAGCTTGCATCGCCGTTCGCTCTGTCGCTGCCTGCTATCTCAAAGCACATCATGGTCCTGGAACGCGCCGGCCTGGTGGTCCAGGGTCAACGAGCTCAATACCGACCCTGCACGCTGGTCGCCGCACCGTTGCAGGCGGTCTCGGCGTGGACCGAGCAGTACCGTGCCGTGTGGGAAGCC
>DATBCJ010000009.1:0-9911 GCA_036270565.1 Candidatus Dormiibacterota bacterium | reverse complement strand
CCTTGCAGCCCTTGCGCTGGATCACCTCGAAGAAGAGGGTGGGACGATCACCCACGGGGCGGGTGAAGATCTGCAGGAGATAACCGTCGTCGTCACGGTCGATGAGGACGCTGAGGTCCTCGAGGCGGTCGAGGTCCTCGTCAATGCCGGCGGCGCGGTCGCCGAGGGCCTCGTAGTACTCGTGCGGCGCGCTGAGGAACTCGACGCCGCGCTCGCGCATCGCGGCGACGGTGCCGACGATGTCGTCGGTGTGCAGCGCGATGTGCTGCACACCGCTGCCGCGGTAGTAGTCGAGGTACTCCTGGATCTGCGACGCCTTGATGCCGACCGCCGGCTCGTTGATCGGGAAGGTGACCATGCTGCGCGGGTCGCGTGCCACCTTGCTGCGCAGCGCGCTGTACTGGGTGGCGATGTCGTGCTCGTCGAACTCCTGGAAGACGTTGAACCCGAACACCTCCGAGTAGAACGTGACCCAGTCGTCCATCTTGCCCAGCTCGACGTTGCCCACCGTGTGGTCGATGAAGCGCAGCCCGACGCCGCCCCCGCTGACGCTCTGCTCGCGATATCCCGGCCAGTGCGCGCCGCTGTACTCGTTGCGCTCGACGAACTGGTGCACGGTGTCACCGAAGGTGGCCACCGAGGCGAAGGTGATGGCTCCGTCCCTGTCGGTCACGGTGGCCGGCTCCGCGACACTGCGCGCGCCCCGTGAGGTGGCCGCCTCGTACGCGGCGCGCGCATCCTCGACCCGCAGCGCGATGACGCGGACGCCGTCGCCGTGGAGCTGGACGTGCTCGGCGATCGGTCCATCGGGCTGCAGTGGAGCGGTGAGCACCAGCCGGACCTTGCCCTGCTGGAGGACGTACGAGGCGCGGTCACGCATACCCGTCTCAGGACCGGCGTAGGCGACGACGTCGAACCCGAAGGCCTTGCGGTAGTGATACGCGGCCTGGCGGGCGTTGCCCACCCAGAGCTCAACATGGTCGGTGCCTTCGAGCACCGGCACCCCGACGTCGATGGGGGAGTCGAGCACGTTGCTCACCAGGCCGCGATCGACATTGTGGGTGCGCCTCCCTACGGCAGAACGGACCGAACCAATTGATTCTACCGGCGGGCCCGCTCAGCCGCGGACCTCGAGGATCGCTTCGATTTCCACCGCAGCACCGGCGGGCAGGTCGCTCACTCCGACAGCGCTGCGAGCGTGACGACCGGCCTCGCCGAGGAGCTCGACGAAGAGGTCGGAGGCGCCGTTGACGACGGCGGGCTGGCCGTCGAAGCCGGGCGCGCTGCGCACGTAGCCCGTGAGCCGCAGGACTCCGACGACGGCGTCGACAGAGCCCAGGGCCGCGGCCGCGCTGGCGAGGAGGTCGAGCGCGATGGCGCGGGCGAGCTGGGCGGCACTGACGGCGTCGATATCGTCACCGACGATGCCACGAACCACCCCGCCGTCTGCCCTGCCCACATGGCCGGACAGGTAAAGGAGGTCCCCGTGGCGCCGGGCCGGCACGTAGCTGGCCAGCGGTGCCTGCGCCGGAGGCAGCGACAGCCCCAGCGCCGCCAGCCGCTCGCTCAGCCTGGTCATCGCTCGCTGAGGTACCCCGCGTTGGCGCGGAACGAGGCCGGTTCGAACCCGAACGCGTTGCGCACCGAGTCGATGCGCGTGATGTTGTGACGCGCCAGCATGCGCAGCTGGTTGGGCGTGACCGGTGGGTTGGCAAGCACCTTGTCCATCACCATCGCCGCCGGCAGCAGCGCGGCGACGGGGACGTGCACCTTGATGCGCATGCCCGCTCCGATGGCGTCGTGGACGACGTCGATGATCTCGTCATAGCTGAGCTGCTCGGGACCGCCGATCTCGATCTCGCGCATCGCCGGCGGTCGCGAGATCGACAGCGCGATACAGCGGGCCGTGTCCTCGACCGCGATCGGCTGGAAGAGCGCGCTGCCGTCCCCCGCCACCGGGACGACCGGGATGCTGAAACGGACCAGGCCGGCCAGGGTCGTGAAGAACCCGTCGCCGACGCCGAACATGATGCTGGGACGCAGGGTGGTGAAGTCGACGCCCGAGGCGCGAACTGCGTGCTCCGCCGACCATTTGGCGAAGAGATACGGAAACCGCGGGTCGGGGTCGGCACCGATGGCGCTGATGTAGACGATGCGTCCAACGCCGGCGGCCCGTGCCGCGCCCACCAGGTTCTCGGTGCCCCGGCGGATCACCGCGTCAAAGGTCTGCTTGCCCTTCTCTCGGATGATCGCCACCAGGTGGACGACGGCGTCGCACCCCTTCAGCGCCGCCTCCAGGCCCTCGCCGGTGACCACGTTGGCGCGGGCCACCGTCACCCCCTCACGGGGAACGACTCTGCGACTGCCGCGGTCGACCAGGACAACCTCATGCTCGTCGGCGAGCAGGGCGCGCGCGACATTGCGGCCGACGAAGCCCGTGCCTCCGGTGATGGCGATGCGCACCTGGTCGATCCTCCACTGCTGACCCGCGGCGGAGGGTACGAAAACGCCACCCGGCGATGATCAGCTCGGCCGGCGCTCTCCCGCTTCGCCGGCGCTTTCCTGCACCTCGTGCTGGGCGAGGGCCTGCTCGATGGCGGTGGGCAGCCGGTCGAGGCTGCGCTCCAGGGTGCGGCGGACGCGGCCGCGGAAAACGCCGCCGACGATGCGCGCCATGCCGAGCAGGCGAAGCTGCGCGTCGACATCCAGCTGGGTACCGCCATCCGCGTCAGCACGCAGGGTGTTGCGCACCACCAGGTGGATCATGCTGTCGCGCTGGCGCACCTCCACCACGTCGCCGTCGACGGTCACGTCGTCGTCGCTGGTCCCGGCGAGGAGGAACGACCGCACCCATTCGACGGGGGCGTCGACGCGGCACTGACTGGTGACCTGCACACAGTGCAGTGTGCCCCACGGCCGTCGCGATGCGACCTGGTCGAGGAGGAGTGCGGCGCGCCCAGTGGGCAGCTTGCCCGGCGAACATACGTTCGCTATCATCGACGTCCCGACCGCGATCCAGTGTTCGTCCCCGATGAGGCGGTTCGGCGAGCAGACGACCAGGAGCGGTGGATGCACGCGAAGACCAGGGGACGGGTGGTGGCCGACACAGTGGCGGGGCTGCAGCGCCGCTACGGCAGTGCGGCTGTGCACCGCGGCGACGAGCCCGACGGGGGTGAGAGAGCCTCCTGGGGCACCGGCATCCCCGCGCTCGACGTCCGCCTCGCTCCCGGTGGCCTCCCCCGCGGCCGGCTCACCCTCATCCAGGCGGTGCGACCGGGGGTGAGCGGCCGGCTCACCCTGCTCCAGGCGCTGGCGGCGCGGGCCAGCCGCGAGGGTGACGTCGTGTATGTCGACGTCGCCGCCAGTCTCGACCCCGGCTTCCTTGCCGACCTCGGCGCCGATCTCGACACCTGCCTCGCCGTCCTGCCCGGAAGAGGGCGCTGGCGCGAGGGGCTGGCGATGGCCCGCGCCCTGGTGGTGGCCGGGTCGCCCTGGGTGGGGGTGGCGCTCGGCCGCGGGCGTTGTCCCGACGCAGGCTTCGAGGCTGCCCTCAATGGCCTGGTCGAGGCGGTCCACCGGCGACGTGCGGTCTGTGTCCTCGCCGCCCCATCGCCACCGGCGGCTCCCCTGGCGTACGCCTCATCGCTGACCCTGTCCTGCACGCCGGTGGGGTGGCAGGAGGTGCATGGCGACATCACCGGCCTGCGCCTGGCGCTCGAGGTGACCAAGAGCCGCCTGCATGCTCCCGGCGCCACCGCCACGCTGCTGCTCCGTTATCCACGCCCCTACGCGACCGCCGAGGTGGTGGCGTACCCGGCGGTGTGGGATTCGTCGCGTGGCGACGGCGCCGCGCCAGACGCGGCGAGGAGTGGGTGGGCACGGTCGAATTCACTTCGACCGGGCGAGGGCGAGGATCTGCCTCGCCCTGTGAGAACAAGTGCCTGACCCACCGCGGCGGCTCCTCTGCGCCCGCCATCCCCACCTCGCCCTGGTGGCGGCACAGCAACGCCATCCCGAGCTGCGTGGGGAGGCGGTGGTCATCGGTGGTGACGCCGCGCTGCGCCTGCCCGTGCTCGCCGCCTCGCCACCGGCCGCGGCGGCCGGTGTGTGCCCCGGTCAGCCGCTCCGCCAGGCTCAGCAGCTCTGCCCGCGGGCAGCCTTCATCAGCGTCGAGGGGGGAGACGTCGAACGGGTCCGTGCCGACGTCGTCGCCGCGCTCGGACGGCTCAGCCCGGCGGTGGAGGTGGGTGGCGAGGAGAGCTGCTGCGACCTCAGCGGCACCCATGCCGTCTTCAAGGACGAGGGACACTGGGCGGCGGCGATCGCCCGCGTCCTGGTGGAGACGCTCGACGGCGGACTTCCCTCAATCGGGGTGGGCAGCACCCGCTTCGTGGCCCGGATGGCTGCGCTGGTCAGCCGACCACACCACGTCCGTCGCGTCCCGACCGGAGATGAGGCCGCCTTTCTCGCCCCGCTGCCGCTCGGCATGCTCCCCGTCAACCCGGCGATCGGCGCCCGCCTGGCCGTGCTCGGACTCGACTGCCTCGGCGCCGTCGCCAACCTCTCCCCGGTGGAGCTGCAGCGCCAGTTCGGCGCCGAGGGGCTGGTGCTGCACCGCTACTGCCGTGGCGAGGACGCCGGCGGCCTGGTCGTCGACACCGGCCCTCGCCGTGCGGTGGAGCGGGTGGTGCTCGACGGCGCCGTCGCCGATCTCGAGGTGCTCCGTTTCGTGGCCCACCGCTGCGCCACCGACCTCGGTGACCAGCTCCGCAACCGCGCCATGGTCGCGGTGGCGGTGACCCTCGTGCTCGAGCTCGAGTCTGCGCCGGCCCTGGGCGTCACGGCTCCACCGCCTCTGCCGGCCGGCAACGCGGCGGAGCTCTGGGCGGCTGTGCTCGCCCTGCTCGGCGAGGTGCATCCGTCAGCCCCGGTGACGGCGATCCGCCTCGAGGTGGAGTTGCGCGGCGCCGCCGGGCGCCAGGCCGACCTCTGGAGGGGAGGCGACGCCCAGCGTGAGGCGGTGCTGGTGGCGGCGGCGCGCCTGCAACGGCGCTACGGCGAGACCATGCTGCGCCGCCCCCGCCTCACCGTCGACCCGGGTGACCTCCCGGAAAGACGGTTTGCGTGGGGGTCACCCGTTCCTGGACCAGGGGGTGCTGCCGAGCGGGCGCCACAGGGCGGCAGAGCTGCCGCCGCTGATGGGGAGGGGCTTCACGCGCGCCCGTCGACCCAGCCCGCGCAGAAGGGCAAGGTGCCCTGGTCGCGCCCGAGGGTGCACGTGTGACCGAGCTGCTCAACGGCACCATCGAGGTGCGCGGCGACGACCCCACCACCCCGACGGCGCTGCGCACCGAGACGGGCTGGCGTCGCGTCGAGCGCGTGGTCACCCGCTGGGTGGTCGAGACCGACTG
Organism: Candidatus Dormiibacterota bacterium; assembly: GCA_036270565.1. Classification (GTDB taxonomy): domain Bacteria; phylum Chloroflexota; class Dormibacteria; order Aeolococcales; family Aeolococcaceae; genus Aeolococcus. The sequence goes on along the minus strand of DATBCJ010000009.1, from coordinate 4,500 downwards.
GTGGAGGCGTCCGATCCATCGTGAATACCTCCGCTGCCTGCTCGCCGGCGGCGAGTGCTGCGAGCTGTACCGAGACCTCGACGAGGGGGGATGGTCGTGGTCGCGCCGCTATGACTGAGCACCGGCCGTACCTCCGCTCGGTAGGGGCGGGCGGAGGCCGGTCCGGCTGGGTGTGGCGGCTGCCAGGATTGACCACCACACCGCCGTATAGTTACACAAATAAGTAGTAGCCGTCAATGGCCTTCGCGGAGCTCGCGGCTCGGTCCCACTACTCCTTCCTCGAGGGCTCGGCCTCGCCGCGCGCCCTGGTCGCCCGTGCCGCGGCGCTCGGCATCGAGGCGCTCGGGCTCTGCGATCGCAACGGTCTCTACGGTGCGGTCGGCTTCATGGAGGCGGCGCGCACCGCCGGGATCCATGCTGTCATCGGGGTCGACCTCGACCTCGAGGGCGGCGATCGCCTGCGCCTGCTCGCCCGCAATCGCGACGGCTACCGCCAGATCTCCCGGGCGATCAGCGCAGCACAGCTCGCCGGCGTCAAGGGGCAGCCGTTGCTGCGGCTGGGCGGCCTCGATCGGCCGGCCGATGGCGATCCCGGCCAGGTTCCCGCGGTGGGCCGCCGTCGCCGCCCCACGCTGCCACCCCCGGAGCGGGCTGTGGCGATCCGCCCCACCGCCGGTCCCTTCCCCCGGGGGTGGCCGGGGCTGCCCTCCACCACCAGCCTCGCCCAGGGTGAGCCGGCCACCGTCGATCCCGCCGACCTCGACGGCTGCACCGTCCTCGCCGGCGGTGCCGAGAGCGCCATCGCCACCGCCCTGGTGCGCGGCGACCGGCACTCTGCCACCCGGCGAGCCGAGCGGTTGCGCGACCTCTTCGGCCGCGACCGTGTCGCCCTGCTCCTCAGCCATCACCGCCATCCCGGCGACGCCTGGTTGGCGGCTGAGACAGCCCAGCTCGGCCGGCGCACCGGCCTGCCGCTCGTCGCCAGCGGGCTGCCAGTTCATGCCAATCGTGACGACAAGCGGCTGCTCGATGTGCTCACCGCCATCCGCCACCGGACCACCCTCGATGCGGCTGCCGCGCACGGACTGCTGCTGCCCAACGCCGAGCATCACCTTCGTTCCGAGACGGAGCTGCGTGCCCTGCTCCCGGACCATCCCGAGGCCTTCGCCCTGGCCGTCCACATCGCCTCACAGTGCGAGGTCGACCTCGACTTCAGCCAGTCGCGCTTTCCCGGTTTTCCCGTAGCGGATGGGGAAACCCCGTTCTCCGTCCTCTATCGCCTCTGCCAGGAGTCGGTGCAGCGCAGGTACAGGCCGATGACTCGCACGGTGGCCGCCCGGCTGCAGCGTGAGCTCGAGGTGATCGAGAAGACCAACCTCGCGGAGTTCTTCCTGATCACCTGGGACATCATGCGATTCGCGCGCGAGCACCAGATCCCGGGACAGGGAAGAGGCAGCGCGGCCGACAGCATCGTCGCCTACCTGCTCGACATCACCCGCGTCGACCCGGTGGCTCACAACCTCCTCTTCGAGCGCTTCCTGCACGAGGACCACCAGGGCACGCCCGACATCGACATCGACTTCTCCACCGACCACCGCGAGGAGGTGCTCCAGTACGTCTACGAGAAGTACGGCGCCGAACGCACCGGGATGGTGGCCAACGTGGTCACCTTCCGGCCGCGCATGGCGATTCGCCAGGTGGGCGCGGCGATGGGATTTTCCGAGCCGCTCATCGACCGGCTCGCCAAGCAGGTCGATGGTTGGTACATGGTGGACGTTGCGTCAGCCTTGGAGAGCGCGGGCGTGAACGCCGATGATCCCGATGCGGCTTTGCCGTGGCGGCAATTCGTCGAGATGCTGCAGAAGATCGAGGGCACTCCGCGGCATCTCGGCATCCACGTCGGCGGCATGCTGGTCACCGGCGAGCCGCTCGTCGACGTCGCCCCGGTGGAGCACGCCACCATGCCCGGTCGCGTGGTGGTGCAGTTCAACAAGGATGACGTCGAGGATCTCGGCCTCATCAAGATGGACCTGCTCGGGTTGCGCACCCTCTCGGCCATCGCCGAATGCCTCGACCTCATCGAGCAGGGCAGCGGAACCCGCCCCGACCTCGACTCTCTGCCACTCGACGATCCCGCCGTCTACGCGAGCATCCAGAAGGTCGACACCATCGGCCTCTTCCAGATCGAGTCCCGTGCCCAGCAGCAGTCGCTGTGGCAGTCGCAGCCCCGTGAGTTCAACGACCTCATCGTGCAGGTGGCGATCATCCGTCCCGGTCCCATCCAGGGTGACGCGGTCAATCCCTACCTGCGCCGCCGCCAGGGGCTGGAGCCGGTCACCTACGCGCACCCCTCGTTGGAGCCAATTCTGTCAGAAACGATGGGGGTGATCCTCTACCAGGAGCAGATCTTGCGCATCGTCATGGAGGTGGCCGGCTACACCGCGGGCGAGGCCGATCGCTTCCGCCGGGCGATGAACCGGCACCGCTCCCGGGTGGAGATGGACGAGCTGCGCGACGAGTTCGTGAGGCGCTGCCACGAGGTCAGCGAGGTCCCGTCCGAGGTTGCCGAGCAGATCTTCAAGGGCGCGGCCGGCTTTGCGCAGTTTGGGTTCTGCAAGAGCCATGCCGCCGCCTTTGCACGCACCGCGTACGAGACAGCATGGCTGCGGCTGCACCACCCCGCTGAGTACGTCTGCGCCCTGCTCAACGCGCAGCCGATGGGCTTCTATCACCCCTCGGTGTTGGTCGAGGACGCCAAGCGCCATGGGGTCGGCTTCCTCCCCGTCGACGTGGCACGCAGCCGCGCCCGCTGCACCATCGAGGCGGGGGGGGTGCGGCTGGGCTTCAACTACATGAAGGCGATCGGGCCCACGGCGCGGACAGTGTGCGAGGAGGCGACGCTCGCAGGGGCAACGTCGCTGCGTGCCTTCTGGCAGCACACGCTGCTGCCCCGGCGCGCGATGGAGAACCTTGTGCTCGCGGGCGCGTTCGACAGCGCCGAGCCGGGACGACCCCGCCGCGAGCTGCTCTGGGAGCTGAAGCAGGTGGAGGAGAGCCTGCCGCCACGAACAACCGAGGGGGGAACAGGTTCCCCACTCGCGCACCCCCCAATCAGCGGTGTCGGCTCCGGCGACATGAAGTCGCCTGCACCGACGGAGTCATCACGACGAAGGCCGCCGCGCGGCCGCGGCGCGCTCGCGCCGGCGGTGCGCCGGTTCGACGCCGACCCGCTGCCCGCGTTGCTCGAGGCGCCGGCCCCACCGCCGTCCCTGCCGGAGATGGACGAGCGCACCATGGTTCTCACCGAGTACGCGCTCAGCGAGGTGAGCACGGGCCGGCACCCGCTCTCCTTCATCCGCAACCAGCTGACGTCGCTGGGGTGCCGCCCGCTCGCCACCGTCCGCGACCTCGCCGACGGGACCACCGTGCGCGTCGCCGGGTTGGTGATCGCCCGCCAGGCACCAGCGTCTGCCAGCGGCTTCCGCTTTTTCACGCTCGCCGACGAGGATGCCCACCTCGACCTCATCTTCCGCCCCGCGGTGGTGACCCGCACCCGGCGGATCGCCAACCACAACCCCCTGCTGATGGTCGAGGGCCGGCTGCAGAACCAGCGGGGACGGGTCAACCTCGTGGTGGAGACGGTGGTCGCGCTTGATGGCGACGGCGTCCCGCTACCCACCGGTGCTCCCACCACAATGGCCGCTCCGCCGTCCCATGACTTCCGTTGACGGTGCGGTCAGCGGCGCCGCCGGCCGAACCGCGTGGCCCCGACCGCCAGCGCGAGCACCACGATGACCACGCCGACCACGATGAGCGCGGTTGGCGGCCCGCCGGAGCCGGGAGGAGCCGACGACCCCGAGGAAGCCGGGGCGACCAGCGCGAACAGGCCCAGCGAGGGCGACGCCGCCTCGAAGGTGCTTCCGCATCCCGCGGTGAACGTCTTCAGCGCCGTCCAGTGGGCGCCGTCGAAATGCTCGACGGTGGGTGAGCCGCCTGACGAGGTTCCTTCGAGCACGACGGTGGCGGGGTGACCCGCCGCCAGGGCGAGCTGGCGGCCACCCGACTGGACCTCGAACGAGTACACGTTGCCCTCGATGGTTCCACTGGGCGGAGCGACCGCGGGCGGCTTGACGGGGGTGATCGACAGAGTCGCCGACGAGGCGCCGGCGGGCAGGGGCAGGCTGCCCGCGCCGATGATGATCTGCGCCTGCGGGGTCGAGGAGTTGTCGGCCAGCTCGATGGTGCCGGCGAGGTCGGCCGCCGTGTATGTCATCGACGCCGAGGGCGGTGGTGGGCTGCCGCCGAGCAGCAGGTAGTGCGGGGGCAGGCACAGACCGTCGTACAGCGGCGGGCCGCCCCCGGCGCTGCGAACCGCGGCGAGGGCCAGCAGCGACAGCGCGGCGACGGCGAGGGCAGCCCAGCGCCGGGCGGGGCGCCCGGGTCTCACGCCGGGAGCGGGATCAGCTGCGCCGTGCCCGTGGCGTCCACCGGCGGCCACAC
>DATBCJ010000008.1:0-7593 GCA_036270565.1 Candidatus Dormiibacterota bacterium | reverse complement strand
CTCTGGATCAACGACAGCAAGGCGACGAACATCGACGCGGCAACACGAGCGCTCGAGTCATTCGACCGTCCCATCATCTGGATCGGTGGAGGCCACAGCAAAGGTGTGCCCGCGACGGAGCTCGCCGCCGCCGTGGCCCGTCATGCGCGACTCGCCATTCTCAACGGCGACACGGCCGCCGAGATCGACGCGGCCCTGGCGGCGCAGGGTTTCGCCGCGCGCGTGGTGGTGGCCGACCAGGACGCCGCCATCGCGGTGGCCGCGGACCGCGCCGTGGCAGGCGACGTCGTACTCCTTGCGCCCGGCTACGCGAGCTTCGATCAGTTCAGCAGCTTCGAGGAGCGCGGGTCGGCGTTCAGCGCCGCCGTGCAGATGCTACCGCGCGACCGGGGGCGGACCTGATGGCTACGCGCGCCCGACCGCTTGCCGTTCCGGCGCTGCGGCTGCGCGAGACGTTGACCGGCGGCCGCGCGCTCAGCCTGGGTGGCGTCGACGGCTGGTTGCTCACCGACATCGCGGCTCTCTGCGCCTTCGGCCTGGTGATGGTGTACAGCGCCAGCGAGGCGCTCGGCTACCTCTGGTTCGAGAACGCCAACTACTTCTTCGAGCGCCAGGTCATCGGCATGGCACTCGGGGTGGTCACCCTGGTCGTCCTCGCTCGTACGGACTATCACCGGCTCCGCCGCCTGACGCCTGTGGTGGGGCTGTGCATGGTCGCGCTGCTGGTCCTGGTGCTGCTTCCGCATTTCGGCACCGAGGCCAACGGTGCTCGCCGCTGGTTCACGGTGGGACCGCTGTCGGTGCAACCGTCGGCGATCGCCATCCTTGTTGCAGTGCTGTTCTTCTCCAAATGGTTGTGCGAACGCGCCCCGGCGGTGCGCACCATCCGCGGCGTCCGCGATTACGGCCTTCTCGTCGGTGTGCTGCTCGCGCTGGTTCTGCTGGAGCGTGACTTCGGGAGCAGCATCATCATCGCCGGCACCGCGATCGCTCTGCTGGCGCTCGGCGGGGTGCGCAAGCGCCACCTCCTTGTCCTCCTCGGGGTGGTGATGGTCGGCGGGTACCTTCTGGTCATGCTGGTGGCGTACCGCTCGAGCCGACTCAGCGGCTTCACCCACCCGTGCGACAATCCGCTCACCACCGGGTTCCAGGCCTGCCAGGCCCTGTACGCGCTCGGCAGCGGCGGGTTCGCCGGGGTCGGGTTGGGCAACTCGGTGCAGAAATATCAGTGGTTGCCTGAGGCACACACCGACTTCATCTTCGCCATCGTTGGCGAGGAGCTGGGCCTGGTCGGAACGGTCTCGGTGGTCCTGGCGTTCACACTGTTGCTGTGGCGCGGTGTTCGCGCCTCGTTGCGCGCCCCCGACGCCTACGGGGCACTGCTCGCCGGAGGTATCACCGCGTGGATCGGGATCCAGGCCTTCGTCAACATCGGTGCGGTCACCGGGGTGATCCCGACCACCGGCGTCCCGCTGCCGTTCATCAGCTACGGTGGTACCTCGCTGGCCATGACGCTGGCGGGGGTCGGAATCCTCTGCAATGTGTCGGCGCAGGGCCGCAGACAGGGAGTGAATTCGCGTGCGCACGTTGATCGCCGGAGGCGGGACTGGTGGCCACCTGACACCGGTGTTGGCGCTCGCCCAGGAGCTGCGCCGGACTGACCCCCACGGTGAGGTGCTCGTGGTGGGGCGGCGCGGTGGGGTCGCCGAAGGGCTGGTCACCGCGGCCGGCTTCCGCCTCGAGACGCTGCGCATTGCCGGCCTCGACGCCGGCAGCCCCGCGAGCGTGGCTCGCTTCGCTTCGCAGCTGCCCGCCGCTGTCGCGGCGGCGCGCCGCATCATTCGCGAGTTCGGTGCTGACGTGGTCGTGGGCGGTGCAGGCTACGTCAGCGTCCCCGTGGTGATCGCCGCGCGAACGATGCACGTGCCAGTCGCGCTCCTCGAGCAGAACGCGCTGCCCGGACGGGCCACCCGCCTGCTGGCGCGGCGTGGCCGCCTGGTGGCCGCGTCGTACGAGGAGACGGCGGCGCACCTCCGTGCCGCGCACGTGGTCAACACCGGCAACCCGATTCGCCCGGAGCTGCTGGCCACGCCGGCTCGCCCGCTGCTCGGGCGCTGCGAGCACGTGCTGGTGATGGGTGGGTCGCAGGGCGCGCGGCGGATCAACCGCGCCGTGGCCGGCTGCGTGGCCGCACTCCTCGACAGGTATCCGTGGCTGCGGATCACCCATCAGACCGGCAGCCTCGACATCGACGAGATGCGTGCCGCCGCTCAGGCCCTGGAACCGGGTCAGCGCGCGCGCTGGGTGCTCACCCCGTTCATCGACGACGTCGGCGCCGCGATCGTCGCCGCAGACGTGGTGTTGATGCGGGCTGGAGGCTCGTCGATCGCCGAGTGCTCTGCCCTGGGGCGTCCGATGATCCTGGTGCCATACCCGTACGCCGGGGATCATCAGCGCTTCAACGCAGCGCCCTACGTCGACGCGGGCGCGGCGAGGCTCATCCCCGACGCGGACTGCGAGCCCGCTCGGGTCGACCGCGAGCTGACCGCGCTGATCGAGGCGCCCGAGCAGTGGCGCCGCATGGCCGCCGCCAGTGAGGCACTGGGCCGGCGCGACGCCGCCGCGCACGTGGTCGGACTGTTGCGCGCTCTCGCCGGTGCTCAGGAGAGAATCCCGGCGTGAGCGGCCACGTCCACTTCCTCGGCATCTGCGGATACGCGGTCAGCGGCGCTGCGCTGGTCGCCCGCGAGCAGGGCTGGCGGGTCTCCGGATCCGACGACCAGGCGTACCCGCCGACAACCGACATCCTCAGCGCCGCCGGCATCGACTGGGTCGACGGCAGCGACGCCGGCAACCTGGAACGATGGGGGGTGCCTGACCTCGTCGTCGTCGGCAACCAGACCCGCGCGACCAACCCCGAATGGATTGCAGCGCGCGACCGCGGGCTGCCGCTGTGCAGCGAGATCGAGTTCTACCTCCGGTTGACGGCCGATCGCCACCGCATCGCGGTCTGCGGGACGCACGGCAAGACCACCACCTCATCCCTGCTTGCCCACATGCTCGACGCCGCCGCCATGAACCCGGGCTACCGGCTGGGCGCGACGTCCCTCGACCTCGGGGGCAGCGCTCGGCTCGGCACCGGTCCGTTTGTATTCGAAGGCGACGAGTACACAACCGCCCCGTGGGATTCCCGTCCGAAGTTTCTCCACATCAATCCTGCTGCAGCGTGCGTGACCCGACTCGAGCTCGACCATCCGGACATCTATCCAACGCTGGCGGCGTACCGGGCCCCGTTCATCGAACTGGCCGCGTCCCTGCCCACCAACGGCGTGCTCGTTCTCTGCGCGGACGATCCGGAGTGCGCAGCCCTCGCCGGCCACGCCCGCTGCCGGGTGCTGACGTACGGCATCGTCGCCCAGGCGGACTGGCGGGTGCAGATCGGCGCCGACCACGACGGCCTGCAGCACTTCACGGTCTCGCACCGGACCGCCTCCACCGACGTGGCGCTGACCTTCCCCGGGACGCACAACGCGCTCAACGCCACGGCGGCGCTCCTGCTGGCCAGCGACGCAGGCGCGCCGTGGTCGGTGATCGTCGATGCATGCGCGACGTTCAAGGGGCCGGCCCGGCGCTTTGAGGTGTGCGGCGAGGTCGACGGCGTGACCGTTGTCGACGACTACGCGCACCATCCCACCGAGGTGGAGGCCACCATCGCGGCGGCGCGCCTGCGCTACCCGGGACGCCGCATCGTCGCCATCCACACGCCGCACACCTACTCGCGCACCCTCACCCTTCTCGAGGACTACGGCCACGCTTTCACGGGCGCCGGCCTGGTGATCCTCGGCCCCATCGAGGCAGCCCGCGAACGGGGGACGGCGGTGGGTGTCACCAGCCACGACGTGGCCGCCCGGGCCGCCGTGAGCGCGCCGGCACACGTCGTGGATTCGTCGGACCAGGCAGTCACGCTCATCCAGCGGATGGCGCGCGAGGGCGACGTGCTCCTGGTGCTCTCGCTGGGCGGATTCGACAAGCTCGCCGTGCGACTGGTGCGCGCATTGGAGGCTTCGCGTGTCCGCTGAGTGGCTCGAGCGCTGGCCGGGGGCGCGACGCAACGAGTCGCTGTCACGTCACAGCCAGTACGGCATCGGCGGACCCGCCGACGTCTTCGTGCGCGTCGACGACCTCAGCGTGCTGCCAGAGCTGGTGGCGCGGTGCACGGAATCGCGTGTCGCCCTGACCGTCGTCGGAGCTGGCACCAACGCACTCATCCTCGACGGCGGCGTGCGCGGCCTGGCGGTGCGGCCGGTGAGCAAGGACATGACGGTCGGCGACGGCGTGGTGACGCTCGCCGCCGGCGCCATGCTGCCGCGGGTGGCGCTCGACCTCGCTCGCAGAGGGGTCGCCGGCATGGAGTGGGGCATCGGTGTCCCGGGGAGCTGCGGGGCTTCGGTATGGGGCAACGCGGGGGCATTCGGCGCCGACGTCGCGGGCACGCTGGTCGAATGCGAGGTGGTCGCTCCGAACGGGACCACTCGCTGGATGGACGCCGCCGAGTGCGGATTCTCGTACCGCGAGTCGAGGTTCAAGAACGACCTTCGTGACCACCTGGTGATGCGCGGCCGCTTCGCCGTCGCTCACGACGACGTCACCCGGGTGCGCGCTCGCACCGACGCCGTGCAGGCTGAGCGCAAGCGCACGCAACCCTACGGCGTGCGCAGCCTGGGCAGCACCTTCAAGAATCCGCCCGGAGACTTCGCCGGCCGGCTCATCGAGGAGGCCGGTCTCAAGGGGCGCACCCACGGCGGGGCGCAGATCTCGCCGAAGCACGCCAATTTCATCCTCAACATCGACCGCGCCACCGCCGCCGACGTGCTGGCTCTCGTCGACATCGCACGAGCTGAGGTGGCGTCGCGTTTCGACGTGGTCCTCGAGCGCGAGATCGTGATCCTCGGTGAGCCCCTGCTCGCGCCGGCCAACGCCGGGGGCGCACCGTGACCACGGTCGCGTGCATCTTCGGCAGCCGCTCGGTCGAGCACGAGGTGTCGGTGATCACCGCACACCAGGCCATGGCCGCGCTGGCACCGCATCACCGAGGCGTCCCCGTGTACATCGCCAAGGACGGGCGCTGGTACACCGGCGACGCCCTCATCGACCTGCGGCGCTTCGCGGATGTGCAGGCTCTGCTCGCCGACTGCACCGCGGTCACGCCCGTGGTGGACTCCTCGCGTGGTGGCCTGACGCTTCTGCCCTTGGGCGCCCAGCGCCGCGGGCCGTTCGGACGCAGCGCCGGCGACGTGGTGGACGTCGAGGTTGCGATGCCGCTTCTGCACGGCCGCCTCGGCGAGGACGGCACCCTCCAGGGGTTGCTCGAGATGGCCGGTGTGCCGTACACGGGCAGCGACGTGGCCGCGTCGGCCACGGCGATGGACAAGCGTCTCGCCAAGACCGTGCTGCGCGCCGCCGGCCTGCCGGTTCTTGACGACATCCGCATCGACCGCGACCAGTGGCGCGGCGATCAACGCGCCCTGGTGGGCCGCGCTGAGGCCTTCGCGCCCTACCCGCTCTACGTCAAGCCCGTGAGCCTGGGTTCGAGCATCGGGGTGACCCGGGCCGCCGACCAAGGCGAGCTGATTGACGCCGTCGAGGTGGCGCTGACGTACGACCAGCGCTGCATCGTCGAGGCGGCGCAGGAAGGCATCGTGGAGATCAACTGCGCGGTGCTGGGCGATGAGAGCGGGGCGCGTGCATCGGTGCTCGAGCAGCCCACCAAGCGCGGCCTGCTCAGCTACGACGACAAATACCGGTCGAAGGCAGGCAAGTCCGCCGGGCCCTCCGGTGGGATGAAGAGCGCACAGCGGCTCATCCCGGCGCCCCTGGACGCCGCGCTGGCGGAGCGGGTCACGCAGGCGGCCCTGGATTCCTTTGCAGCGGTGGGCGCGGCCGGGGTGGCCCGTGTCGACCTGATGGTGGACCCGGCCCGCGGCACCCTGATCGTCAATGAGATCAACCCGATCCCGGGATCGCTGTCGTTCTACCTGTTCGAGCCGGCGGGCACCTCGTTCACGGCCCTGCTCGACGAGCTCATCGAGATCGCCCAGCGACGCCACGCCCGGCGCGCCGCCAGCACCGCGGTGTTCGATCACTGGATGCTCGGCGGCGGTGGCCCCAAGTCGTCGGGGTGAGCGAGCAGCCCACGGCGGCTGTGTCCGAGTCCGGCACCGGGCACCCGCTCCTTCTTCTTCACGGATGGGGAGCCACCAAGGAGCTGATGCTCCCCATCGCTGAACGGCTGACCAAGTACAGGGTCATCGTTCCCGATCTACCCGGGTTCGGTGGCACCGCGCCGCCGCCTCGTGCGTGGGGCGTCGACGAGTACAGCGCCTGGCTGATCGCGCTGCTGGATCGGCTCGGCGTTGCCTCCGCCCACGTCATCGGTCATTCCAACGGTGGTCGGATCGCCATCACCCTCGCCGCAACCCGACCGGAGCGGGTCGACAAGCTGGTCCTGACCGACAGCGCCGGCATCCGCCCCAGGCATGGAGTGCGGTACCACTGGCGGGTGCGCACCTTCAAGCTCCTCCGCCTAGCGGCGCGGTCGCGGCTGCTTCCCGCTGCGTTGCGCCACGCCGCTGACACCCGGGCGGACCGCCGCGGCAGCGCCGACTACCGGGCCGCGTCGGGAACCGTGCGCGGCAGCATGGTCCGGCTGGTCAACGCCGACCTGCGCGCGCAGCTTCCGCGGTTGCGTGCTCCCACGCTTCTCATCTGGGGCGACCGCGACCGGGAGACGCCACCGGGCGACGCGCGGACGATGGAGCGGCTCATCCCCGACGCCGGCCTGGTCATGCTCGAAGAGGCGGGGCATTTCGCGTACGCCGAACAGCCCGACCGCTTCTGCCGCATCGTCGACGTCTTCCTCGGCGACGGCGCGGGGTGACCGCGGTGCTCACGGTGATCCTCGCGGTGCTGGCCGCGGCCGCCTGGCTGTGGCTGCTGGCGCGGATCGGGCTGGTGGCGGCGCGGATGTACCAGATCGAGGAGTACGAGGCGGGACGCTTGTTGGCGTGGGGCCGCCGCCGCGCCTGGCTGCTGCACCGCGCCGTGCTGGTCGTTGCCGCCCCTGCCGCGGCGGTGACCGTCGCCGCCCTGATCGACCCATCGGCAGCGCCACTGCGCCCAGTTCTCGCCGCCGCCTGGCTCGCAGGCGCCGTGGTCGCGCAGCCGGCGTGGGACTGGCTGCCACCCAAGAAAGCCCTCGTCTTCACGCCACGCCTGCGCCGGCTGCTCGCCACCGCGGCCGTGCTCGCGCTCCTCGCCGGGACCGGCGTCTGCGTCGCCGTAGAGCTGGCGCCGGCCTGGGTCGCAGGCCTGGTGGTGGTCGCGGTGGCCGGAGGAGCGACATTGCTGGCCATGGTGCTGCTGGTGGCGGCCAACATCCTCAACCAGCCAGCCGAAGCCCGCGTCCGGCGTGGCTTCCTGCGCCAGGCGCGGCGGCGCATCGAGCTGGTCGACCCACTGGTCATCGCCGTCGCCGGCAGCTACGGCAAGACGTCGACCAAGCACATCCTGGCCCATTTCCTCGAGCAGTACGCG
>DATBCJ010000007.1:0-42720 GCA_036270565.1 Candidatus Dormiibacterota bacterium | reverse complement strand
CCTCCCAACCTGTATTGGGAAGGCTATGGTCCCAACGCCGACGCATACCTCGCATCAGGCCGCGAGCACACGGAGACAATGCTGTCCCTCCTGCGAGCCGCGGGTGCCGACCCAGAGGGATTGGAGCGGGTGCTGGACTGGGGGTGCGCGGCGGCTCGCATGCTCCGCTGGTTCCCGCGCCGCGATGGCTCAGAACGGTGGGGGTGTGACATCAAGGGCGACACGATCGCCTGGTGCCAGCGGAACCTGTCGCCGCCGATGGAGTTCGCGACAACGACCACGCTGCCGCACCTACCCTTCGAGGATCACTACTTCGACCTCGTGTATTGCGGATCGGTCTTCACCCACATCATCGACCTGCCCGACGCGTGGTTTCTCGAGCTCCGCCGCATTCTCCGCCCTGGCGGCTACGGGTACGTGACCGTCTTCGACAAGCATGCGCTCCAACTCGTGCTCGAGCCGACCGATCGTGTGGCGGCCGCGCCCGGCTGGTTCACCGAGCAGATGCGAGCATTCGACGGACGCACCCATGCATTCAGTGCGGATTTCGCGTATTTCTCCACCGATGAGGGTCCGCAGTGGGAGGGGATGCCGGTGCCGCAGGTTTGTTACGACATCGATTTCCTGGTGAGCAAATGGTCGAGGCTCGTGGAGGTCGTCTCGGTCACCGAGGAGGCGTACGCCTACCAGACGGCGGTGCTGTTCCGGCGCTGACACGCGCAGCCTACGCCGACGCGATCAGCTCCATCAGCGCCATGTTGCGCAGCATCACGAACGCGACACTCCTCCCGGCAAAGGCCACCGCGGGCAGCGGCCCGACGATCAGCTTGGCACCGTCGGCCTGTGCCCTGGCGATCGCGTCCGCCAGGTTCGCCACCTCGAACGCCAGGTGATACATGGAGACGCCCTTCTCCAACCACGGGCTGATGACGCGGGCACCAGGGCGGTCGACCAGGATCTCGAGCCGGGGGCCGTTTCCATACAGGAACATCCCCCGCACGCCGAGCTGAGGATCGTCAAATTCCTTGCCCTCGCGGGAGTAGCCGAGCGCAGCGTAGGCGCGCTCCTGGGTCGTGAGGTCAGCGCACGCGACCCCGATGTGGTGAAAGCCATCCCCATCGCCGATCATGCCAACCGGCTCGCGACCGCTTCAGCGAGCGGTTCCAGGCGGCGCCGCAGCGCCGGCCAGGCCTTTGACGACAGCCGGTGCTGGACGTACGCCTGCCGCCGTCCGTCGACGTCCAGGTACCCGTCCAGCTCCCGTTGCGCGCCGAGACGATCATGGAAGGCGATCACCCGGGAGTTGGCGGTCAGGGTTCGGGAATACAGGGAGGTCAACCCCATCTTGTCGAACCCGAGCCGGAACACCAGGAGCACGCTCTCGACGGCCGCCGGCGAGCCGTGCAACAACGCCCACCGGCCCCACTCAGCGGTCTTCAACGTGCGATCGATGGAGTAGATCCCAACGGTTCCCTCCGGCCTGCGGGTGGATCGGCGGTAGATGACCAGCGGCAGGTCATCGTCACGCATCAGCGCCGCCTCCTCCCACCGTCGTTGTGACTGGAGGTCGCCGGGAACTCTGTGAAGAAACTGGGAAACGCGCGGATCGCTGCGCAGGTCGACGGTGAACTGCGAGTCGCGCGCTGTCGGCGATCGCAGCTCGAATGCCATCCCGGCAAGCGGCTCACTGAGACGCACGCAGAGTTACCACCTGGGCGGTGATCGCGTCAACGCTGGACATGGAACGGAACAGTCCCTCCGGGACTTTCACCCCAAACTCGTCCTCGACGGCGAGGATGATCTCGATGTGTCGAAGCGAATCCCATTCGGGAGACGAGTCGACAGCAAGCGTGGAGGCGATCGCAGGGTCGACGCCGAGCACGAGGGCGACGATCTTCGACGCACGCCGTCGAATGTGCTCATCAGCCACCGCCGTTCTCCCACTGGATGTCAATGGGCAGACGTGGCACGCGGGCTTCGAGGCTGGCGGTCGAGAGGAGGTACTCATCGTCGCCTCCCTGCCTGGAATCCGCGAACGCCGCCAGCCAGGCGTGCGCCGGTTCGTTGCGTGGGCCGGCGACGAAGGGAACCAGAAGCGTCTGCGCGTCGAGCCCTTCAGCGACGCCGCGCAGCGCTGCGGCCAGCATCGCCGGCTCCAGTGAGCGCCCAAGGGCTCGGCAGCTGATGGCGATCTCGTCAATGACGACGCGACCGCCGTCGCGCCGTGCGAAGACAGCGCCCACCAGGCCGCTGTCTGACAACCTATCGCGCAACCGCACCGACACGACGCGGCGATCCGCTCGCGTCAGATAGTCGTCGACCTCGACCTCACCAAATCGGGCCAGCGACGTGTTGAACTGGTTGGTCTTACGCGACAACTCGCTGAGCCGGGTGCGGTCCGTGTGGTCGTCCGCGCGGAGGCGGATCTGCACCTGCAGCGAGGCGACGTAGGCGGCGGGATCTATAGCCGTCTGTGCTGCAGCAGCGCGGCGCTCAGCGGCCTGGAGGTCGCTCATGCGTGCGCTCGCAGCGGCGTCGTGGCGCAGCTCCAAAAGTCCCGGGTAGAGTGTGAGCGCGCGCTCTGTAGAGCCAGGATCCTCGGCCCAGAGGAACCGCGCGCTGGGCAACGCCGACGCCATGGCGGCGATCTCGCCGGGATTGTCGTCGACGATCAGCAGGCTATCGGTCCCGACATGGAGGCGGGCGGCAATGGCCCTGACGCTGCTCGCCTTGTCCTGCCACCCCGCCTCCACCGCAACGAGGGCGTGCCGCAGCGCCTCCAGCTCGGGGCGCTGCGCAAAGAGGCCGTCGACGTCGCGCACGTCGTTCTTGGAGACCAGGGCAAGCAGCACGCCTTCCTGGTGAAGGGCGAGCAGTCGTTCCCGGAGCCGTGCATATGTGCCATCGGTTCGAACGTTGGCTGCGCCGTCCTCGGCTAGGACGCCACCGACGACCGTGTTGTCGAGGTCGAGCACGATTGCCTTGAGCCGCGGCTGCAGCAGGGCCGGGATCCAGCACAGACCGAGGTGCTGGCAGAGCGCCACCGCGTCGCGACCGGAGAGGGCCGTCCCGGTCGACGACGCGCGTTCCTCCACGCTCGCTCCATCGACGGCGGGAGGGACCGCGGCCGACAGGGGGAACACGTGGGCATCGGGCAGGCCGTCGATCGCTTCGCGCAGGGAGGCGTTGAAGCGCTCGAAGCCGGCGAGCGCGGGTCCAGCGTCCACAACCACGATCGGGCCGGTCAGCGCCGAGCGGAGAAACCTGACGCGATCGGCGAGCCAGGACCACAAGCCGTCGATCTCAGCATTCGCATAGTGCGACAGGTCCAGCCAGACGAGGTGCACATCGGCAGCGGCCACCGGTGCGGTGCTGAGCGCGTCGTCGTAGCCGCTGAGAACGACCTCGGGTACGTATCCTGCGTAGGCCAGAAATCCACGCAGTGACGATAGTGACGTCTCGACCGTGTGGTTGCGGAGCACCGAGATGCGCACCGGCCGGAGCGGCCACGGCGCGCGAAGCTCCAGGAGGGCCAGGCGGCGGGGCTCGGCGGCGAACACGACGTGCTGCCATTCGGCGCGCATCATCGCGGCCTCAGCGGCGGACGCCTCGGCGGTGTCGCTCACCGCATCCGACGGCACGTCACCGGGTGGGAAGGGGTCGGTAGCCGAACCCGGCAAACTGAGGTTCACGGACGTCGAGTATTTTACGGGCTGCCTTGGAGCTCAAGCTTTTGTGCGGCAGGGACCGGCATTGCCACTCGTTAACCAAACCACCATCAGTCGAGCCAGACGCCCCGAATACGCTCGGACCTTCCGACGGTGCGGCGCTCCGTCACCATGTGGACCGGTCTGCAAGTCCTCGAATTGGCGTGGAGGCCGCCAGTGACCAAACAACAAACTCGATGAGCGCAGATGTCCACCGCAGGTTGACAACGGCCGAGACCGTCGCGCTGTTGGCGCGCGCAACCGAGCGTCCCTCGCGGTTGACGTCCAACCTCAACCTGGTGCGCGAGCTTGCCGTTGCGTCGTTCAAGTTGAAGTACTCAGGGTCGGCTCTCGGCTACCTCTGGTCGCTGATGCGCCCCTCGATGATCTTCGGGATGCTCTACCTGGTCTTTGCCCTCTTCCTGCTCAAGGGCCGCACCGCGCCGGGAGAGAACTTCCCCGCCGAGCTGCTGGTGGGCATTGTGGCCTGGACGTATTTCGCGGAGGCGACATCGTCGTCGGTCTCCGCGGTTGTGACCAACGCCGACATGGTGCTGAAGGCGCAGTTTCCGCGCTGGATCCTGGTGGTCGCGTCCACTGCGGCAGCCGCGATGACATTGGTGGTGAACTTCGCCCTTGTGCTCACTGTCGGCCTCATATTCCACTGGTTCGCGATCGGGTGGCAGAGCCTGGCGGCGGTGCTCTTGCTGCTTGAGCTGGTGGTATTGGCGCTGGGCGTGGGCCTTATCCTGGCCGCCGGCTTCGTGTTCTACCGCGACCTCGGCTACATCTGGGAGGTGCTCCTGCTGCTCCTGTTCTACGGGAGCGCCATCATCTTTCCCTTCACGCTGGTTCCGCAGAACCTGCAGCGCATCGTCGGCCTCAATCCGCTCGCTCAGATCGTCGAGGACCTGCGGCGCGCCCTGGTATCACCGGCGATTCCGTGGAGCGGCAACGTCCTGGGCAGCTGGCTCGCGATCCCGGTCTTCGCCGTCTGCCTGTCCGTCGTGATCGGCGCACTGGCCTTTACGCGGCTGTCCCCGACGTTTGGCAATCGCCTGTGACCACGACCGCCGTCGACGTCGACCATGTGGGCAAGAGCTTCCGTCTGCCCCTGGACCACGCCACCACGCTGCAGTACCGCGTCAGCCACCCGCAGAGCTCCTCGCGATACCGGGAGCTGCGGGCGCTGCAGGATGTGACGTTTGCCGTCAAGCGGGGTGAGTTCCTCGGCATCACCGGGCCCAACGGTTGCGGGAAGAGCACGCTGTTGAAGATCCTCGCCGGCATCTATCCGCCCGACCGCGGCCGCGTCGTCATCGACGGACGGGTCTCGCCCTTCCTCGAGCTTGGCGTTGGCTTCAAGCCTGAGCTGACGGCCCGGGAGAACATCTTCCTCGGGGGCGCCGTGATGGGGCTGAGCCGTGGCGAGGTGGCGGCGCGGGTCGGAACCGTGCTCGACTTTGCTGAGCTCGAGGAATTTGCGGACCAGAAGCTGAAGAACTTCTCGTCGGGGATGGCGGTCCGCCTTGCCTTCTCGGTGGCCATGATGGCCGATGCCGACATCCTGCTGATGGACGAGGTGCTCGCGGTCGGGGATGCGCGCTTCCAGGAGAAGTGCTTCGAGGTTTTTGGGCAGTACAAGCAGCGCGATCGCACCGTGGTGCTGGTCAGCCATGACCTGAACTCTCTCGAAGCGTTCTGTGACCGCGTCGTGCTCCTGCAGGGCGGCCAGGTGGTCGTGGATGGTGAACCCCACAGTGTCCTGTCGCAGTACCGGCAGATTGTGGCTGCGATGTCGGCTCGGGAACCCTCCAGGACGCGGGCTGCAGGATTGGCCGCGTCGCGGCGGTGGGGCAACCGTGAGGTCGAGGTCACAGACGTCACCCTGGTCGGCGCCGACGGTGAGCCGTGCCACACGTTCCACACCGGGGACCACCTGGCGGTGGCGATCGGCTACAAGGCAAATGAAACGGTGCCCGGCTTTTATTGTGGGGTGGGCATCCGCCTGGGCAGTGGTCAGGTGATCGGTCGCCCGCTGACCAGCCCTTCCCTCACCGGTCTTACCGAGACGAAGGCCGGCGACCGGGGAACGATCACCTACACGATTCCTACGCTCAGTCTTCTCCAGGGCAGTTACATCCTCAGCGCGTACTTCTACGATGCGCACGCGCAGGAGGCGTACGACCACGTGGAAGATGCCTTGGAGTTCCGCGTCGCCGATGACCGGGGCCGTGCCGGCCTAGTTGAGATGGGCGGCGACTGGGACCGAGGTGGGCATCGCGGTGCCGTCGCCGGTGGCTGGAGCTCAGCGGCTGGGCAACCGCCTGTCCGCGAGCGCGTGCAGGGCAGGCAGCTCGCCTCCGAACGTCAGACCGCGACCGGGGTCGCCAGCGAGGGCGCCAGTTCCGGAAATTGAAGTAGGTACTCGCGAGCCTCAACCCGCTCCGATCCGGTGTAGACGCCCGCGCCATCCTGCGTTTGCGCCCAGGCCGCCGCGCGGTCGGACCACGACAGTCCGAGTGAAAGTGCAAGGCTGCGCAGGAGGGAGCGATCGGACGCCAGCGCCTCGTAGGAGATCACTGTCCAGTCCGGTCGGGCTCGCGCCTGCCTCCGCAGCGCACTCATGAGCACACCCACGGCCCATGACACCTGCAGCAGGCGCGGCAGGCTCTCATGCCAGCGGGGGAGCCGGAATGGCTCGACGTGTTCGGTGCGAACCCGATCGCGCGTGGCGAGATCACCGACCACAAAACCAAGACGCATCCAGCTGCACACCACGTCGATCGGATGTCTCTCGATGAGCACAACTCGTGGCGAGTACCGATCCACGAGCCAGTCCATGGCAAACGCCGCGTACACCGACTTGGCGATGACGGCCTTCGGGCGAAGACCGCGCTTGCGCAGTGCGTACCACGGCGGCTCGGCGTCCGGATCCAGCACCCTCGCGCGAGCCTGCCTGAACCCATCGTCCCAGAGCCGCTGATACTCCGGGGCGCGCTCTCGTCGGTGAAGGACGGGGTAGCCGCCGTACAGCGCCAAGGACGTTGACGCCTCCGGCTGAAAGAAGGGATTGTCCGGCTCGTGCATTAGCGCGGCGCGGGGCGTTGCCGCCAGCGTGGCCGCGAGCCAGGTTGTTCCCGACCGGGGTGCTCCGACGACAAGGATGCGGTTCATGCCGGCGTGCTCACCCGCCGTAGGAGCGACTGCGGACGTCTGTGTGCTGAGCCGGGCGGAGCGACTCTCGACATCGATGGTGGCCTCACGTGGGAGCGGGACTTGGCTGGACCTGGCCAACCGGGTCGGGGTGCGCGCAAGAAGGGCCCGGCACGTGCCGGGCCCTTCCCTACTGACGACGTGTTGCGTCGAGTCTAGGTGCCGGTAACGATGCAGTAGCCTGGGTACGGCGCGAGCGTTCCCTCGCTAGCCTGCAGCGCCAGTGGAACGAAGCCCGCTGCATTGATCTTGCTCGCCACCACGTAGTGGTAGTTCGAGCCGTTCGAAGCATTCGCATGCTCGCCGAGCGTCTTGCAGATCCAGCCGTTTGGTCCCACGTAGTCCATGGTGGCCTGCGTCGCGTTGGCCCTGGACACGACGTTGTACAGGTAGCGCGTGTACGGGAAGCTGCCGTTCCGGATGGTGGTCACGCTCGGGGCGACACCGTCGATGGCGCCGAGGAACGAGCCGTCAACACTGTTCGACGTCCCACCGTACGGGTTGGCTTCCTGAGTGGCGTAGATCCCGAACGAGAACGGGAAGATCGCCCCGGGGCGGTCGGCCGTCGTGATGCCCTCGTTGTTGTTCTCGGGGATCTGGTTGGTGGCCTTCTGCGCTGTGGTCATGCAGTTGGTCGAGAAGTTGGTGCCGCCGAGGAAGGTGTCAAAGGTCGAGCGCGTGCCCGAGCCTGCCTGGGCAGTGTAGAGCACGATCGGAACGTTGTTGCCGCCGACCTGATTCCAGTTTGTGATCGAGCAGTTGACATACATGCCCTGCAACTGCGCCTGGGTCAGGTTGCGCACCGTGGTGCCGACGCCCGAACCCGCGACGTTGAAGGCTTCCCACGAGATGCCGTCACGGGCGTAGGCGACGAAGTCGAGTCCCGTGCAGTCGCTGCTCTTGAGTGCACGCGAGGACCGGGCGTAGTCGATCGGCGCCACGCCTGACAGACCCTGCTGGCAGAGCTGGTTGATGCCACTCCCCGAGCCGAGGAAGAAGGCGCCGTGCGGCTGGTCGTGGCGGTAGTTGTCGGTGACGATCGTGCCGAGGTTCAGCGTGACGCCAGTGGCGGTCGCGGTGGCGTTCTGGTTGAGGACCGCCTCGGTCGTGCTGTTCACGGTCACGATGTAGCTTCCGGTCGGGATACCGGAGCCGTAGACACCGCGGCCCTGGTCGGAGGACTGCACGAAGTTGGCCGTCGCCGAGTCGATCGTTGCGCTACCACTGGTGGTGGAGCCGTCACTGACGCTGCGGGTGACATCAAGGCCGGTGCCGGGCGGGCCCTCGCAGCTGAAGTCGAGTGGCTGCGCCGGGGTGCCGGTCGGCGACAGCTGCTGGCAGCCGCCCGCGGTGTGGGCGCCATACCCTGCGTCGTACTCATAGCCGTAGTCAAGGAATGCCATCATGAACTGCGTGGTGTCGGAACCGCTGCCCAGGATCTGCTGGGCGATCGGCCCGCCACCCGTTCCATTCGGAATCGGGGCTGCCCCAGCGGTGATCGCGCTGACGCCCACGGCGGCAATCGCGACCCCCGCGCTCAGGGAAATTCGTCCTATCTTCATCTGTGCTGCGAGCTCCTCCTCGTTGTGGCCGGCAGGATTGCCGGACCACTTCCCATTAATGAGCCGCACGTTAGAGAGTGCAGGTAGCCCGACCATGGACCGAAGGGGAACACCGGCTGCACATTGGGTTAAGGCCGCGAGAGGGACTCGACCGCGGCCCGAGACTACTCCGCGAGCTGGTTGACCTGGACCTGCCCGGTCACCTTCGGATCCGACCCGGAGTGGTACGCAATGCTCTCGACGTTGTGGGGTACGAACACGTAGATCCCGCCGGGCGGTATTGCTCCCCGCGATCCGCCCGCCACCGCGTCGAACACCACGGCAACCGACGCGGATGTCTTGTTCTTCCACGTGATCGCCCCGCAGCACGGGGCGATCAGGATCGCGGGGCGGAACCCGCTGGACGTTATCCAGACCGTGAATCCGGTGTCGGCGGCGGCGCCCGGGCTGGCCGCCTCGGCCGGGAAGCCCGTTGACGACGTCGCCGACGGCGTTGCGGCGGGCAACGGCTGGGTCGGGGCCGCGCCGGCCGGCGACGAGGAGCCAGTCGGGGATGCGGAAGAGCACGCGACCAGCGCGGACAGCACCAGGGCAACGGCGCCCGCAGCCCCCCGGCGACGACTCACAAATCGTGCGCTCACATTGTTCCCGGTAGGAGGGTATCGAGGCTGGCGAACGCCAGCAGCGCCAACGTGAGCATCACGGGCGCGGCGAACAGGTAGATCACTGAGTTCGGCAGGCGGTGACGCACCCGCCACGCCACCCATGCGGCGGCACACAGCAGGTTGAGGAAGATGAGCCCGATGCCGAGGCCAAGCGGGTCACCGGCAAGCCCGAGATCGGTGGCGCCGGCCGCAACTGTTGCTCGCGTGGGCACCGCCAACGGCTTGCCGCTCAGCGCGGCCGTGACCGCCAGACGTCCGGTGGCAACGAACGCTGGGTCGGATGTGAGCAGCGTCAACCGACTGTCCGCTGTGCTCGTGATCGGGTCGGTCTGGCCCTCCTTGACGTACCCGACGGTTGTGACCTTGTACATCACCGCACCCTGACCGGTGGCAACGTTGATGACGTCACCCTTGCGCAGCAGACCGAGCTGGCCGAACGGGGAGCCGTAGGTGGTGCGCCGCCCCTCGATCACTGAGTTGCCGTATTCACCCGGCAGCGGTGTGTTGCGAAGGTGACCGGGGCCTGCCTTGAGGTCGGTCGGCGTCGATCCCTCGACCACCACGTCGGTGGCCCCGATGCGTGGGATCGTCAGAAGCGCCACCGGGGTTCCCTCGACCACCGGCGTTGTCGGGGCACCGAGAAGCGTGGTGGGAACCTGCTGCTTGAACGTGCTCAACAGAGCCGCCTGGGTGCGACCGTACGGGATCCCCGACAGGAGGAACTCGTACACCAGGAGAAGCAGCGCAAGGGCGCCAACGATCGTGGCTCCGCGACCCGCCCGTAGCACGGCTCTGCGAGCAGGCGAGAGCGCGGCGGCGGATGGTCGTACGGCCGGCGGGGTCGCGGATACCTGCGCGGATGGCTGTGGATCGGTGGCAGGCTCGATCATCCAAACCGGACGTTCCGGCGCGACGATGGGCGAATCCGTGCGCTCCGGGCTCAGCGCGTCGGACACTTCACTTCGGGCCTTCGGCTACTGTCAATGCCGCTCCCGCGGACGCCGCCGATGTGCGCGGGCGACGCCGCACGGCGATGAACTGGGCTGCCGGGCCGGCCAGCAGCCCGAGCAGGGCGAGGGCAGCGATCGACGGAAGAATGGCGGCTGCGCCGGCACCGCTGAGGATGGCCAGGGGACCCGACGGGCCTGAGCTGCCGCTGCCGGCACTTGCTGTGGTCGCCGTGCATCCTCCCGCTCCACCTGGGGCAGCCGACGCCTTCGGCGAAGCACTGGGGGCAGGCGACGCTGCCGGTTTTGCTGACGGCGACGCCGCGGCGGGCGACGAGGTTGTGCTTGGGCCTGCCGTCGGGGTGGTGCATGGGACCGAGGTGCTGGGGGTGGGGCTTGCACCAGCCAGGGCGCCCAAGGGCGTCGCTCCGCTGCCTCCAAATGTCGGTGTGGCGCCCAAGCGCGACGACCCCGCGCTGCGGCTTGCGGCCGACGAAGAGCCCGGCGACGGCGACGGCGTCGCGGACGGAGGCGTCTTGAACGGGATGGAGTCAGCGGCCTTCAGGCTGGTGTTGACCATGCTCGCGGTGAGTGGAACGTACCCAGCCGGGAGATTTGACTGTCCCGTCTGCACGGCGTACCGGAGAAAGGCCGCGAGGGTGGCTCCCTGGCTGGGCGCGATGCTGTTGGTCGGGGTGGTCATGTACGACACCAACGGCATCGGGTACGCGTTGGGATCGAAGGTTGCGTAGTTGGGGGTGATCGTGCCGTCGGCGTTGGTGGTGGCGTCGGCCAGCGCCTGCTGGATGGTCGCCGGCGTGGCAGCAATGATCGACCCGTCCGACCGCCTGATCTTCACAGTGGGCAGGCCGTAGAAGGCCGCGGTGCTCGAGTCCATGAAGCCGATGTTCCCCTGACCTGTGAAGTCGGTGCTCGGATCCACCACGTGAAACCCAACTGCCGCGCTCCCGGTCGCGCCGGTGACGCCGCTCGCCGGTATGGGGAAGATGTCCCTGACACCTGCCGGCCAGCTCCCAGGCCCCAGCGTGGCGTACAGCCACGAGGTGAGCACGTGGGTCTCCGCCGAGTGCTCCGCTCGAGCAAAGACGCCCGTGCGGCCCGGGAACTCCACGCCTGGATTCAGGTACGCGATGTCCTGGTTGACGGCGAAGTTGGGGATGTTCCCCTCATAGATCTGGGAAATGAGCCAGGGGGTCAGCGTCAGGTTGGTGATCTGCGGCCCGCGACGGTCGTACATGCGGTATGCCAGCACCAGGGCCGAGGCAGTCACCGGCGCGTACTTGAAGGGGGGCGCGGTGGACGGCAGCGTCTGCGGGAGTGTCGGGCCGGTGATCGCGAACTGCGTCAGGCCGGCGCCGAAGCTGTTGAGCCCGTCGATGGAGTTGTTCACCGCGTAGCCGACCGAGAGATTTGACGGGGGTAGACAGACAGTCGACTCCCAACGGTACATCGCCCGGTATGCTGTCGCAGCGCCGGCCCCCAGGATGCCGTTGACGGCGGGCGGGGGACAGGAGTCGGGCGACGGACCGAAGCCGAGCGGTGCTGCCACCGCGCCGACCAAGTTGGTGCCGTTGATCGCCGCCAACAACGAGCAGGCGTGTGTCGCATCGCACGTGATCGATCCGGTGCCGCCGGAGTTCTTGAGCGCCTGGTCGCTGCCCGCGTAGACGCTCAGGTATGCCTCGCCGTTGCCGCTGCCGTCGGTGATCGTCGTCTGGCCCACCGACTGGTTTATCCCGGTGCAATCCGTGGCAACGTTGGTCGGCGACGCGATGCATTCACGAAAGTACACAGCCCAGTTCGCCTGGAAGCCCGTCAGGGTCACCCGGACGAACTGACCGTCCACCAATTCTGTGGCGGGCGACAAGGTCACTGCGGGTCCTGCCGCCGATGCGGTCAGCGCACCCGCGCCGAGAAGCGGGGCCGTCAGCGCGACGCAGAGTGACGCCGCAATGCCGACGCGCATCAGACGAGCGCTACGTATCATCATTTCATCCTCCGCTGCCGCGACCCGCGGCGCCAGCCAAGCAAGGCCGGCACGAACACGACCAGCAGGATCCCCAGGCCGCTCGCCAGGAGCGGTACACCTGAGGGCGCCTTGGCGGCCAACGCCGCCTGCTCAGCGAGCAGGAACAACTGCTGGCGCTGCGCGTCCCCAAGCGTCGCGGCCGCGGTGCCTGACGCCGCGGAAACGCCGCTGACACCTGTCGCCGCCGCAGTAGACCCCGCAGACGCCGCAGCCGCCGCAGCCGCGGCTGCGCTGGCGGCGCTTGCAGTAGCAGACGCACCGCTGGTCCCGCTGTGACTGCTGCTACCACTCTTGGTGCCAGCCTGGGCCGTCGACTCCCCGGTGATCGTGGGGTTGGGGCAGTGCGCGGCGTCAATGGGCGGGGGCGTGGGCGCACCGGGGATCCGTTTCACCGCCCCGAACACGGCGGCCACGAGGTTGGGCGGGAGCGGCGAGTAGCCCAGCGGCGCAGCCTCACGCTGGCCGCCGCACGCGATGTAGATCAACCACGTGCCCAGCACGAAGCCCTTGGCCGGGTCAAAATTGGCAGTCGGCGTGACCATGTAGCTGTAGCTGGACATCGGATACGCGGTGGGGTCCGGTGCCCTGTACACGGCGGTGAGGTTCTGGGTCAGGTCCGCGTTGAGGGTGGCATGGGTGAGGGCTATGGCCACGCTGTTCGAAGTGGGTTGGGTGAAGTTCCCGCTGGCGTTGTGCAGCGACGCCACCGGGAAGCCGCGACCGAACGCGTACCCGGCCTCGACGTAGCCGATGGCGCCGCCCCCGACGGCGTCGTTGGAGACGAAGTTGGCCACGCCATCCGAGCCGCTCTGCTGGGTGCTCCCGTTGAATGTCGGCCAGATCGAGCACGGCGCCGGGCATCCCTGCGCAGACACGAACGCGTTCCACACCGACGCGGCCTGGTCGGCGAGGTACAGCGAGAACTGCGCCGAGGTGCCTGAACCATCCGACCTGACCACCGGGATGACCGTCGACTCGCGGATGGCCAGCCCGGGGTTCAATGCCTGGATGGCCGGGTCCTGCCAGCTGGTGATGCTCCCGGTGAAGATCTTCGCGGCCGTTGTCGCATCCATTCGCAGGCTCGTGATTCGCGACCCTGCGGCATTGTGCAGGTTGTACATGAGCGACGTGCCCCCGGCGACGTCGGGCAGGTACTGGTACGACTTGTGCTCCCCCTGGAGTTGCCGCACCTCGTCAGGTTGGAAGGGGATCTCGGTGGCCGCGAAGTCCACCTGGTTGATGATGTAGAACTCGCGACCGGCGCTCGAGCCCACGCCCTGGTAGTTGATTGAGTACCCCTGGTGAGCGATGTCGGCGCGCCATTGGTCGAGGGCGATCTGCACCCAGGTCGATCCCGCCCCCGTGACGGTCGGCCCGCTGGCGTCGGCCACCCCGGTGTTGACAACCGCTGCGGACGTTGCCGCGATCGCTGCCACACAGCTGGCCGTCAGCAGTCGTACGGCGCGTATTCGATTCATACTCATTCCCTACCCAAACCTTCCGTTGACATAATCAGTGGTGCGCTGGTCATCCGGGCTGCTGAAGATCTTCGCCGTCGGTCCGACCTCCACGATGCCACCCGGCGACCCCTCATCGACCATGAAGAACGCGCATTGGTCGGACACTCGTTGCGCCTGCTGCATGTTGTGGGTGACGATCACGACGGTCACGTCCTCCACGATCTCGGCGATCGTCTCCTCGATGCGGCGCGTGGACGCGGGGTCCAGCGCTGAGCATGGTTCGTCCATCAGGAGCACCTGGGGGCGCACGGCGGGAGAGCGCGCGATGCAGAGCCGCTGCTGCTGACCGCCCGACAGGCTGCCGCCGGGGTCTCCGAGACGGTTGCGCACCTCCTTCCAGAGGCCGGCTCGGGTGAGGCTGTCCTGGACAATGGTCCGCGCCTCCTCCACCTTGGTGCCGGAAAGACGGAGCCCGGAAAGCACGTTGTGGTAGACGCTCATCGCCGGGAAGGGATTGGGCTTCTGGAACACCATGCCGATCTTGCGACGTGTCTCGATGGGACGCTGATCGCCACCATAGATGTCCACGTCGTTGAGAAGGACCTTGCCGGCCAGGGCCGCGCCCGGCACCAGCTCGTGCATCCGGTTGAGGATGCGGATGAAGGTCGATTTGCCGCACCCCGAGGGACCGATCAGCGCTGTCACCTTGCGGGCGGGCATGTCGAGTGACACGCTGCCCAGAACCTTGTTCTGTCCGAACCAGGCGCTGACGCCGACGGCCTCCAGCGATGCGGCAGCTACGGCCCCGCTCTGTTCTGCGCGCGACGACGAGGTCGCGCCAACAAGATCGGTTGTTGTCATCTGGCCCGCATCCCCGTGAGCTCCGTCTCCACCTCACCTGGACGAGCAGGCCCGGTGGGCTTGGGCCTCCGTCTCATCGCCCGCTTCTGGCGCGCCTCGATCGACGTGCGCGCGCCGATCACACGCGCCAGGGTGAACAACCCTAGCACGAGCACGATCAGCACCAGTGCGGCCGACCAGGCACGCTGGTAGGGACCCGTTCCCGGGTTGTACCTGATGTACTGATACACGTAGTGGGGCAGGGCCTCCTGCGGGCCGCTCAGCGGGCTGGCATTGAACACCGACGAGCCAAATGAGGTGAGGATCAACGGCGCCGTCTCGCCAACCGCACGCGCGACCCCGAGGATGACAGCGGTGATCAGCCCGCTGCGCGCGGTGGGAAGCACCACCGCCCACACCGTGCGCCACTCGGACGCGCCCAGAGCCAGGGCTCCCTCGCGCAAACCGCCCGGGACCAGTCGCAGCACCTCTTCGGACGTGCGGGTGATGGTCGGGAGCATCAGGATCGACAGCGCCAGCGCCGCACCGAACCCGGAGAAACCGTGACCCGACCCCACCACCCACACGGCGTAGATGAAGAGGCCGGCGACGATCGAGGGCACTCCGCTCATCGCGTCCACGATCAGGCGCACCGGTCGCCGCAGCGGCCCGCCGATCTCGTTGAGGAAAACCGCGCACAGCACCCCCAGCGGCACCGCGATCACCACAGCGATGCCCACCTCCTCGAGGGTTCCAATGATGGCGTGGCCGATGCCGCCGCAGGTGGCAGAGTCCAGCTGACCGCAGAACTCAGCCGTTTGAAAGAAGAAGTGCGGCGTGATCGTCCCGATTCCCTTGACGATGACGAACGTGATGATCGCCACAAGTGGCACCACCGTGGCGATGCCTCCGGCCGCGATCAGCACCGTCCACAGGCGATCCTTGGCGATGAGCCTGCCCTCGACCCGGCGCACGGCCAGCCAGTACATGGTGACAAAGGCAACGAACCACCACAACCCGAAGCCCGCGATGCCGGCATCGGGGATCAGGCCCTCGTAGATGAGCAGGGCCAGGCAGAAGGAGGCGACGGCAGCGCCCGCGAGGACGAGGAGGTCATCGGGATGGACGGACCGCGGACGGATGGGCTGGTCGCCGTCGCCTGCTGCTGGGATGACGCCTGGCGACACGGCGAGGGCGTCCGCCCGAACCTCGAGCGCCATCAGATGTCCACGCCCTTGCCCGACCGCGACCGGGCCACGATGATCGACGCGAAGAAGTTGACGATCAGCGTGACGGCGAACAGGGAGAGGCCGGCGGCCATGAGGGCCGGGATCCCGTACTGCTGGGTGGCCTCGCCAAACTGCAGGGCGATCAGCGCGGCCACCGAGTTTGCGCCCGACTGCAGGATGTGTGGCGAGATGATCGTGACCGGGGAGATGATCAGGGCCACGGCGATCGTCTCGCCAAGGGCACGGCCGAGACCGAGCATCGCACCGCCGACGATGCCACCGCGACCGAACGGAATCACCACGGCTCGGATCATTCCCCAGCGGGTGGCTCCGAGGGCGAGTGCGGCTTCCTTCTCCCCGGGCGGGGCTTGCGAGAACACCTCCCGCATCACCGATGTGCAGATCGGCACCACCATCAGGGACACGACAACGCCGGCGATGAGCGCGGAGCCCGCGTAGTTGGTGCCGTTGGTCTTGAAGATGGGGATGAACCCGAGGTTGTCGGTGATCCACCGCGACACCCCGACGAATTGCGGCTCGAGGAACGCCAATCCCCAGATCCCGTAGATGACGCTCGGGATCGCCGCCAGCAGGTCCATGAGTGCGGTCAGCGATCGGCGCAGTCGTCGCGGGGCGTACTCGTTGATGAACAGCGCCGCGGCGATCGAGATCGGCACCGCGATCAGCAGCGAGATCACAGCGATCACCGCCGTCCAATAGAGGATCGCCGCAATCCCGAACTGGTGTTTGACGCCGTCCGGCTGCCACACGGTGGTGGTCAGGAACGCAGATCCCATCTGCTGGAAAGCGGGCAGCGCCCGGAGCACCAGGAAGAGCCCGATCAGGACCAGGATGACCAGGGTGAACAGGCCGGCGCCGGTGGCCAGCCCTCGATAGGCTCGGTCGGCGCGACCCCGGCTCGGCTTAACCTTGCGGGGTTCATTGCCCGCGTCAGCAATCCGCCCGATGGCCACGCTCACGCCACTGAATCCTCCATACAAACCACTCCCTCGCTCGCAGCATAGTCAGCGACTGTGAACCAGAGGTGAACGAGCGGCCGCCTGCCGGTTAACGGCCATTGCCTGACCCGTGATGGCTCCTACACTCCACGGTCATGAGCGGCGACCCTGCAGTCGGTTCCCTTCGCGAGGAACTGGTCGCTCGCGATACCGTGCTCTCGGCCATCGGCGAGGGCGTGCTCCTCTTCGACCCCTCCGGGGACCTGGTCTACGCCAACCGGGCAGCGCGGCGGCTTCTCGGCCAGCGCTTCAATACGGTCACCTCGGAGTCACCGCTCCTCCTCCGCGAGTCGATCCTCGACGTCCGTGAGCAGGTGGCTCGGTGGGGCCAAAGCGAACCAGCGACCCGCCACTTCGACGCCCCGGAGGCCATGATCGAGGCGACGGCTTTTCCGGTGGCGCCTCCGGGCAGCGTGGTCGTGTCACTTCGAGACGTGACCGGGGTCCACACCGTGGAGCGTCTGCGCCGCGACTTCGTCGCCAATGCCTCGCACGAGTTGAAGACACCGGTGGCGTCCATCCGCGCCCTGTCGGAGACGCTGCGCGAGGTGGCGCGCCACGACCCCGAGGCGATGCCCCACCTCCTCTTCCGTCTCGAGCAGGAGGCCACGCGCCTCGCCGCGCTGGTCAACGATCTCCTCTCACTCTCGCGGTTGGAGGCCGGCCCGATGCCCAGGTCGCTGGTCATCTTCAACCACGTCGTCGAGGCCGAGATGCAGCGTCTGCGCAAACGGGCGGAGGCGGCGGGGCTGCGCTGGGTGCTGAA
Source organism: Candidatus Dormiibacterota bacterium (assembly GCA_036270565.1). GTDB lineage: Bacteria > Chloroflexota > Dormibacteria > Aeolococcales > Aeolococcaceae > Aeolococcus. Next base: position 25,259 of record DATBCJ010000007.1, on the reverse strand, counting down.
GAACAGCGCCGGCGATGTCCTGGTCTCCGGGTCGCAGGCGGATCTCAGCCTGCTGGTCAGCAACCTGCTCGATAACGCCATCCAGTACACGCCGAAGGAAGGAGAGGTGCTCGTTGCCCTGGAAGCCGCCGATGGCGAAGCCGAGCTGATCGTCCAGGACAACGGTGTCGGGATCCCGGCACAGGACATCGGCCGCGTGTTCGAACGCTTCTACCGGGTCGACACGGCTCGCTCACGGCAGACCGGCGGAACCGGACTGGGGCTGTCGATTGTGCGGAACGTCGTCGAGGCGCACGGCGGCACGGTCGAGCTGGCCAGCCAGCTGGGTGTGGGTTCGACCTTTACCGTACGGCTTCCGCTGCCAGTGTCAGCGGAACGGAGGTGGTCGGCGGTTCGTCGAGAAAACGGTAGCCCAGACCTCGCACCGTGACCAGGTACTCGGGGTTGTGCGGGTCGCGCTCGAGCTTCTGACGCAGCCGCTTGACGTGGACGTCGAGCGTCTTGGTGTCGCCGAAATAGTCATTGCCCCACACTTCGGAGATCAGATAGCTCCTGGTGCGGAGGCGCCCCATCCCGGTCAGGAAGGTCCTGAGCAGCTCGAACTCCTTGGGAGTCATGGCGACCCGCTGGCCGCGGACGGACACCTCGTGCTTGCGATCGTCGAGCTCCACCGGGCCGCCCCTGAGGATCTCGACATCCGACGAGCCCGCGATCATCTGCGCGCGCCGGCGATTGGCGCGCACCCGGGAGATGAGCTCTCGCATCGAGAATGGCTTGGTGATGTAGTCGTCGGCGCCGAGCTCGAGCCCGGTGACCTTGTCGGCTTCCGAGTCCTTCGCGGTGAGGATCAGGATGGGCACGGTGGAGCTGTCCCGTACGATCCTGCAGACGTCCAGGCCCGACAGCTTGGGCAGCATCAGGTCGAGCAGCACCAGCGCAGGTTCCTCGGTGCGAAACAGCTCAACTCCCCGCTCGCCGTCGAGCGCGACCACCACGCGGAATCCCTCGCGCTCCAGCGAGTACTGGATGCTCTCGGCCAGCGCCGGCTCATCTTCGACCACCAGGATCGGCGCCGGGCCGGCAGCGGTCTCGCCGTTGCGCGGAGACGCCCGTCGGCTAATGGTCATCACCCCAGTCTCTCTCCTGACAGCAAGCAGTGGCCTGACGCGACTCAGCCTTCCGATTCCGCATTCTCGCGAACGGCCATGCCCCGTCGCGGCGTCAATGGTTATGAATTGCTCAACAGTTGGTCATGATCTCGACATGCTGCGGCCACCCGGTGACCGCCGAAGGCGGCGCGGTCGTCCCGCACTCGCCCGCCACCGGGGTCCCAATCTGACCAGGTTTGGGCAGGGTCGGCTGGTCTCTACACTTCGTCCGTGCTTGCGGAGGTGACCCATGACCAACGCCTGAGAGTTGTCTGTGTTTCGCCATTCGTTCCTCACCCTGGTATCAATCATGCGGGCGGCAAGCTTCTCTACGACTACCTGTCTCGACTTGTGCAGTCAGCCGAGGTGACGCTCATCGCCCCTGGGTATCCGCAGAATCAATGGGCAGTTGCGTACAGCCCACCCCGAGTCAAGGTCAAGTTATTTGCGGTCGGCTCGCGATGGAGCCTCCACGCACGGGCGCTGTTGCGACATCCGCGCGACGGCATCTTCGGGTTGACCGACGGCGTCATCGTGTTGAGCGGATTCGAGGCGGATCGCGAGGTGGCCGCGCTGGTGGGCGACGCGGATATCGTCGAGGTGCAGTTCGCGCAGTTCCTCCCGCTTCTCGACGCCATCCGCTGCATCGCCGGGACGTCGAACCTCGCGGCGTGGGAACACGATGTCTTCTCCGATCACATTGACGACGTGCTCAGAGACAGGCCGTCGATTCGCCGGCGATTGCAGTCCTACGGTCGGCGCCGCTGGATTCCTCAAGAGGAGCGGAGGCTTCTCAACCTGTGCAGCGCGGTTATAGCGCAGCAACAAGGATGCCCAGCTGATTCGTGGGCTCGGGGTTCGCACGCCGATTGAGGTAGTTTGGCCGCACGTGGACGTTCCGGCAGAGCCTGCCAAGCTCGACGGCCCGAGCCGGGTGATCTTTGTCGGAGCCATGTGGCGCCCGGAGAATCAGAGAGCCGCGGCGTGGCTGGTCCATTCGGTCTGGCCGCGGGTGCGAGAAGCCGTTCCAGATGCTCGACTGGTATTGGCCGGCGACGCTCCCCCAGCATGGGTGCAGCAGATGTGCGCGGTGCCCGGAGTGGAAGCAACTGGCTACGTGCACTCCTTCGACGACCTCTACCGCACCAGCTCCGTCGCTGTCGTGCCGGTGCGAGGCAGCGCGGGGATCAAGGTCAAGACGCTTCAAGCCATGGCATACGGACTGCCGGTGGTGTCGACAGATGCTGGGGCCGCTGCGATCGCCAGCGTGTCCGGCGACAGGTTATTCGCGGCACTGACAGACGACAGCGACGAGTTTGCGGCCGCGATTGCCCGATGTCTCAATGACCGCGACCACGCGCGCCGGGTCGGCGCCCGGGCCCGCCGCTGGGTGATCGCGCACTGCAACTTCGACGACGACGTCGCCAGGCTGGTCCGACGCTACCAGACGCTCGCGAATTCTCGGTCCACGGCCGGCCGGGCATCGATGCACTGAGGGTGTGCGCGGCTCTGCGCGTTGCCCGCAGACGTCGGCTATCTTTCCGGAAACAGTCGGTCGCATTAACAACTGGCGAACCCCCTCTTTTTCACGCACTCGCGCGCTGGGAATCGCTGGTTCACGACCAAGCGGCAGTCGCCGCCCAGCGTATGCTGACGCTTCGCCATGGGTCAGAGGTTGGCGACTGAGGATGGGGATGACGGTGCGATGTCGGGATGAGCGCGTGGGGGGGCCGATGAGGCTTGTGGCGTTGGTCGCCGCCTTCTGTGGCGCAAGGCTGCTCACCGTCCAGGTCCGGCCGGCGGCCGCCAGCACTTCCGTCCAACGGCGCAGAACGAGATGAACGCCTCTCAATCCGGGAACCCGGTCGGCACCAATGCGGCCAACAGCGTTGACCACACCACTGTGGCGGCGGCCACTCGGTCGATGAGGGCGAGTCTGCGGTCGAGCCGGCTGGGGGTCACCGGGGGCTTCGTCGATGCCCTTGCGGCGCCAGTTCGGCGGTATCGCGCGTTGTGGCCCGCGGCCGTCATTGTCGTCGTGACCCTGATCGCCTACCCCCTCACCTGGGGCAGCATGTTTGACTACCTGCATCTGCAGACGCCGCTCTCCTACCTCCCGCTGCTCCCGCTCTTCAGCCTCAGCATCGCGCTGTTCACCGCGAGCAGGTACCGCGATTCCCCACCCGTTGTTCGCGACCGGCAGACGGACTGGCTGATCGCGATCCCGATGCTCGTGGCCGCCGTCGCCTTGGTCGTGGTGGTTCCGCCGATGGCGTCAACCTATTACTGGAGCAGCCGGGCGGACGTCCTGTCGATGGCGTTCTTCGTCGCCGCGCTGGTCACGCTCATCTACGGCGTCACCTGGTTGTGGCGCATCAAGGCGTCGCTCCTCTTCCTCGTCCTGACCTGGGCCGCCCTGTATCTCGCCCTCATCCCCGGCCTCATGCAGTCGTTCACCGACGCCACCAACAGTGCGCTCGCCACCGTTGTCCACGCGTTGCCGCTCGGCGTCTCGCTGACCTCCAGCCCCGGGGTTCTGCTGGTGCACCAGGCCAACGGAGCCTCGCTCGCGGTCAGCGTCGGCACCGCATGCTCAGGGGCTGATGCGGTTCTCGGCTTTCTGCTGATCGGCGGGGTGATTCTCACAGCCACGGGGCGGGGGAGGGGCCGCAAGTTGCTGTGGATGGCGGTGGGTTTGAGCATGACGTTCCTCGTCAACGTGGTGCGTTTGACCTCGGTCGTCGCGCTCGCCGCTGCGGGCCAGCCAGGTCTCGCTCTCGGCGAATACCACGCCGTCGTCGGTCTGATCGTGTTCGGCATCGTCCTGGCGATGATGATCCTGTTGCTGCCGCTCTTCGGCCTGCGGCCGCGTGCAAGGGTTGCGAGCAGCGGCAGAGGAGCAGGGGCGGCCTCCGGGGTCAACACACAGCCCGCGGTCTCGCGGCGGCGCCGCTACACGACCTTTGCCACCATGACCACGCTCGCCATCCTGCTCGGCGTCGCGAACCACAACCTCGCCCCGTTCGCGGCGTTCCAGGACGGCAGCGGCTCACCGACCGTTCGGCCCTTCTCGACCGGCTCGGCACCGACCGGGTGGGGCGTTCGCTACGAAACCGCGTATGGCTGGGCGACGCAGTACTTCGGAGCCAATGCAACCTACACCAGGTACTTCGTGTGGCACAACGCGCCGGGCATCTCTTCGCAGGCCGCCGCCGCTGCCGCTCACCGTTTTGTGTACGCGGACGTGGTGCGCACCGACGACAAGGGTTCGCTCGATGCCTACAACCTGCAGAACTTCTTCCTCTTGCACAATTACGCCATCACCACATCCCGCAGGGTCGATGTCGGCGGCGGGGTCACCGCTCTGCTGCTCAACTACTCAGACCCGACCAGCGGATATCGCTGGGCGACCATCTCCTGGGACTGGCCGGTCGCCAACCAGGGCCAACCTTCCTACGAGCGGGTGGCGCTGAGCTCTGGCCTGACCACCAGGGGGGTCGACGCCGACATCTCGCCCACCGGCGGTGTCAACGGCTTCATGGTCGGGGTGCTGAACCTGTTCAACGGCAGCCACGATGACCCCAATGCCGACTCGCTGTACAAGGGCACGGACCTCACGCTGCAGTCCGACGCGGCGGCGCTCATCGCCTTCGCGGTCGATCGCCGGCAGTAGTCGCCCACTGGGCGACAAAGGGTAGCGTCAAGCACGTTCCAGATCCGGCACGTGCACGATGAGCACCGGCACGCGGCTGTGCTGGAGCACGTTGTGGCTGACACTTCCCAGCAGGATCGAAGCCGCGTCACCGCGGCCACGGGAACCCACCACGATCAGATCGTGCCGCCCCTGGGTGGCGCGCTCGGTGACGACGGCAGCAGGATCGCCTTCGAGCTTGAGCGTCGTCGCCTCCAACCCCGCCGGAAGAGCCGCTGCCGCCTCGGCCAGGATTGCCTCAGCATCAGAGGTCGACGCTGCCGCGTACTCGTCGTACACCGTCTGCTCCATCGGTGCGTTGAAGATCACCGGGAACGTCGTGCTGTACACGGTGACGATGGTCAGTGACGCGCCCTGGGTGCGCGCGATGTCAGCCGCCTCTCGCAACGCTGCCTGCGCGTGAGTCGAGCGGTCGATGGCCACGAGAACATTGGTGAACATACCGGGCACCCCTGCAACCAGCCTTGGAAATCTGACCGCAGCTTAGGGCGGCCGGGGCAACCGACGCTCGGTCGGTGGTGCTATAGAAGGTGGTGGGCTTGGCGCAAGGCAATCGGAGAGGAGACACTCACATGGCGGGCCGCGAACCAGACACCGAACACCCCGAAGACCTGCCCTGGAACGACGTTCCGGCCGACAGCGACGTCGTGTTCGGAACCGAAGAACCCGATCCCGCCGAGGTGGAAGGCGACGAGGGTGAGGAGGTCGACGTGTCGCGGCCTTCGAGCCCCGATTCCGCCGCCAAGTACCAGCGGGACACCCTCGACCAGCGCCTCGCCGAGGAGGAGCCCGACCGCGCCGCGCAGGAGCAGGAGCCCGAGGCGGGCGAGCTCCAGGCGGCCGAGAGTGGCGCCGACGACGTCTCGGTGGACTCGGGAGAGGCCGACCAGACGGAACCGGCCGACGTCGGGGACGAGGCTGCCGAGGACGCCGCCGTGCACATTCGCGAGAGGGACCTCTTCTAGGGTTCAATCCGAATGGATCGAGAAACGGCGATCAAGGGACGGTTGGGCAGGGCCCTGGCGCTGCGCAGCAGCGCGCCCGTTGAGGAGCCGCCCATTGTCATCGAGCATCGCGAGCCGCTGATCTACATGCTGTGTTCTGCGGCCGAGCTTGAGCACGGGCTGATGTGTGAGTACCTGTTCGCTGCCTTCTCGCTGAAGCGCTCTGTCGACGAGGGTCTGACCGGGGAGCAGCTGACCGCCGTCAATCGCTGGCGTTCGACCATCCTGCTGGTCGCCAAGCAGGAGATGATGCACCTCGCCATCAACTGCAACCTTGTGACCTCGCTCGGCGCCAGCCCGCACCTCACTCGGACCAACCTGCCGCAACCGGCCAAACACTACCCGGCGGGGGTGCGGCTTGCCCTGCTGCCCTTCGGCGAACAGGCGCTGCGGCACTTTCTGTTCCTCGAGAGGCCCGAGGGAATGGACATCGACGACGCAGAGGGGCTCGCCGCCGTCGATCGCGCGGTGCCGCTGATGGGTGATGATGAGATCGCTCCCCACCTGCAGGAGTTCCGCACCGTCGGGCATCTGTACCGCTCGATCGAGGCGGGCTTTGTGCACCTCGCGGGCAAGATGGGCGAGGACCAGCTCTTCCTCGGACCGGAGGGGTCGCAGGCGCGCGGCGAGCTGTTCGGTTGGAAGGAACTGGCGCCAATCACCAGCTGCGACGCTGCGGTCCGCGCCATCGAAGCCATCGTTGAGCAGGGCGAAGGACCCCGCGGGGAATGGCGAAACGCCCACTTCGGACGCTTCCTGTCGGTGCTCGATGAGTACCTGGACATGAAGGCGACCAACCCCGAGCTCGAGGTCACACGCCCCGTGCTGCCTGTCCTGGTGCGGGCGCCGGAGACGGGTGAGGATGCCGACCTGATCACCGATGGCGGCACCGCCCGAATCGCCGATCTGTGCAACGTCGCGTATGAGGTGCTACTGCAACTGCTCTACCGGCTGATGTGCCACGTCGACGAGACGGAGGAACAGGTCCGGGTGTTGGCCGACGTGGGCGTCAGCATGATGTTCGACGTCATCGAACCCCTCGCCGACGTCCTGACCACGCTTCCGGTCGGCCCCGAGCATCCTGGTCGGACCGCGGGGCCCACGTTCGAGCTCTTCTATCAGCCCGACTACCTGTTGCCACACCGGCGCGCGGCGTGGCGGCTGATGGCCGAACACCTCGGTGATGCCGCATCTCTCGCCGAGAACGAAGCGGCCCGAGACGCGCGGCTCCAGCCCGTCGCACACGCGCTGCGGTCGCATGCAGACGCGCTGACGTCCAACGCGTCCTGACTCCGCCGCGCCGCTAGGGGTAGATGCCCCGGTCGACGGTTGCCTCGGCCACCCGCTCGATCGCCTGGAAGTACGCGCCGTGCCGCAGTGACACGTGGTGCGACTGCGCGTTCGCCCACGTCTCCGAGAAAGCTCGATGCATCACCTTCTCGAGGCGCGCGTTGATCTCGTCCTCGTCCCAGAAGAAGGACTGCAGATCCTGCACCCACTCGAAGTACGAGACGGTCACACCCCCGGCGTTGGTGACCACGTCCGGCACCACGGCGATACCTCGCTGCTCGAGGATCGCGTCGGCGTCCGGGGTCACCGGCCCGTTGGCCGCCTCGAGGATGAGCTTCGCCTGGATGCGTCCGGCGTTCTCGGAGGTGATCTGGTGCTCGAGCGCCGCCGGTATCAGCACATCCACCGGCAGCTCGAGCAACTCGTGCTCGCGGATGGCGTTGGTCCCGGGGAATGCGGAGACCGATCCAGTGCGTGCCTTGTGGGCGCTGACCGCGGCAACGTCCAGCCCTCCCGGCGCGTAGATGGCGCCGCTGCTGTCAGAAACTCCACAGATGGTGAACCCGCGCTCGGCCATCAGCCGCGCCGCCACCGCGCCCGCGTTGCCGAATCCCTGGATGGCGACCGTCGCGCTCTGCGGATCGATCCCGAGCTTGCTGCAGGCTTCGAGCGCCACGAACATGACGCCGCGTCCGGTGGCGGCGAGGCGACCCTGGCTCCCACCCACCGACAGCGGCTTGCCCGTCACCACGGCGGGGACCGAGAAGCCGCGCTCCATCGAGACGGTGTCCATGATCCACGCCATCACCTTGGGGGTGGTGTTGACGTCGGGTGCAGGGATGTCGGACTCGGGCCCGATGACGATGCTGATCTCGGTGGCGTAGCGGCGTGTCAGCCGCTCCAGCTCCCCCATGCTCAACGCCTTGGGATCGACCACCACGCCCCCCTTGGCGCCGCCAAACGGAAGGCCCGCTATCGCGCACTTCCATGTCATCCACATCGCCAGCGCTTTGACCTCATCGAGGGTCACTCCTGGGTGGTAGCGAATCCCCCCCTTGGCCGGACCTCGAGCCATGTTGTGCTGGACGCGAAATCCGTCGAACATGCGCACCGAGCCGTCGTCCATCTTCACCGGGAAGCTGACGATCAGCTGACGCTTGACCTCACGCAGCACCACCCGCAATGCCGGGTCGAGGCCGAGCAACTCTGAGGCCTCGTCGAACTGCCGTTGCGCGTTGCGCCAGGGGTTCTCGGCGGTCACGACCGGAGCGGAAGACATTGCTGTCACATCAACACCTCCGCGATGCCGCCGCGTTCGCCGCCAGCTGGGCTTCGCGGTGGGCAGCCTACGCTTCTCTCCAGCCGTCCGTTTACAGACGGCGCCCCGAGCGCACGCGGCCGACCACCCCTCCCTCAGCCGGTTCCGGTACCGGTGGCGGCCAGCGGATCGCGACCGGCGAGGCCGAGCAGCCGGTCCTGCAACGGCGCCTCGTCCGGCACCGGCACAGCCGGCCCGTACACGCCCATGGCGCGCCAGGCCTCCATCTCGGGCGCCAGCTCGTCCCACATGCCCTGAACGAGGTCGGCCGGCAATCGGGTGTCGACTCCGATCCACCTGGCGATGTCGACGGCCCGGAAACCGCGAAAGGAGGTGATGTGCTTCAGGTATTCCCGTGCCGGGAAGTCGCCGTAGGAGAGATGGACGAGCCGGTCGGCGTCGGCCAGCTCCCTCGCCGCCGCGATGGCGGACTCGCTGTACGCGCGATAGTCCACATCAGCGTCCGTCTTGATGCCCTCATGGACATCACCGACCTCGGCGATGGTCCGGCCGGACAGGACATCCGGCACCCAGGCGGAGTCGTAGGCGTGGTAGTTGACGATCTCCCGCAGTGAGGCGTCGCCCTGTCCGCCGGTGGCGAACCACTCCGGCTTGCGCTGCTGCCACTGGTCGGGCCGGATCTGATCGATGACGTCCGCCAACGCTCGTTCGGCCAGGATGTAGACGTCTGGTTCGGCCACGGTTCCTCCTTCGCTGTTGTCGTCGCGCCCACTCTACCGGCGACACCGCAGGGAACAATCCCCGGGTACGTTGGAACTAGCATGGGGTTTCGACGTAATGACACAGGAGAAGGGGAGATCATGGGTCACCATCCGTATCAACTCGCCCTCGCTGCCGCCGGAGCTCTGGCGATCAGCGCCGCCAGTTTGGCCCAGTCCGCGCCCTCCATCACCGCCCAGGCGGGGCACGGCCCGAGCTTCAGCACGCCCGTGGGCCTGACCGGGGGCGTGGGGGGCGAGCCGAGCGTCGCCACCGACGGTCTCGGCAACGTGCTCATCGGCGGCCCGCAGGGCGTGCCTGGCGGCCAGGGCGCCTACTGGGTCTCCCACAACCACGGCGCCCAGTTCGGCAGCGCGCCCACGTACACGAACAACACCGCCACCATCTATGGCGGAGCCACCGGCGGAGGCGATGAGGACATCGCGGTCAACCCCAACGACGGCAGCCCCTACGCCGGGCGCATCTACATCGCCGACCTGGCCGCGACCCATTCCACGGTGTGCTTCAGCACCGACCACGGCAATTCCTTCAACGCCATCGGGCCGGTGCCCGACCCGATGCACTGCCAGGCCACAACGCTCGGGGCAACCACGCCGTCGTCCGATCGGCAGTGGCTGACCGCCGACCGCAACGGCCGCGCCTACATCACCGACCACGAGTTCGTCTCCGCGCAGCCCCGCATGTGGACGACCACCGACGGCGGTACCGACCAGTTCGTCACCCCGTGCGGGCCGATCGTCACCGACCCGGCCATCGAAGCTCAGGTTCCGACCGACATCACCGGCGGGACGCTGGTGTCGAAGCCCGTTGTCGACTCCTCGGGCACCATCTACGTGCTCTTCACCACCACAACCCAAACCGAGAACGCGGCCGCCGTCGCCGCCGGGCAGAGCTCCGGTACCTTCAGCCAGGCGTACCTGGCGGTGTCACGCGACAACTGCACCACCTTCACCGACCACACCATCTTCGACGGCGCCGCCACCCACCCCGCCAACACCGTGCAGTTCGGCGACATCTTCAATGACCTGGTGATCGATCCGGCTGGCAACCTGTACGCGGTTGCGGCCGGGTACATCGGCACCACGGCGTTCGCCAAGACCGCCGACATCTTCCTGTTCACGTCGAGCGACCACGGGCTGTCGTGGAGCCAGCCGCGAAGGCTGACCAGCGACATCGGGGCCCACGTCCTTCCCGCAGCCGCAACCGGGCTGGGCGCCGGACAGCTGGCGATCGGCTACTTCCGCACCACCAACGGGAACACCGACCCCAACAATTCCACCGACGCCTGGACCTACACCGTGGCCGAGTCGACCAACGCGCTCGCCACCAAGACCGGCTTCACCTTCACTGACATGCCTGCTGCTGCGGGCGCGGTGAACAACACCTACCACTACGGCGACATCTGCACCTCGGGGACCCTCTGCGGCACCGGCATCCCGGGAACGGGAAACGACCGCAGCCTGCTCGACTTCACGTCCGCGGCGGTCGATAGCAACGGCTGCGCGTTCTTCACCTTTGCAGGCAACCCCAAGAGCGCATCGACCAACGCAACCGAGCCGACGCTCAATTACGAGACCAAGCAGCAGTCCGGCTGCTTCACCGCTCCGCACTGATCATCGCGGCGTCTTTCGTCTTGACCCGGGCGGCCTGACGGTCGCCTGGGTCAGACGCCGCAGAGGACCTCGGTGGCGTAGTAGTGCATCTCGCGTGTCATGGCGCGCACCACTGGGTTGGCGCGCCCCAGGATCTCCATCTCGCGGATGGACGCGATGGTGAGGACAAAATCGTCGACACCCGGTGGTGTGGCGGCGATCGCCTCCGCAACCGGCACCGCGTCGGCAGCACCGAGCCAGTCCATCGCGATGCCGGTCAGCTCGGAGCGCAGGCCGTCGATGTCGACGTCGACGCGGACCGGCACGAACGCTGTGTCCGGGCGCGCCGACAACTGAAGGGCTGTGCCCGGGAGCGCGGGAGCGCCGAACACCATGGGCCCGAACTGAGGCCTCTGTGCGGGCACCGCCGGCGGGGCGAGAGCGCCGAACACCATCGGGCCGAACTGGACGGTGGGAGCGGCGGGGTGGGGATCTTCGTCTTCAGGCGCCGGTCGCCCCCACCGGGCGCGGGCCATCATCGAGGCCGCACGCGAGATGTCTGCCGACCTCGAACGAGGCCTCACAGCCTCCTCGTTCGACGTGGCGTCGGCGTGAATCTCGATGGGCGCTGCCCCGGGGTCCGGGTCTGACGTTGCTTCCGCGCTGGTGCCCACGTCGGCATCCCGCCTCGCTGAGGGCGCCGGTCGCCGCCACCGTCCCGTGGCGATTGCCGCCAGGAACCCGGTCGCCACCGCGATCGGTCGAGACATGTGGAACCTCCCCCCGCCCCCGTTTTGTGCACGCCAAAACCGCCGTTCGCGCCGTTCTTGGCATATGCATCATACCACCCGATCGTGGCAGGTCAAGTTCGGCTATGCGGGGGCGTTCCCGAAGAGAGCGCTGAGGCGCGCATAGTTGGCGATCCAGCCGTTGTTCCAGTCGGCGTCGCCGGGGTTGGCGGCTGTGTCGGCGCGGTGGGCCTGCGTGGCGCGGTAGAACCAGGCGAGCGCATCCGCCGCCTGGTCGCGGCTCGGCGCCGTGTGCTCGGAACAGATCGCCGCCACCTCGGCGTTCACCTTGGCCCACTCGGCCCCGTACCGCTGGTAGTAGGCGACCAGGTTGGGGCCGGCGCCGTACCGGGCGTCGGTGCCGGCCGCCACCGCCTGGGCCTCGGCAACGTCCAGCTCTGTGTCATAGCTGAGCGTTGCCGTCGCCCACGAGCAGTCAGCTGATGCCCAGCTCGACGCAGGTACCTGCTCGCCTCGGGCAACCGTGAGAGCTCCCGGCGCCGCCGGCGCAGCCGGAGGTGTCGAGCTGCCACCCAGCACGCCGTGCACCCAGCCGGCGGCGGGCTCGAGGGCCGGCGCGGCTCGCGATGCGGGAGCCGGGTTCATGTAGATGGCGTAGCCGGCGCCGGCGGCGCCGCCAAGAAGCACGGCGCAGGCGGTTGCGGTCATCGGCCCTCGGAGGTGCCGTGCTCGGGCGGGCGCGAGCCGGAGGAGGTAGCCGAGGATCCCATCCCTGGTCGTCGTCGTGGTGTCCATGCCCCCCGCCCGATCCGCCGCTGACCGATGCCCACGGCAATTGTGCTCCCCAGCGGCACAACCCCCGGATGCTCGATCCACCCCAACGCGGCTGACAGAGGCAAACGCACTAGATGGGTCAGCGTCGGGCCGGACCGGGCCGCTAAGCTGTCGCGGCCAAGCCACCCACCGCAGCAGGATGAGCCGCACCGATCCTGGAGGTACCCCAATGCTCGCACTGAACCTGACCGGCACCAAGGAAATCGTGGTCTACGTGGTCGTCATCGTTGTGGTCGTGATCGGTGCTGTTTGGTACTTCGGCCGCGGACGTTCGCGATACTGAGCACGGTGGTGAGCGGAGAGCCTGCGACGACCCTGCCGCGGAGGTCCGGTCAGCAACCCACGACGGGCCCCGCGATGCCGCACCAGCAGCTCGACCAGACCGCGCCGCCGGCCCTCCAGGAGGAGCTGTGGCGGCGGATGGCCGGTCTGCCCGGGGTCCGCACCGGCGGGAGTGGCGTCTCCCTCCCGGAGACGCGCGCCCTGCACCTCGATGAGCAGCTGGCCGTTGGGCCTCCCGCCGCGTACATGGTCGGCACCGAGTTTGCCCACCTGCACGGCGCCGAGGACGGCAGCCTGCACCTCATGCTGCCGCCCGAGCTCGCCGCCGACGCCATCGACAAGGGGTGGGCCGAGCTCCATCCCATGGCTCGTCGCGGAGTGGCCCCGCCAACGCTGGTGATGCTCTACGGCCCGCGCGATGAGGCGGAGCTGGCGACCATCTGGCAGTTGGTGCAGGCCAGCTACGCGTTCGCGCGCGGCGACGCCACCTAGACTCTCCCGATGCCCGCGGCAACCGTGTGGATTCCGGCGCGCACGCGGCCCGAACAGCTCGCCTTCCTCCCCGACGGTGTCGAGGTGCGCGAGGTGCCGGCCACCGGGGTTGTCAGCGATCCACCGCAGCACGCGGAGCTGCTCATCTCCGGCTTCGACGTCAAGCGCACCATCGAGATCCTGCCCCAGCTTGCTGACCTGCGCGTGGTGCAGACACTCAGTGCCGGCGTGGACACGCTGGTGGAGCACATCCCGCCCGGCGTGGTTCTCTGCGATGCCGCCGGTGTGCACGACGCCTCGGTATCCGAATGGGTGGTCATGGCAACCCTGGCGATGCGCCGGCGCCTCCCCGAATGCGTGCTCTCGCAACGCGATGCGACCTGGCGGGGGACGGGGGGCGGCGCAGACCTCGAGGGCGCAAGGGTGCTGATCCTCGGCTACGGATCCATCGGCAGGGCGCTGGAGAAGCGGCTGGAGCGGTTCGGCGCCGGGGTCGTCCGGGTCGCTCGGCGCGCGCGCGACGGGGTGCACGGCGTCGACGAGCTCCCCGGGCTCCTGCCCGACGCCGATGTCGTGGTCATCCTGCTGCCGCTGACTGTCGAGACGCGTGGCATGGTCGACGCCGGCTTCCTCGCGACCATGCGGCCGGGGTCGCTCCTGGTCAACGCCGCGCGTGGACCCATCGTCGACACCGACGCGCTCCTGGCCGCGCTGGGCAGCGAGCACCTTCGATGCGCCCTCGACGTCACCGACCCGGAGCCGCTCCCCGATGGTCACCCGCTGTGGTCGGCACCCGGCGTCTTGATCACGCCGCACATCGGCGGCGCCGTGGAACGACTGTTCGAGAGGGCCTGGCGCTTCGCCGGAGAGCAGGTGCGCCGGTACCTCAACGGCGAGCCGCTGCTCAACGTCGTCAGCAACGGCTACTGACGACATCACAACCGTCCCCTAGCGCGCCGTTAACCCGGCCGTTCGTAGCATCCGCGCGGATCCGAACGTGCTCAGCGTCCGTCCAGATGCCCGTGAACTCGGCCGCAGGAGGGAACGACAATGTTCGATGTCGGCGCTCACAAGACCACGGCGCAGCACAGACCGAGGCTCAGAGCTGGATTGGTCGCCGTGACCGCGGTGCTGGCTGCGGCGCCGGCGCTGGCTCTCACGCGCGTCGGCGGCGCCGCTGCGGCTCCCCCGGCGGCCGCGACCAACCTCTCGAACAGCTGCGCCCTCAACTCCCCGAGCGGGTCGGTGAAGCACGTGGTCAGCCTCGTCTTCGACAACGTTCACTTCTCGCGCGACAACCCCAACGTACCCTCCGACCTCGAGCAGATGCCCAACCTGCTCAACTTCCTCGAGCAGAATGGCGTGCTCCTCTCGAACATGCATACGCCGCTGATCGCGCACACCGCCGACGACATCCTCACCACGCTGACGGGGGTCTATGGCGACAAGCACGGACAGCCGGTGTCGAACAGCTACCGGGTGTTCAACGCCAATGGCAGCTCCAGCTCTGCCAGCTCGTTCGCGTACTGGACCGACCCCGTGGCCAACGGGAGCACCACCGACACGTCTCCGACGATGGTCGACCCCAAGGGCACCATCGCGCCGGCACCGTGGGTTCCCTTCACGCGCGCCGGGTGTGACGTCGGCGCCTTCTCCACCGCCAACATCGAGGTGGAGAACGCCAATCCGGATCTCAAGTCCATCTACGGTGTCAACAGTCCGCAATGGCAGTCCGTGCTCGCCGACCAGGCAGCGCATGGCGGCTATGCCGACATCTCCAACGCCGACTACCAGGGCATCGCGGTGCACTGCGCCAACACCTCCACGTCGGTCTGCGCCCAGAATCCGTCGCTGGCGGCCGCCGACAACCTGCCCAATGAGCCGGGCGGCTACACGGGCTACAGGGCCCTCTACGGCAACGTCAACGTCGGGCCGGTGGTGGGAGGCACGCCGGTCTCCGGGCAGGGCGTCCGGGTCGACGACCTCAATGGTCAGCCCCTCACCAACGCTTACGCCAGCGGTGACATCGGCAAGCCCTACTACGGCTTCCCCGGCTTTGACGTCAGTGCGGCGCAGACGCTGGCGTACATGGCCGACATGCAGGAGCACGGCGTTCCCGTCACCTACGGCTACATCGAGGACGCGCACGACAACCACACCACCGACTCCGCCGCCGGGCCGGGTGATGCGACCTACGTCGCCCAGCTGCACGCCGCGGACACGGCGTTCGGGACCTTCTTCACCCGCCTGCAACGCGACGGCATCACCCCGGCGAACACGCTCTTCACCGTCAGCACCGACGAGGGCGACCACCTCGCCGGCACGCAGCACCCGACCCCGACGGGCTGCAACGGGGTGACCACGCCCTGCACCTACGCCAGCGGCACGCTTGGCGAGGTCGCGGTCAACCTCACCGGGCTGCTCAACGAGCAGTTCCCGTCCGAGACCTCCTCCGACTACGCGATCCACTCCGACTCCGCGCCGAACTTCTACATCAACGGCAACCCCGCCGCGGGGGCGCTGCGGGCGCGCACGCTGGAGCACGAGATGGCGGCGCTGACCGCGCCGGATCCGTACGCCAACAACGACACCGGCGCCACGGTCCCGGTGACGACCTACCTGGCCGACCAGGTCGAGGAGACCGTCCTGCACATGAAGACCGGTGACCCCAACCGGCTGCCCACGTTCACCGACTTCGCCAACCCCGACTTCTACATCAGCCCCGGCCCATTGAGCTGCAAGGCCGCGTCGCCTTCACTCAGAACGGGCGACCCGTGCGTCAGCGTCAACCCCAGTTACGCCTGGAACCACGGGGACATCGGACAGGACATCAACAACAACTGGGCAGGGCTCGCCGGGCCCGGCATCACCGCGCGCGGAGTCGACTCCAGCACGTGGGCGGATGAGACCGACGTCCGGCCCACCCTGATGGCGCTCCTCGGGTTGCACGATGACTACGTCAGCGACGGTCGCGTGCTCGTCGAGGACGTGACCCACGCGGTACTCCCCGGCGCGTACCAGGACAGCCAGCGCTACAACCAACTGCTCAACCTCGAAGACGCGTACAAGCAACTCAACGCGGACGTGGGCGCGTTCGGCGTGGCGACGTTGCGTGCCTCGACCAGGGCGCTGGAGAGCACGTCGTCGAGTGACGCGACCTACAGCAACCTCGAGAGCCAGATCGCCGGCCTCGGCGGTCGGCGGGACGCGCTCGCGGCCCAGATAACCTCGGCCCTCGACAGCCTGGAGTTCGGTCAGCACGCCATCAGCAGCACCGATGCCCAGGCGTGGACCAATGAGGCGAACGCCCTGATTGCCCAGGCGGCGCAGATCGGGGAGTAGCGCGATGCCCTGACCGGCCGGCTTTGGGCCGCCGGTCAGGGCGCACCGCGCACCGCGCGGATTGCCGACGACTACACTCAGTCCTGGGTCGCGCCACCGGCGGCCGCCAGCGCTTCGCCACGACTGAGATAGTCGTCCATGCGCACGATGCGGCCGTCGCGGAGGGTGTACACGATGTAGATCTGCCCTTCGAGCGGAGGCCACGGAGTCTCCCTGAATCGAGGCCCGGCCAGGCCCACGACGATGCGCTCGCCCGCGTCGATCATCTCCAGGTGGTCGACGCCGAAGTCTGAGCGCGCAAAGCTGCGCCGCACGTTGTCGAGCACCTCAGCGCGGTTGTGGCACACCAGTTCGGGAAGCACGCCTTGGTGAACCACATCGGGGTCCAGCTGCGACTCGACTCGTGCCAGGTCGCGGCAACGCCGTGCGTACAGATGATCGAAGACGACGTCCAGGTTTGCCTCTGTCACTGGCGCTTGGTCAGCCGGTCGCCGTCGATCTCAGGCGACATCCAGGTGCTGCAGCAGGTCAACGAGCACGGTGGCGATGCGCGCCGCTCGGGCGTCGTCGAGCGTGCCGGGGTCGAGGTCCGGCGCGAACCGGCCGACCCCGGCCGGGTCCTCGTCGACCAGCCAGCGGACCAGCGCGTGACCGATCTCAGCGGCGGTGGTGTCGTCGAGCTCTTCAGCCATGGCATCCCTCATCCAGTGCCGGTCCGATCGCCTAAGCCTAGCGCCCGGGCCAACCACCCGGGGCCGGACGCTGCCGCCCCTGGGGTGCTCATGGTGCCGCCCTCCTCATCTCACGCGTCTGTGCCGCTGGTGGGTGAAAATGGAGACCGTCCTGCTCGGCAGGTCGCCGTCGAACATCAGCGGCCTCCGTCCCGCGAAGCACCTGGAGTGAGCTCCGATCACAACGCAGACCCGCCGCCCCAGCAGCACGCCTAAGCCCAGCGTCCCCGCACCGCTGCGGCGCGCGGCCACGGGGCTGATCGGGCTGGCCGGGATCGCCGGCGTCGTGCTCTTCCTCAACCCCTCGCGGGTGGGCAGTGCCCTGGAGCACTTCCAGCTGGCGCTGTGTGCGCCGATCGCCGCCCTGTCGGTTCTGGCCTACGTCCTCCAGGGCATCCGCTGGCATTTCCTGCTTGCCGATGTCGGCACCACGCTTCGGCTGCGCGACACCATCCTGGTCAACCTGGCGGGTCAGACCATCACGGCGATCGTGCCCCTCGGTGACCTGACGCGCGCTGCGTTCGCGAGCGCTGCCGGCGGCACTGACTTCGGCATCGTGGCTGCGACGGTCACCGTGCAAGAGCTGTCATACACGCTGTTGCTCATCCTCTCGGCGCTGCCGGCGATCCTCGCGCTCGGCTACGGGCTGGCGGCCGTGGTTCCGGTGGTGATCGGCATCGCCGCGATCGTGGTCGTGCTGACCGTCTCGCCTGTGTTCTGCCGCGTCCACGACCTGGTGGCGCACGTCCCGTTCCTCAACCGCGTTTTGCCGGCCATCGACGAGCTCCAGCAGCAGACGGTCGTTCTGTTGCATCGGCCCGATGCGCTGGCGCTCTCGGTCCTCGACGCGGCGCGCGTGGCAGTCGCCATCACCGCCTTCTGGCTGGTCGTGGAGGGTGTGGCGCCGGGACGAATCGGGTGGTGGCAGGCCGCGTTCGTGCTGGCGCTGTCGACCATCGGGGGCGCCGTGAGCCTGATCCCCGGTGGTGTCGGCGCCAACGAGGCCAGCGTCGCAGCGCTGCTCATCTTCCTCAGCGTCGACTACGGAGCCGCCGGGGCGGCCGCGTTCATCCAGCGTGCCCTGGTGACCGGGCTGTCACTGATCCTCGGTTTCGGGGCCTACCTGGCGATCAATCGCCGCCTTCATCTCGGCGGCATCTTCCAGCTTGTGTCGCGTGCCCGCGCCCCCGCCCGAGCGTGACCCATGCGAATTCGGGCCGACGCTTTCAGTGCGCGAACGCGAGGTACTCGTGCACCGACCGCACTGACGCAGAGCCCTCGCCGACGGCTGCGGCGACCCGTTTGGTCGAGCCGGCCCGCACGTCGCCGACAGCGAACAACCCCGGGTGGCTGGTCTCGAAAGGAAGCGGCCTGCGACCGAGTGTTCGCCAGCGCCCGTCGAGGTGCTCGTCGCCGAGGGACAGGTCGGTCAGCACGAAACCGTGGCCATCGAGCGCCGCGCAGCCTGACAGCCACTCCCCCGCCGGGTCGGCCCCGATGAAGGAGAACAGCGCGACACACGACAGCACCTCGTCGCCGTCAGCGCTGCTGATGCGCACTGACCTGATGGTTCGGTCGCCCTCGAGGCCGCTGACCTGCGTCTTGAGTCGGACGTCGATCCCGTCACTGGCCTCGACGCGGTCGACGAGGTAGCTCGACATATTCGCTCGCAACTCGGGGCCGCGGATGACGAGGGTGACCCGGCTGCCGCGCTCCGCAAGAAACAGCGCAGCCTGTCCCGCCGAATTGCCTCCGCCCACGATCAGGACCGGTGAGGCCGCGCAGAGGCGCGCTTCCAGCTCCGTGGCCGCGTAGAAGACACCTCGGCCTTCAAATTCCTCGAGCCGGGGAACATCGAGTCGCCGGTACCTCGCACCGCTGGCGACGATCACTGCGCGGCCGGCGACATCCATCTCGTCGGAGAGGCGGACGACCAGGTGCCCGGCCCGCTCGCGCAGTGAGTCGGCGGCGCACGGGTTGGTGACCTGGGCCCCGAACTTCTCCGCCTGGACGACGGCGCGCGCGGTCAGGTCGCCCCCGG
This sequence comes from Candidatus Dormiibacterota bacterium, assembly GCA_036270565.1. Classification (GTDB taxonomy): domain Bacteria; phylum Chloroflexota; class Dormibacteria; order Aeolococcales; family Aeolococcaceae; genus Aeolococcus. The sequence goes on along the minus strand of DATBCJ010000007.1, from coordinate 5,983 downwards.
AGATCCCTGTCGGGAATCCCAGGTAATTCTCGATCCGCGAGCTCGCCCCCGCCTGGCCACCGACACCGACCATCTCCAGGACGAGGGTGCGCAGCCCCTCGGAGGCGCCGTAGACGGCCGCTGCGAGACCGGCCGGCCCAGCCCCGACGACGACGAGGTCGTAGCAGCGGTCGGGAAGGCTGTCGACAGTCAGGCCGAGGTAGGCGGCCACCCCGCCGGGGGTCGCCCTGCGCAACACCGTTCCCGCCACGATCGCCACCGGCAGGTCGCCCGGGGTCACGCCGAACTCGCGCAGCACGCCTTCGACGGCGGCATCGCTCTCGGGGTCCATCCGTTGGTGCGGGATCCGGTTGCGGGTCAGGAACTCGCGGAGCCGCTGCAGGTCGGGCGAGAACCGGGAGCCGACGACGCGGATGGCTGCGGCGGCGTCGGTCAGCAGCCCCGACCGCCGAGCGATGAAGGCGGCGAGGATCTTGTCGCCGAGACCGGGCCGGGTCGCGATCACGTGCTGAAGCGCGTTCCTCGGCACCACGATGACCTCGCCGGGCTCGATGACGCGCGCCGAGACGTACACCCGCTGGCCGGTGAGCATGTTCAACTCCCCGAGAAACCGTCCGGCGCCGTGGCGGGTGATGACCCGGTCCTCGCCGTCGGCGTGGATGACGATCTCCACCGATCCGGAGAGCACCACGTAGAAGTCGTAGGTGACGTCGCCCTCGCGGAAGAGGTAGTCGCCAGCGGCGGTCGGGCGTCGTGTCCCGAGTTGCTCGAGAACGGCGAGCTCCGAGGGTTCCAGGGTGGGGAACGCCGCCGGGTCGTCAACCATCATGGGATGGTAGTTCGCCGCTTCGATTGATCGACGCCGGCAGGCTGGAGGCCCACGACGGGTGGACCTCTGCGGCACTCTACTCGCTCATGACTGGTCAGAACTGGGTCGAAGCGTTCGCCGGGCTGGCGGTTGTCCTCCTGGTCCTCAACGACATCTTCAGGGCGGCGGTCCTGCCCCGGCCGGCCATCGGCAAGCTCGTCGTGGTCAAGTACCTGCTTCGCTGGCTCTGGCGCGGCTGGAGGTGGATGGGCACGCGCCCGACGCGCGCGGCTCGGCGCGAGGCCCGGCTGGCGGCGTTCGCTCCGGTTTCTGTCTTCATTATGTTCGGACTGTGGGCTGTCGGCCTGATCGTCGGCTACGCATTGCTGCTCCACGGCATCGGAGCCGGCCTGCGCCCGGTCCCCCGGTCCTTCGGCGAAGCCCTGTACTTCTCGGCATCGACGTTCGTCCCTCTCAGCTACGGAGACATCGTTCCGGTCAGCGTGCCCGCACGCATCACCACCATTGCGGAGAGCGGCAGCGGCGTGATCCTCGCCGCGCTGGTCATCACCTTGCTGTTTTCGCTGTATCAGTCCTTTCAGCGGCGTGAGGAGTTGGTGGTGACCCTCGACGCCATGGCCGGCGCACCTCCCTCGGGCATTCAGATGCTCGAGACCGCGGCGGAGCGTGGCATGCGGCGTGAGCTCATCGGCACCTTCGATGACTGGCGCCGCTGGGCGGCGGCGGTGCTGGAGAGTCACCTCGCCTATCCCGCTCTTGTGTACTTTCGATCCAGTCATGACAACGAGGCATGGCTCAACTCATTTGGAGCGGTGATGGATGCGGCAACGTTGGTGATGAGCACGGTCGAGGAGGAATCGGCGGGCTCCGCGCATCTCATGCTCACCGTCGGCAGGCACCTGGTCGAAGACCTCGCCTGGTCGTTTCGACTGGACAGATCGCAGGAGCCGTACGTGGAACGCACGGAGTTCGATGCCGCCCTCACCCGACTCTCGAAGGCGGGGTACAGATGTCGAGAGGGCGAGGCCGCGTGGGGCGAGTTCGCCAGCCTGCGCGCCCGCTACGCGTATCCGCTCAACCAGATGGCCAAGAGGCTGGCGATCATCCCGGCGCCCTGGATCGGCGACCGCTCATATGTGCCCCATGAGCGCGTGCCGGCCAGGACCCGTCGAGCACGACGCCAGGGAGCCGACTCGATCAGCCGGCGATGAACTCGAGCAGTGCCTTGTTGACCTCGTCGGGGTGCGTCCAGGCGATGTTGTGCGGGCCACCTTCGACCTTGACGTACCGCATGTCCTTGATCAGCCCGGGCAGGCGCTCAGCTGTCGCGCCGATCGGCAGGATCCGATCCTCGGTCCCGTGCACGACGAGGGTGGGGACGTCGATCTTGGGAAGGTCGGCACGGAAGTCGGTGAGCCAGGTGTCGACGCAGGCGTATGTCGCGACCGGCGACGAGCTCGCTGCCACGTTGAAGCTGGCCTGCCAGGCTTGGTCGGAGATCCTGGTGCCGCCGAGAACGTCGACGTTGTAGAAGTTGTCGAAGAAGTCCTTGAAGTACGCATAGCGGTCCTTGACGATCGCTGCCTTGATTCCGTCGAACACCTGGCCGTCGACTCCCTCAGGGTTGTCGGCGGTCTTCAAGAGGAACGGCGGGATGACACCGAGGATTGCAGCCCGTGCCACCCGCTTCGACCCGTATTTTCCGAGGTAGCGGGTCACCTCGCCCGTGCCCATGGAGAAGCCGACGAGCACCACGTCGCTCAGGTCCAGGTGTTCCAGCAGCGCGCTCAGGTCGGCGGCGAAGGTGTCGTAGTCGTAGCCGACGGTCGGATGGCTCGACCCTCCGAAACCCCGGCGGTCGTAGGTGATGACCCGGTAGCCCGCTGCCAGCAGCACGCTTTCCTGGCGTTCCCACGATTCCCCATTGAGGGGGTATCCGTGGATGAGCACGACGGGCTGGCCGGCTCCATGATCGTTGTAGTGGATGTCAATGTCGGTGCTGTTCTCGCTGCTGACGGTGATGCGTGCCATGGCTCAGCCTCACTGCTCGTCCGATAACGGTCGTGTCCTAGCATGACCCCGCATGAGCACCCAAGTCCACAGCGACCAGAACGCGCCAAACGAGACGCGGCGAAGCAGGACATATCACTGGCAGGACCCGCTGATCGCGGCGCGGGTCGCCCTGGAGAAGAGCGGCATCGAGATGATGCGCGCCCTCGTTGCGGGCGAGCTTTCGCCCCCGCCGATCGCGGAGACACTCGGCTTTCGGCTGATCGCGGTCGACCGCGGCCGCGCTGTTTTCGCCATCCGCGCGGCCGAGTACATGTACAACCCGATCGGCTCCGTGCACGGCGGCGTCTACGCCACACTGCTCGACTCTGCGGCAGGGTGCGCGGTGCATACCATGCTGCCCGCCGGCACCCGCTACACCTCGCTCGACCTCTCCGTCAAGTTCCTTCGCCCCATGAGCCCGGAGTCGGGCGAGGTCCGCTGCACCGGGACTGTCATCCACCTGGGAAGCCGCACCGCCCTGGCCGAGGCGCGCATGACTGACGAGAAGGACCGCCTGCTGGCCACGGCGACGAGCAGCTGCCTGGTCATGTCCCCAGGCGGCTGACCCAGAACGCGTCTCCTCGCTGTACCTACCCCTGCCACGCGAAGGGTGCAGAGAACGCGCTGCGCCCGTCGTTGTGGAACTCCATCCCGAAGGCGCTGATCTGCGAGGTGACCGGCTTGGCGATGGTCAGCGTGGTGTTCGATGGATGGAAGACGCCCACAAGCCGGGTCGGGGTGTCTCCGCCGAGCCCCGGAGGCACGAAATCCTCGACCTCGATGCGCACCGCCTCCCCGATCTTGATGGAATGCCGCAGCCCCTGGTCGCTGTACTCCATCGTCGCCCGCTCCACACCGAGCACGTTACCGACCAGCGGAGCGAGGGCGGCCATCGGGCCTCCCTTCTGACCGGAGAAGACCCCGCTCAACCGGTCAGCCTGGTCATCCGACGCTTTGGCGTCGACGATCAGGCCAAGGTTCCAGTTGCCGTCGGTCATCTGCTGTGGCGTGTCGGCGACCACGGCCACCGTGAGGCCACCCACGTCAGCCCCCTCGATCTCGCCCGACTGGACGTGGTACACCAAGACCACCTGGCAGCGCTCCTGGGTGGCCGGTGACACCAGGCTGGTCACGCTGCACGGGCACACCCATTCGCAGTTGCAGTTCTCGAAGTACGTGCCTTCGATCTTCCACGCCATGGCCAGGCACCCTCCATGAGTTTCGTCCGGGCGATCGATACGATAGCGCGACGATCCGGGTGCTGTCAGCCGCCGTCCGGATCAGCGAACGGATGTGCAGGAGACCTCCGAGATGCCCACCGAATGGCCGCCACTTCCTTACCACGAATGGCGTGAGACTCGCGATACCCTGCACATGTACGCGCAGGTGCTCGGCAAATTGCGCCTGGCGCTCAGCCCATTCGAACCGGAATGGGCCAACGTTGCCCTCTACGTGACCGCGCGCGGCCTGACCACGTCGACCATGCCGGTGGGTCTGCGTTCGATCGACGCGGAGCTGGACCTCATCGATCATGTGCTGGTGATCCGCAGCAGCGACGGTGCCGTGGAACGGCGTCCGCTGGGCGGAGCCGTGGCCGATTTCTATCACGACGCGATGGCTGCGCTGCGACGCCTGGACGTCGAGGTGGCCATCTCCGTGCTTCCATCCGAGGTCTCCGACCCGATCCCGTTTCCCGATGACCGCACGCACCAGACCTACGATGCCGGTCACGCGTCACGCTTTTACCGCGTGCTCTCGATGGTTGACCTGGTCACCAAGGAACACCACGCCGGCTTCTGGGGGCGCACCACGCCGGTGCATTTCTTCTGGGGATCATTCGACCTCGCCCTCACGCGTTTCTCGGGCAAACGGGTGGAACCACCCCCCGGTGCGGGCACCATCGCGCGCTTTGGCGGCGATGCCGAGCAGATCTGCGCGGGATGGTGGCCCGGCGACCAACGCAGTCCAGCTGCGGCGTTCTACGCCTACGGGTATCCCAAAACGCCTGGCCTGGAACACGCGCAGGTTCGGCCCGAGGCCGCCGCGTGGGACGCCGCCCTTGGCGAGTTCATATTCCCCTACGACGCTGTCCGCGTGCAGGCTGATCCTCGGCAGGCTGTCCTCGACTTCTACGGCAGCACGTACGAGGCGGCGGCGAAATTGCTCGGATGGGACAGGGAACTCACCAGCGTCAACGCCCCTCTGCCAGCTGAGAGCGTGGGTCACGCGCGGCGGTAGGCGCGTACCGCCAGCGGCGCGAAGACGATGAGGATTCCCGTCAGCCACGCCAGCGCTTGCAGCCGCACTCACGACCCGGCAGGCGGTGGGGGGGCGGGATGGTACGTGTTCACCACGACACCGGTGGGGAACCGCAGCGTGTCCACGAGCGTGAACGTGCTCTTCGGGACGGTGGCGAAGAGACGCTTGGTGCCCGTGCTGAACACGATGGGATAGATCATCAGGCGGTACTCGTCGATGAGCCCGTGGCCAGTGAGGAAGTCGATGAGCTGGCCGCTGCCGCCGATGAGGAGGTCGCCGCCGTCGTCCTGCTTGAGCCTGCGGACCTCCTCCGCGACGTCGCCCTTGATGATGGTCGCGTTCCAGGTCGCGGTGTCCAGGGTGTGCGAGGCGACGTACTTGGGCATGCTGTTCATCTTCTCGCCGAACTCACCGGTGCCCTCCATGCTCGGCCACGCGGCGGCGAAGCCTTCGTAGGTGAGTCGACCGAGGAGGAGAGCGTCGCTGGCGAACAGCTCTCGTGCCTTGTATTGCGCGGCCTCCTCCGACCAGAAGGGGAATGACCACAGGCCGGGCTCGTCGATGAAGCCGTCGAGGGTGACGTAGGTGCTGGCGACAACGTTTCTGGCCATCTTCTTGCTCCTTCGGTTCAGATTTGGTCGACCGGTTGCAGTCTGCACATGGGGACATCGAGGGTGCGCTGACGACGACCGGTCGCCCGGGCGTGCGTGGAGCCCACTGCGAGCGCTGCGTGGTCGCGCCAGCGCAGCGCCAGGTAGGCGAGTGCTCCGCCAGCGCTGGGCACCAGGGTGAGCGAAAGCCGCTGCACGATCGCCACCGCCGCAGCGGCCGCGGGATTGACGC
>DATBCJ010000006.1:0-10898 GCA_036270565.1 Candidatus Dormiibacterota bacterium | reverse complement strand
GAGGCCTGGACCGCGTCGCGCGCCGCCGCCTCGCGGAAGCCCATCGTGGCCAGCCCATCGACGGCGGCGCGGACGGCCTCGTCGGCAGCGGCGGCGATCGGCGTGGCCGTGTCGCCCGGCAACGCCAGCCGGTCGAGCTTGCCGCGGAGCTCGAGGACGACTCGCTCCGCGGTCTTGACACCGATGCCGGGCACGGTGGCGACCATCGCCGCGTCGCCGCTGCGCAGTGCGCGCACCATGGTGACGAGGTCGGCGCGACCGAGGATGCCCAGCGCCGCCTTGGGTCCGATCCGCTCCACCGCGATCAGCAAGCGGAAGAGGCGCAACTCCTCAGAGGTGGTGAACCCGTACAGCCTGATGGCGTCGTCGCTCACCGAGGTGTGCACGTGCAGGGTGACCTCACCGTTGGTGCCGTGCAGCGACACCGCGGTGCGCAGGTGACATTGCACCGCGTAGCCGACCCCGTTGACGTCGAGCGTGACCACGTCGTCGTCCACCGCCACGACACGGCCGCGCAGCCGGGCGATCATGCCGTCCCTGTGCTGAGGCGGGCGCGGGCCGCGGCAACGGCCACGTCGAGCGGGCTGACCGCAGCACCGGCGCGCTGCTGCCGGACACTCAGCGTCAGCGCGGCGCGATGGTGGTGGCAGACGGCGATCGCGCAGGCGTCGGCCACGTCATCCGGACCGTCGATGCGGTCGATGGAGAGCAGGCGCGTGGTCATGCGCAGCACCTGCGGCTTGCGCGCCGCGCCGTACCCCGCCACCGACTCCTTGACCTCGTTGGGTGTGTACTCGGCCACCGGGATTCGGGCAGCCGCCAGCGCGCAGAGCAGGACACCGCGGGCCTCGGCGACGCGCATCGCGGTGCTGCGGTTGGTGGAGAAGAAGAGCCGCTCCACGGCCGCAAACGCGGGTCGCTGCTCGGCGATGACCGTGCTGATCAACTCGGAGAGCAGGAACAGACGCTCGGCGTCGTCGATCCCCGCGGGAGTCTGGAGGCACGAAGCGTGGTGCAGACGAAGTGCACCCGGACGGCCGTCGACGACGGCGACACCGGTGCGGCCCAGTCCCGGATCGACGCCCAGGACGCGCACGCGTCAGCCGACCGACTCGAGCACGTTGTCGGGAATCTCGGCGTTGGCGTACACCTGTTGGACGTCGTCGTCCTCTTCGAGACTCTCGAGCAGCCGCAGCACTCCCGTGGCCTGTTTGGCATCGAGTGGCACCGACGTGCTCGGATTCATGGTCACCTCGCCGGACTCGACGGTGTAGCCCGCCGTCTCCAGCGCCGTGCGCGCGGCCTCGAACTGGGCCGGGGCGACGGTCACGACCACCGCGTCGTCATCGACCGAGATGTCGCCGGCGGCGCCGACGTCGACGACCTCGAGCAGCTCGAGCGCCAGCTCATCGGGATCGCGTCCTGCTGCCGGGACGCGGAGCACGCCCTCCTGCCGGAACATCCAGCCGACGCTGTTGGTCTCCCCCAGCGACCCGCCCGCCCGGGTGAACAGGTTGCGGATCGCCGCCACGGTGCGGTTGCGGTTGTCGGACAGCACGTCGACCATCACTGCCACACCGTGAGGGCCATAGCCCTCGTAGCGGATCTCCTCGAGCTGGGCGCCGTCCTTGCCGCCGGCACCGCGCTGGATGGCGCGCTCGATGTTGTCGGCGGGCATGTTGACCTCGCGCGCCTTCTGGATGGCGAGGCGCAGGCGAAAATTCGACGTGGGATCGGGGCCGCCCTCGCGAACCGAGACCGACAGCTCGCGAGCGATCTTGGTGAAGACCTGGCCGCGTTTGGCGTCGACGATGGCCTTCTTGTGCTTGATCCCCGCCCACTTGCTGTGACCGGACATGAATCCTCCGTTGCCGAACAGGCGTTTGTCATTGTATGGCCGCCACCGCCCTCAGTCTATGAGTCGGACCACCCGGTCACGAACCCCCGACCCCACTTGACTACGGGCACGGCGCGCCTATGCTGGTAGCAAGGAACCGACTGCATACGGAGGACAACTTCACGATGCGTACGGTCTTCGAACTCTACCGGGCCACTCGAGCCGAGAGATAGGGCCCGGACAAGGGTCGCAACGTCTCGATCGCCCGGATTGCGCCACCGTTGAACCCCCGGTCTCGGCCGGCAGGGGTCCGGTGATTGGTTGGAAGAGCGCAGGGCGGTGAGGCGGCGGTGGCTGTCCGGGCTGGCCAGCCGGCACCCCACGGTGCCCAAGACAAAGCCCGGCTGTTCAGTCGGGCGCCGACTGTGATCGGCAGAATCATTCAGGGACCGGCCTCAGCGCCGGTCCCTTTGTTTGTGGACTCATGCCGCGGCTTGGAGACCGCCGGGTGCCCGGCCCACCAGAAGCGCAGCGGCAGGTCGGCAGCCCGACGGATCCCCACCCGCGGACCCACCTGCAGCGGCACGCCGGCAGCTCGCACTTCGAGGTGGATGCGGCCCGCGGTGCACAGGTCCGCGCCGTTGTCGGCCGCGCCGAGGCCGAGCCCCTTGCAGAGGTTGCCCGGTCCGCTCAGCAGGCGCACCAGGCTTGGAGCCTGGCCACGCCGAGAGCGCACCGTCTCCTCGCCCTGCTCGACGATCGCTGACCGCAGCAGCACGGCCGAGGCAATGCCCGTCGGCGCGCACACCACGTTGGCGCAGTAATGCATGCCATAGCTGAGGTAGACGTAGAGGTGGCCTGGCTGCTCGAACATGATCGAGGCGCGAGGGGTGGGGCCGCGGAATGCGTGGGAGGCGGGATCGTCGGTGCCGCGATAGGCCTCGACCTCCACGATGCGAGCACGGACCTCGGCGGCGGTGCCCGCACCGGTGACGATCACTGCACCGACCAGCTTGGGGGCCACCTCGCCGGCGTCGCGCGCGAGGAACGCTCGCGACACGCGCCGGGCTATCGCCGCACCTCGGCCCCGCAGCGCGAGCGCAGCGCATCGGCGATGGCGTCCTGGGCCCGCTGGGCCTCCTCGCTGGTGAGCGTTCGATCGGCGGCGCGATATGTCAGCCGGAAGGTCCAGCCCTTCCTCCCCTCTCCCAGGCTGGCGCCGCGGTACTGGTCGTAGAGGACCACGCTGTCGAGCAGTGCGCCGCCCGCCTCATGGATGACGCGCAGCGCGTCGCCGGCGAGGGCACCGGCCGGCACGGTCACAGCCAGGTCCTGGACCACCGCGGGGTGGCGTGGCGGAGCCAGGTAGCGTCGCGTCGCCAGCTTGTCGGGCATCACCAGGGGGTCGACCTCGATCTCCACCACCGCCACCCGGCCACGGATGTCGAACCGGGCGAGAGCTCGAGGGTCGAGCTCGCCGATGACGCCGATGTCGCTGCCGTCGCACAGAATCCGGCCCGACCTGCCCGCGCGCATCCCGGCCACGCCACCGGGGGCCGTTTCCACGACGCCGCCACCCAGCTCGTGGGCAACGCGCGCGACCACCGCCTGGAGGTCGCGCAGCCGCGTCTCGGCGTCCGCGGCACTGGCCGCCGTCGCCGCGGCGCTCAGCAGCAGCGGCTCGGCGGGAAGCGGCGTGAAGGCGGCGTCGGCGTCGCCCTCCGTCGAGCCGGCCACCGGCCCCTTCCGCTCGCCCTCCCAAAAGGCGCGGCCGAGCTCGAAGAGACGCACGTCCTCGACCCCGCGCCGGACGTTGCCGGCGATCGCCTGCACCACCCCGGGGAGCAGGCTGGTGCGGAGCACGCTCCAGTCCTCCGAGAGCGGGTTGCGCAGCGGGATCGGTGTACGACCCTGGCCCACGCCCTCCAACGACGCGGCCAGCGACGGCGAGGTGAACGACCAGGTGATCGCCTCGTCGTAGCCCGCGCCCACCAGCACATCCTTGACGCGGTCCTCGGCGGGGGCCTCGGCGGCGATGGCGCCGGCGGCGGTGCGGCGACCGGGCAGGGTGCTGGGGACGCGGTCGTACCCGAGTGAGCGCCCCACCTCCTCCACCACGTCCTCGACGAGGAGCACGTCGCGGCGGAAGTGCGGAACGGTGACGGTGAGGTCATCACCGTGCTGTTCGACGCCGAACTCGAGTCGGGCGAGGACCGTGGCCGCCTCGGTGGTGTCGACCTGGTAGCCGAGCAGGCGGGAGATGGTGGCGCCGCTGACGGCGATCGGCGGGATCGGCGGCAGCACACGGGCGCGCACATCGACGCTGTCCTGGAGGACGTGGCCGCCACCCAGCTCGGCGATCAGAGCAGCCGCGCGCTCGAGTGCGATCGGCGCCAGCGTGTCGCTCAGTCCCTTCTCGTTGAGCGTCGACGCGTCGGTGCGCACCCCGAGCCGCGTCGACGTCGCACGAATTGCCGGCCCATCCCAGGTCGCCCCCTCGAGAATCACGTTGCGCGTGGTCTCGTCGACGGCGGTGCTCGTGCCACCGATCACACCACCGAAGCTGACCGGGTGATCCCCGGCGCACACCACCATGTCGTCGTGGCCACCGCGGCGGTCGACGCCATCCAGGCAGCTGATCACCTCGTCGCGACCTCGGCGGACCACCACCCGCGCGGACCGGCTGTCGCCGCCCTGCGCGTCGATGAAGCGGTCGAGATCGAAGCCGTGCAGAGGCTGGCCGAGCTCGTGTGCCACGTAGTTGGTGACGTCCACCACGTTGCTGATCGGCCGCAGACCGATCGACCGCAACCGCCGTTGCATCCACCCCGGTGAGGGTCCCACGGCGACGTTCTCGATGATGCGCACCGCAAAGCGCAGACATCCGTCGGGGTCCTCGACCTCGACACTGGCGCGATTCGCCATGCTGGCGGCGCTCAGCAATCCCTCGGGGATCGAGGTGTCGGGAGCCCGGACCGTCTCGCCGATCGCCGCTGCCATCTCACGCGCGATGCCGACGTGACAGAGGCAGTCGGGCCGGTTGGTGGTCACCTCCACCTCGAGGACGGTGTCGACGCTCACCACCTCGCTCAGGGGTTGACCGGGCTGTCCCTGGTCGAGATGAAAGATGCCGCTCGCATCCTCACCGAGGCCGAGCTCGACGGCCGAGCAGAGCATCCCGGGGGATTGATATTTCCCGCCGAACATGGCCCGAACTCCAAGGGGCTCGTCCCAGCCCGCAAGCATGGTGCCGGGCGGCGCGTACGGCACCAGGTCACCCACGGCGAGGTTGGCGGCCCCGGTCAGGACGCGGACGGGCTCTCCGCTTCCAACGTCGAGGTCGGCGAACTGCACCCCCCTGGTCGACTCCGGCACCGGGGCCAGCCCGAGAACGCCGGCCACAACAACCCCCGCGGGTCCGCGATGGACGTGCTCCACCTCGGTGCCGGTCTCGATGAGCCCCTCGACCAGAGTGTCGAGCGGGGCGTCGAGCACGGCGTACTCTCGCAGCCACTCCAGCGAGACCCTCATGCCTGGCTCACGAACCGGACGTCGTTCTCGTAGAGGAGTCGGCCGTCCTCGATGCCGTAGGCCAGCATGGCGATGCGGTCGGGGCCGGCGCCGAAGGCGAAGCCCGTGTACCTGGCCGGGTCGATGCCGCCGTTGCGCAGCACGTTGGGGTGGATCATCCCCGCGCCGAGCATCTCGAGCCAGCCGGTGCCCTTGCACAGCCGGCAGCCCGCGCCCCCGCACACCGCGCACGACACGTCGAGCTCGACGGATGGCTCGGTGAACTCGAAGTGGTGGGGGCGAAGACGGGTGGGGCGGTCGGCCCCGTAGATCGAGCGTGCGAAGTACTCGAGCGTGCCCTTGAGGTCACTGAGCGCGATGCCCTCATCGATGCACATGCCCTCGAGCTGAAAGAACATGGGGAAGTGCGTGGCGTCGTAGTCGCGGCGAAAGGCCTTGCCGGGAACGATGATCCGCTGGGGCGCTCCGCGCACCAGCATGCTGCGGACCTGGACGGGCGAGGTGTGGGTGCGCAGCAGTCTGTCGTCGTCGATGAAGAAGGTGTCCTGGGTGGCGCGGGAAGGGTGACCCGGCGGCATGTTGACCAGGGTGAAGTTGTAGCGGTCGTACTCCACCTCGGGACCCTCGACGGAGATGTAGCCGATCTGGGCGAAGATGCGCCGCACATCACGCAGGACGCGTGAGACGGGGTGGAGGTGGCCGCGGCGGAGCGGCGACGGCGGCCAGCTGAGGTCGATCGCCTCCAGTGGATCGTCATCCCCGGCGGCGAGCAGGCTGGCGCGGCGTTCCTCGATGGCCTCGGTGACCCTCTCCACCAGCGCGTTGACCGTCTGGCCGAGCGCGCGACGGGCGTCGGCGTCCGGGGTCGACCCGATTCGCTTGCGAAAGACGGTCAGCAGCCCGTCGCCACGACCGAGATACAGCGCACGAACGGCGTCGAGTCGCGCAGCGTCGGCGGCCGCGGCCACCTCCTCGAGGGCGGCTGCCGCCACCGAGTGCACGTCGGAGCCCGGCGGTTGCTCAGCGGCCGGCGGCGATGCCTTGCCGCGGTTGTCGGTCACGCGGTCGTCAGAGCGCCCCGGGCCACCTCGACGAGCTGGGTGAACGACGTCGAATCCTCGACGGCCAGGTCGGCGAGCATCTTGCGGTTGATGTCGACGCCGGCACTCTTCAGCCCGTGCATGAACTGGTTGTACGCCAGACCGTTCTGCCGCGCCGCCGCGTTGATGCGGGTGATCCAGAGAGCCCGCATGTCGCCCTTGCGAAGCTTGCGGTCGTGGTACTGGTACGACAGCGAGTGCATGACCGCCTCGTTGGCGGCCTTGTAGTGCAGCCGACGGTCGCCCTGCATCCCCTCGGCCAGCTCGAGGATCTTCTTGTGGCGGGCGCGCGCAGTGACGCCCCTCTTGACTCTCGCCATGGTCTCTCCTCCGGGCTACAGGTAGGGGGCCAGGCGGCGCACGTGCTTGACGTCCGCCGGCGACACCGGCTGCTGCTTGTTCATGACCCGCTTGCGCTTGGCGCTCTTGTGTTCGAGCATGTGCGATTTGAAGGCCTTGCGGCGCATCACCTTGCCGGTGCTGGTGATGCGAAAGCGCTTCTGCGTGGCCTTATGAGTTCGTATCTTCGGCATTCTCTTTCCTCCGCTTGGCTGCGGCGCTGGTGGTGGCGGGCTGCGGGGCTGCGTCGCCGGGCGACCTCTTGGCGGCCGCCGCAGGCTTGGCGGCGGGAGCCGGCGTGCTCGCGGCCGCCGCGGCCTGGACCGCCTCCGGCCGGTTGGGCTGAGCTGCCGCCGCGACCGGCTCCCTGGCGTCGCTGCCATTGGCGGCGCTGGCGTGCTCGGACGAGTGGGCGCGGTCGTCGTGGGGACGGTCGGGGCGGGGGTGCTTCTTGGTCGTCGGGCTGAGGATCATGATCATGTTCCTGCCTTCGACCAGTGGGGATCGCTCGATGATGGCCAGGTCACTGAGCTCGTCTGTCATGCGATCGAGCAGCTTGCGGCCGTACTCCTGGTGGACCATCTCCCTGCCGCGGAACATGATGGTGAGCTTGACCTTGTCTCCCTCGCCGAGGAACTGCTTCACCTTGGCCAGCTTGGTCCGGAAGTCATTGTCCGAGATCTTGGGTCGGAGCTTCTGCTCCTTGAGCTGGACGACATTGTGGTCCCTGCGGCTGTCCTTCTCCCGCTTCAGTGCCTCGAACTTGAAACGCCCATAGTCCATGAGCCTGCAGACCGGCGGCTGCGCCAGCGGGGCGACCTCGACGAGGTCGAGACCGCGATCGACGGCGAGTTGCCTGGCCTGCTCGATGGTGACGATGCCGAGCGCTTCATCGGTGGTGTCGTCGAAGAGACGAACCTGCGGGATGCGGATCTGCTCGTTGATCCTCAACTCTCGAAAGGCGATGGGTGGAAACCTCCAAAACACAAAAACCTGGACAGCGATCCGCTATCCAGGTCCCGGATTGATCTGGACCTCCAAGGCGAACCCGGAAGGTGGGGGCCGCAGCACACGGACCCTCTTTGCGGCGCCACGATGGCGTCCGACGGCTGAGCATACCACCACGTCGCGGCCGCTACTCAGGTGAGCGCACGGCATGGAGGAGCAGCTCGCGGGATCCCCGGCTGCCGGGCAGCGGCGAGTCGATCCAGCCTCGCACCGCCCAGCCCGCACGGGTGACGCCGGACGAAGCAGTGGCGAGCGCCGCGTCGAGGCTGGCTCTGTCATTTGGCGCGGTCGCCGCGCGCAGTTCGAACATCGGCTTGACCAGCCCGACAAGCGCCGCCCCAGGCGTGATGGACAGACGGTCGAGCTGGGCCACCGCCGCGCTCAGGCTGAGGTACGAGACGTCGATGCTGACCACCTCGACGGGGTCGGGGATGAGCGCGGTGTCGAGGTCGGCAACGTTGACGGCCTCGAGGTTGATAACCCGTTCGTCCTGGCGCAGGGAGCCGAGCAGCTGGCCGTGGCCGGCATCCACGGCGTAGACCCTGCGCGCACCGGCCTCGAGCAGGACGGTGGTGAAGCCCCCGGCAGCGGCACCGACGTCGAGCGCGACACGGCCGGCCACCGCCACGCCGAAGGCATCCAGAGCGGCACGCAGCTTGACCGAGCCGCGCAACACCCTCGTCGGCCGGACGCTGACGTGCGCGCCCGCTCGGACACGGGAGCGCACGGTGGTCACCGGCACCCCGTCGACCAGGACGTTGCCCGCGGCGATGAGCGCGGCGGCGTCGTCTCCGGGGAAGGTGGCGCGCACGACGTCGAGGAGCAGGCGTCCGCCGCGCGCCATGGTGCCCGGTCAGCCGCTGACGCGCTCAGCCACCTCGTGCACCAGCCGCTGCACGAGGTCGGAGACGGCCAGGTTCTCCTGTGTGCCGGCGCGGGTGGCACGCACGCTGACAACGTCGTCGCCGCGCTCGACGTCGTTGCGTCCGACCACCACCACGTACGGCACCTTCTGCTTCACGGCATCGCGGATGCGGGCCTGCATGCGCACGCCGGGCTTGTCGTCGACGTCGGCCCGCAGGCCGGCGGCGCGCAGCCGTTCCGCCAGCGCCAGCGCGTAGCTGATCACCTCGGGCGAGTCGTCCTGCACGGGCACGATCTCCACCTGCACGGGAGCCAGCCAGAGCGGGAAGTGGCCCGCGTAGTGCTCGGTGAGGATGCCGATGAACCTCTCCAGCGAGCCGAGCAGGGCGCGATGGATGACCACGGGGGTGTGATCCTCGCCGTCGACCCCGACGTAGGTCAGCCCGAACCGGGCTGGCATCTGGTAGTCGAGCTGGATCGTGCCCATCTGCCAGGAGCGGCCGATCGAGTCAGTCATGTGCAGGTCGATCTTGGGGCCGTAGAAGGTTCCCTCGCCGGCCGAGATGACGTACGCCATCCCGTGCCGCTGCAGGGCCTCCTCGAGTGCGGCCTCGGCCCGGTCCCATTGGGCCTCGCTGCCGAGTCGCCTCTCGGGTCGTGTCGACAGCTCGGCACGGGGCTCCACGCCGAGCATCGCGTAGAGGTGGTTGGCGTAGTCGACGATGCGGTGGATCTCGTCCTGGATCTGGTCGTCGGTGCAGAAGATGTGCGCGTCGTCCTGGGTGATGTGGCGCACCCGAAGCAGCCCGTGCAGCGTGCCGCTGCGCTCATCGCGATGCAGGGTTGACGACTCGGCGTAGCGGATGGGCAGCTCTCGGTAGCTGCGCAGGCCGTTGCCGAAGAGGAGCATGTGACCCGGACAATTCATCGGCTTGAGCGCGAGCTGCCTGTCCTCGTCGCGGGAGGACACGAAGAAGATGTTCTCGGCGTAGTTCTCGTAGTGGCCGGACGTCTTGTACGTGTCGACGTCGAAAAGCAGCGGCGTCTTGACCTCGACGTACCCTCGCTTGGCGTTCTCGGCGCGGCGCAGGTCCTCGAGCGTGTTCCAGATGATCATCCCTTTGGGATGCCAGAAGGGCGAACCCGGCGAGTGCTCCGAGACGTGGAACAGGTCGAGCTCGGCGCCCAGCCGCCGGTGGTCGCGGCGGCGCGCCTCCTCTCGGAGGGCGATGAAGGCATCCAGCTGCTCGCGGTCGAAGAAGGCCGTCCCGTACACGCGTTGCAGCTGCTCGTTGTTCTCGTCCCCACGCCAGTAGACGCCGGCGACTCGGAGCAGCTTGACGGCACGAAGGTGGCCGGAGTGGGGCACGTGGGGACCGCGGCAGAGGTCGACGAAAGCGCCCGTGCGATATACCCCGACCTCGTCCACCTCACCACCCATGCGGTCGATGATGTCGACCTTGAAGCTCTGGCGCATCTCGCTGAATAGTTGGCGGGCGTCGGCGCGCGACATCACCTCGCGCTCGAAGGGGATTCGTCGCTTCGACAGCTCCTTCATCCTGGCCTCGATGCGCGAGAGATCCTCCTCCACGAAGTGCGCGCCGTCCGGGAGGCGGAAGTTGTAGAAGAAGCCCTCCTCGGTGGCGGGACCGACGTCGTACTGCGCCCCAGGGTAGAGCTCCACCACCGCGGCAGCCATGAGGTGGGCCGCGCTGTGGCGAAGGATTCCGAGGGTCAGCTCAGCCGGGACCTCGAGCGGCGGACCTGCCTCGGCGGAGTCGTCGACAATCTCGTCCGGCATGGCGGCGAATTGTAGAGATGCCGGGAGCCACGTCGACGCTCGCTGTGGTGACTGGCGCTCAGCTGCAGAGCCGGGACATGCCCCGGGGAACGTCCTCGCGTCCCTCGCAGAGCTGGGCCAGCGCGGCCTCGGGGTTGTTGGCAGCCATCAGGGTGAGGCTGAGCTGTCGCGTCATGGGAAGCACGCGACGATTCGACCGCTGCGCCGACACACGGAGTCGTGCGTGACGCTCAGGGTCGATCGAGCAGCAGAGCACGCTGCAGTACTTCGCGGTTGCCTTCTTGACGGGGTTCGCGCATCCGCGCCGCGCGCAGATGCGACGCTGCGGACGCTGCGAGTCGTCCGGCTGCATGTTCTCCCGTGGCACCGCGGCAGTGTACGGCGAGGCTCCCGCACATTGTCAATGGTCGATGCGACG
>DATBCJ010000005.1:0-17928 GCA_036270565.1 Candidatus Dormiibacterota bacterium | reverse complement strand
AGGTCCTTGCCGTAGCCGGAGTGCTTGAAACCACCGTGGGGCATCTCCGACACCAGCGGGATGTGGGTGTTGATCCACACGCAGCCGAAGTCGAGCAACCGGGCCATGCGCATCGCCCGCCCGTGGTCGCGCGTCCACACGCTGGCCGCGAGCCCGTACTCCACGCCGTTGGCCCAGCGCAGCGCCTCCTCCTCGTCGCTGAACGTCTGCACGGTGACCACCGGGCCGAAGATCTCCTGCTGGATCATCTCGTCGTTCTGCTCCAGCCGGTCGACAACGGTGGCCTCCTGGAAGAATCCGGGGCCGGCCGACGCCGCGCCACCGGCCACCACGCGCGCATGACCGGGAACGCGGTCGAGAAAGCCGCGCACACGGGCGAGCTGGGCGCGATTGTTGAGGGGGCCGTAGGCCGCGTCGGTGTCGGACGGTGGACCGGTGCGTGTCGCGGCGGCCTGCTCGACCAGGGCGCTGACGAAGTCGTCGTGCACACGCGGTCCGGCGAGCACGCGCGTCGCCGCGGTGCAGTCCTGGCCGGCGTTGAAGTACGCGGCGCCGGCGATCCCCTGGGCAGCGACGGCGACATCGGCGTCGTCGAACACGATCACCGGCGCCTTGCCGCCGAGCTCGAGGTGCACGCGCTTGAGGTCGAGCGCGGCGGCGGCAGCCACCTCACGGCCGGCGCGCACGCTGCCGGTGATGGACGCCATCGCCGCGAACGGGTGGGAGACAACCGCGGCGCCGGTGCTGCGGTCGCCGCAGACCACGTTGAGCACTCCGGGTGGGAGTACCTCGCGGGCCAGCTCGGCCATGCGCACGGTGGTGAGCGGCGTCGTCTCCGAGGGCTTGAGCACGACGGTGTTGCCGGCAGCGATGGCCGGCGCGAGCTTCCATGCGGCCATCAACATCGGGTAGTTCAACGGCGTGACCTGGCCGCAGACGCCGACCGGCTCGCGGCGGATCCAGCTGGTGTGCCCCGCCATGTACTCGGCGGAGGCGACGCCCTGGAGGTTGCGCGCCGCCCCTGCCATGAATCGCACCACGTCGTACAACATCGGCATCTCATCGCTCTCGGTGAGCGCGAGTGGCTTGCCGGTGTTGCGGCATTCGAGCTCGACCAGCTCCTGGCCGTGGGCCTCGAGGAGGTCGGCAAAGCGGAGCATCGCCAGGCTCCGGTCCTTCGGGGTGGCGCCGCGCCAGCCGTCGAACGCTCGCTGCGCCGCCCTGTACGCGGCGTCGACATCCTCGGCGTTCGACAGCGGCGAGTGGGCGAAGACCTCGCCGGTGGACGGGTCGACGAGCGGGATCGACTGCCCGCTACGGGACTCCACGGACTCGCCGCCGATGAGGTTGCGAACGGTGTCGACAGTGGTGGCCATGCATGAACCCCCGAGGTGACAAGGCCGCGTCAGAAGGTGCGCGGCGTGTTGATCCAGAGCACCCGGGTGACCACGTCGCCCGGGTTCCACCAGCGATGACGGCGCGTCGACTCGAAGCAGAGCGACATGCCGGTGCCGATGTCGAATTGGTCGCGACCGTCCAGGGTGATCGAGAGCGTTCCCTCCACCACGTAGAGGAACTCCTCACCGTCGTGGGTGTACTCTCCGCCGCTCCCCTGGCCGGGGTCGATGCTGAAGCGTTGCGGTTCGAGCAGCTGCGCCGTCCCGGAGAGGTCCTCGATCCGCACCCCTTGGGTGGACAGGTCAAGTGGCATCAGCTCACCACCGAGAACCTGGCACGCCGGCAAGGGCGCCGCGGACAGCGCTGCCACGCTGGTACCGAGCGCGGCGCTGATCTTCTGCAGCGACGCCACCGACGGCTGCACGATGCCCCGTTCCACCCCGGAGACGAGCGACGGCGACAGCCCCGCGCGCGATGCGAGAGCGCGGAGCGACAGCCCCTTGTCACTACGCCGCGCTCGCAACCTACCTCCGACGGTCGACGGGTTGCCGTCTGCGGAGCGCGCCGACCGCTCCGTTTGGGCGCGGCGTTGCGGCGTCGTCGCGGTGGGGAGACGGCGGAGGATGGCGTGAACGGCAAGGCCTTCGACGGTGCGCAGGCGGTGGACCTCGCGCGCGCGGCTGACGTCGCCGGCGTCATAGCTGCGCCATCCGGCCGAGCTTCGGGCTGAACGGAGCAGGCCGTTCTGCTCCCAGGCACGAAGGGTCGACGCGCTGATGCCGACCATGCGCGCCGCCTCGCTCACCGAGTAGCGGCGGCCCGTTTCCGTGCCCATGTGCCCCTCTTCGATCAGCCGGAAACCACTTGACGAGCCTACCACCCGACGCTAGGGTGTGCACCGCTCCTTGCAGGTGTTCTGCAAGACCATCGACGCTCAGGGGGTGGGTTGGATGGCCACGGTCGCAGAGCCTGTAGTCCACGGGAAGGCTGTGGAGTCGCAGCTGAAGACGAACACGCTCAGCCTGTTCGACTCGACCGTCATCGCCACGTCGAGCGTGGCTCCCGCATACACCCTGGCGGCAACCGCCGCATTCCTCGTCGCCGCCGTCGGCCTCGCCTCGCCGGCCGCGATCCTGCTGGGCTTCCTCCCCGTCCTGTGCATCGCCATCGCGTACTACTACCTCAACCGGATGGATCCCAACTGTGGCGCCTCGTACGCGTGGGTGAGCCGGACGCTCAACCCATACGTCGGTTGGCTCTCCGGGTGGGTCCAATTCGCCGCCAACATCCTCTTCTGCGCGTCGGCTCCCATCCTGGGTGGCACCTACACGTTGCTGTTGCTCAACAGCCTTTTTCCCGGGCAGATCACCACGGACGCGGCGAGCAACAAGTACTGGATCGCGGCCGTGGGAGTGATGTGGCTGGCGCTCGTGACCTTCATGGTGGTTCGCGGCATCCGCATCACCGCCAACTTCCAGTGGGTTCTCGTGTTCATCGAAATCCTCGTCGTGGTCGGGTTCGCGATCGCCGCCCTGGTCAAGGCCACCACCGGCCATCCTTCGACGAGCTTCTCGGGAAGCTGGTTCAGCTTTGGCTCACTGGGCGGTCTGTCAGGCGCCACAGCCGGCGCTGCACTGGCCGTCTTCTTCTTCTGGGGATGGGACACGGCCGCCAATATCAACGAGGAGACAAAGGACGCCGACCGTTCCCCCGGAAGGGCCGGGATCCTCAGCATGTTCATCCTGCTCTTCATCTTCCTGCTGATGATCGTCGCCCTCCAGATGTTCCTCAGTCAGTCGGCGCTCAACGACCCCAACAACCAGGCAGACATCCTCTACTACTTCGCCCAGCAGCTGGCCAGTTCCCCGATCTCATACCTGATGATCTTGGCCGTCCTGTCGTCGACCGTCGCCACCACGCAGACCACGCTGCTGCCGTCGAGCCGTCTGAGCTTCTCGATGGCGCGCGACGGGGTCTTCCCGAGGGCTTTCGGCCACGTGCACCCGCAGTGGAGAACCCCGTGGCTGGGGACCGTGATCTCATCGGCCGCAGCCCTCGTCATCATCCTGGTGACGCTCTTCTCGGACAGCGTCAGCAAGGTGTTCGGCAACCTGATCCTGAACATCGGCGTTCTCGTTGCCGTGTACTACGGCATCACCGGGTTGGCCTCGACGTGGGCGTTCCGCAAGGTGCTGTTCAGCAGCGTCAGGCTTCTCCTCTTCGCGGGGATTCTGCCACTGCTGGGCGGCCTGCTCCTGCTCGCCATCGGTGGGTACGTGACCTACGTCGCCTGGACCACCGACATCACCACCGCTCTGCCGGTGCTGGTCACCATCGCCCTCGGGCTGCCCCTGCTGTTGCTGGCGGTGGTCACCAACCGCTCCGGCTTCTTCCGTGAGAAGACGGTGTCCTACGTCATGGTGGATGGCAGGCTGACGGCGTCACCCGCTCCGATCAGCTAGCCCTGTGTCCAACGCCGAGCTGCAGGAGCAACGCGAGCGCTCGGTGGCCCGCGGGATGGGTTCCACCATGGCGGGGTTCGCCCACGCCGCGCAGGGTGCGACGCTGGTCGACGCCGACGGCAGGCGCTTCATCGACTTCGCCAGCGGGATCAGTGTGGCCAACCTCGGCCACGGGCACCCGGACGTCGTCGCGGCGATGCACCGGCAGGTCGACCTGCTGATCAACTCGGGCGGCCCGGTGATGATGCCCGACGTCTACGTGGAGCTCTGCAACCGCCTCTGCGAGCTGGCACCTGTGCGCGCGCCGGCGAAGGCGCTCCTCCTCAACAGCGGTGCCGAGGCGGTCGAGAATGCGGTCAAGATCGTGCGCCAGGCCACCGGCCGCTCCGCCATCATCAGCTTCCACAACAGCTTCCACGGGCGCACGCTGATGGCCATGAGCCTCACCGGGAAGGTGCACCCCTACAAGCAGAACTTCGGCCCCTATGCGGCCGAGGTCTACCAGACGCCGTATCCGTATGCCTACCACGACATCAGCACCGACGAGAGCCTGGACGCGCTGCAAACCCTGTTTGCCGCGCAGGTCCCGCCTGACCGGGTCGCGGGGGTCATCGTCGAGCCTGTCCAGGGCGAGGGCGGATTCATCGTGCCACCGCCCGACTTCCTGCCGCGGCTGGCGAAGTTGCTGCGCCAGCTCGACATTCCGCTCATCGCCGACGAGATCCAGACCGGCGTGGCCCGCACCGGCGAGCTGTTCGCGGTCACCCATTTCGGCGTCGAGCCCGACCTGGTGCTGCTGGCCAAGTCGTTGGGCGGCGGCCTGCCCCTGGCGGCGGTGGTGGGGCGCGCTGAACTGATGGACGCACCGGCCCCCGGCGGCCTCGGCGGCACGTTCGGAGGCAACCCGGTGGCGTGCGCCGCGGCGCTGGCTGTCCTCCAGGTCATCGAGCGTGACGGCATCTGCGCGCGGGCACGCGAGATCGGTGCCGTTGCCATCCAGCGCATGGAGGCGATGCAGCAGCGCCAGGCGTGTATCGGCGAGGTGCGCGGGATCGGTGCCATGACGGCGATGGAGCTGGTGGACAACCGCTCCAGCCGTGAGCCCGCGCCCGGCCTCGCCGTCGCTGTGCTCCGGGAGGCTCACGCCCGCGGCCTCGCGTTGCTTCGAGCGGGGCTGTACGACAATGTCATCCGCCTGCTCATGCCGCTGACCATCAGTGATGACGAGCTCTCCGCGGGTCTCGACATCCTCGAGGCGTCAGTGGAAGCGGCCATCGCGGGTGCCCGCGCCGCCGAACCGGCGGCCACCACGAGGAACCACCATGGCAACTGACGTAGCCCGCATCGACCAGCGCCGGCTGGCGGAGCTGACCGCCCGCGAAGAGCAGGCGTTCATCGCCAAGCGCCAGAAGTCTCGCCGGCTGTGGGAGGAGGCGACCAGGGCGATGCCCCGCGGCGTGCCCTCATCGTTCCAGGACACGCCGCCCCAACCCGTGTTCGTCGACCACGGCGAGGGCAGTCGCGTGTGGGATGTCGACGGCAACGAGTACGTCGACTTCCACAACGGCTTCGGGGTCATGGTGGTCGGCCACGCGCACCCCACCGTCGTCGCTGCGGTCACCGAGCGGATGGCCCGGGGCTCGCACTTCGCCCAGCCGGTGGCACAGGACAACGAGGTCGCCGCCGAGCTGTCGCGGCGGTTCGCGCAGCCGCAGTGGCGGTTCAGCAACAGCGGCACCGAGTCCACCCTCGACGCGGTGCGCCTCGCCCGGGGTTTCACCGGACGGGAGCGTCTCATCAAGATCGAGGCTTCGTACCACGGTCACCACGACTCACTGCTGGTCAGCGTCGAGCCGTCCGCCGAGCTGATGGGCCCGGTCCAACAACCCAACTCAGTGAAGTACTGCGAGGGAATTCCGCAGGCCGTGGTCGACCTTGTCACTGTGGTGCCGTTCAACGACGTCGACGCACTGGAGCGCGCCTTTGCGGCGCACGACGACATCGCGGCCGTCGTCGTCGAGCCGGTGATGATGAACATCGGCATCGTGCTGCCCGACGATGGGTACCTCGCGGCCGTGCGCGACGTCGCCCACCGCAACAACGCGCTGCTGATCTTCGACGAGGTGAAGACGGGCGTCACCATCGCGGCCGGCGGCGCCACCGAACGATTCGGCGTGGTGCCCGACATCGTCTGCCTGGCCAAGGCGATCGGCGGCGGTCTCCCGTGTGGGGCGATCGGCGGCCGAGCCGACGTGATGGCGGCGATCACCGACGGGCGGGTCGCCCAGATGGGCACGTTCAATGGCAACCCGCTGACCACGGCGGCGTCGCGCGCAACCCTGTACGAGGTCTTGACGCCGGCCGCGTACTCCCACTTCGACGCGCTCGCCGAGGAGTTGCAGGGCGGGCTGGACGCGGTCATCGCCGAGCACGAGCTTCCCTTTCACGTGCTCACCCTCGCCGCTCGCGGGTGCGTCACCTACCGACGCGACCGCGTGCGCAACTATCGCGACTACCTCGAGATCGACAAGGCGGTGCCCTACCTGTCCTGGCTGTACCAGAGCAACCGCGGGGTGCTGATGGCGCCGGGCGCGGAGGAGAACTGGACCCTTTCGGTGCAGCACAGCGAGGCCGACGCCCGCCGCTACGTGGACAACTTCAGGGAGTTCGCTGCCGACCTGACGGGGGCCTGAACGCTTCGTCAGGTACATCGTCGGTATCCTCAACGGGTCGGCCCTCGCCTGCTGGCACGGGCCGCGAAGGGAGGTTGAGTTGCGCCAGCACCGGTCCCACGAGGCCGCCGACGTGATTGCGTCTTTCGTTTCGCTCGGTGTGTTGCCGGGAGCCGGGACGCAAGGATTCGCCTCCGTGGATCGTTCTCCAACCGGGTGGCGGAGTGTGTCCGTGCGGGCGCACCGCTCACCGACAGCCGGCCATCGACAAGGAGGGAGCCACCCGTGCACATCCGACGCCTGACACTTTCGGCCGTCGCCGTGGCTTCGGCCGCGGCACTCATGCCCGGTGCAGCCACCCACGCCGCCGCCGGCGCCTCGTTGACGGCGTCAGCGAGCGGGCATGCCGTCCACTTCGTGCTACCCCGCGGCGCGACCAACGCGGCCGCGGCCAGCTCGAACAACCTCGTGTACAACGGCGGGCCCGTCGAGCAGGCGGGTTCGACGAACTACGCGATCTTCTGGGAGCCCAGCCTGACCGCCTCGGTCAACAGCGTCACCCCGACCTACAACTCCCTGATCAGCCGGTTCCTCACCGACATCGGCGGCAGCGCGCTGTACGGCGTCGCCTCGCAGTACTACCAGGTCAGCGGCGGGGTCACGCAGAACATCGTCAACAGCTCCACGTTCGGCGGCGCCTACGTCGACACCTCGATGTACCCGGGACCCGCGCTCACCGATGCGCAGATCCAGGGCGAGGTCACCAAGGCGATGGCTGCCAACGGCTGGACCGGTGGGGTCGGCCATGAGTTCTTCGTCTTCACCGCCAAGAACGAGGTCTCGTGCGCTGGGGCGGAGTGCTCCAACGCGGTCTTCTGCGCGTACCACAGCAGCTTTACGAGCGGCAGCCAGGAGATCCTCTACGCCGACCAGCCGTACACCAACACCACCCCGGTCGGCTGCAACACGCCGACCTCGCCCAACGGCGACCTCGACGCCGACAGCACCATCAACGTGGTCAGCCACGAGCTGATGGAGACGGTCACCGATCCGAGCGTCGGGAACAGCAACTACGCGTGGCTGGACACCTCGGGGCAGGAGATCGGCGACAAGTGCAACTTCACGTTCGGGCCGACCGACGCAGCCGGCGCCGACCTGGTCGCCAACGGCCATCCCTACATCGTCCAGCAGGAGTGGAGCAACCGCATCAGCGGCTGCTCGATGTCCTAGCGCGCCACGCCGGGGCCGCGAGCATGGCGCTCGCGGCCCCGGTCACTGCATCAGTGGCTGGGAATCCCGTTGCTCGGTGGGGTCGCTGCCGTTCCGCTGTAGGCGGTGATGGCACCTCCGGCTGAGTCGTCGGTGGTGAATGGGGAACCCACCAGCGTCGCGGCCGGACCCGCTCCAACCGTGACCATCTGCACACCCGTGTAGCCCAGGTGGTCACTCGACGAGTACCCGAATGGCACCAGGCCGGGACCGTTGGTGAAGTGGCTGTTGTTGATGGCGTTCACGATGTCACCCCGGGTGGGGTTCTGCCCGGCGGCGAGGAGGGATTGCACGAATGTGTATGCCACCGCTTCGCCGTAGACCACGTTGCCGTCAAAGGGCAGGTTCGGTGCGTACTGGTCGTGGATCGACTTGAACAGCGTGATCCAGGGGTTGCTGGTGTCACTGGAAAGTGGCAGGTAGTTGTCACTGACCATGCCGGTGAGCAGCGCCGCGGGAATCGTGGCGCCGAGCGCACCGCCGGTGAGAATCCCGGTGAGGGTGGGGATGTCCGCCCCAACGTTGCTGACAACGAATTGCGGGTGGTAGTTGATGCTCGCGGCGCTGGCCATCGCGGCTGCGGTGAACAATGGGATGGAGAAGCTGGCGATCACCTGCACGCCTGCCGCCTGCATGGCTGCCATCTCCGCCTTCACACCCATGGCGCCGGCGGCGGTTGGCGCGTAGTACTGCGCGGGGCTGACGACGGTGACGCCGCCACCCTTGAGAACGTCATTCAGCCCGGCGATGCCGTCGTCGCCGAACTCATCGTTGGGGCCCTGTGCAAAGTACCCAACCTTCTTGCCCGCGTACGTCTGGTTGATGTAGTTGCCGAGGATCTTGCCCTCGATGGTGTAGTCCGGCTGCCAGCCAAACGTGTACGGGTGCGCCGACACGTTGTTCCAGCAGTTGCAGCCAGACGCCACGAAGAGATCGGGCACCTTCTCCTGGTTCAGGTAGTCGACAACGGCGAGGTGGGTCGGCGTCCCCAGGGCGTCGAGCACCGCGTACACGTTGTCCTGCAGCACCAGCTGCCGGGTCAGCGAAGCCGTGTTGGTGGGGTTGTACTGGTCGTCGAGGAACTTGTAGTTGATGGACCGGCCGAACACGCCCCCGTGGGCGTTGACGTACTTGAAGTACGCATTGGAGGCCGGCGCTATCTCGGAGTAGCCCGGCGCCGCCGGGCCGGTCAGGGGTTGCGTGCTGCCGATGGTCACCGAGGTGGCCGTGATTCCCGGCGCCGACGCCTGGTTGCTGGTGGAGCCGGACCCACCGCCACTTCCACACGCGGCCACCAGTGCGCAAGCCACTCCCGCGCACGCAGCCTTCAGCCATCGCCTCGAGTTTGGTAGTCGCGCCTTCATGATTCCACCTCCACTGTCTGTTGATTCAAGCGTCGTTTCAGGTACAGCTGGCGAGCGCCGCCAAATAGGGATGTCGCGGTGCCCTGGATTCCCCGCGGAAGGACCACCATGGCGAAGATCAGCACCGCGCCGTACACCGCGAGCGGAAGGTTGTTGGTGATGTCGCTGGAGAGGTTGAGGTTGCTGGCCAGCCCGCTGGTCCAAACCGGCAACAACACCAGGATGATCGAACCCCACACCGCTCCCCACAGACTGCCCAGGCCGCCGATGACGATTGCGCTGAGCAGTTGCAGGGAGAGCTGCAGGCCAAAGCCCGTGGGCGCGGTGATGCCCACCCAGTAGGCGAAGAGAGAACCTGACAGCCCGGCGCAGGCGGCGCTGATCACGAACGCCGTCACCTGGACGCGGGCCACGTCGATGCCCGCAAGCCGTGCCGCCGTCTCGTTGTCGTGCACAGCGCGCAGCGTTCGTCCTGTCCCGCCGCGGACGAGGTTGGCAAGAAGGAACAGAGTGATCATGGCGGCGACGATGGCGATCCAGGCCAGCCATCTCTCCTGCGGAAAGTCGCCGCCCAGCGCCGCCGGCGCCGCCGGCGGCGCGACGTTGAGGCCCTGGTTGCCGCCCAGCAGGCCGCCGAAGTGGATGGCGATCTGAGGCAGCCCGACGGCCAACGACAGCGTCGCTCCGGCCAGGTAAGGGCCGCGCAAACGAGCGGCTGCAACCCCGATGATGCCGCCCGCCAGCCCGGCGGTCACGATCGACGCCAGCAGGGTCAGGAGGAACGGAAACTGCGGCTGGCCTTTGAGTAGCAGCGACGTGGTGTACGCGCCCACCGCCATCAGCGCACCGTGCCCCAGCGAGAGCTGGCCGTTGATCCCGGTCAGGATGGTCAGGCCCGCGGCGGCGATGGCGAAGATGGCGATCCCGGCGATGTTGTAGTCGGTGAACGCGTCGACCACGTACGTCAAAGCGAGCAGCAGCAACGCCAGCGGCAGAAAGATGAGGGCATGGCGCAGCAGGGTGGCCTGCGGTAGGCGTATGCCGGTCACGCTTCGCGCTGCCTGCGAGCCGCGAACAGCCCCTGGGGACGAACCATCAGCACGGCGATCAGGATGATCAGCCCACCCATCGTTTCCAGGTCGGACCCGGCGTACCCGCCGACGTAGCTGAGACCAAGGCCAACCAGCAGCGCTCCGACCACCGCCCCGACTGGGCTGTCCAAGCCGCCCAGCACCGCGCCGGTGAAACCGAAGACGAGGATCTCATCCATGTTGTTGGGATACAGGAAGATGGCTGGCGCGATGAGGAGCCCTGCCATCGCGCCGAGCAGCGCCGCCAGGCCCCAACCCAGGGCCAGCATGCGACCGACGCGGACACCGAGCAGGCGCGCGATCTCTGGGCCGAAGGCTGCGGCACGCATGCGCAACCCGATGGTGGTGCGCTGGAAGAAGAGCAGCAGCGCAACCATGGTCAGGAGCACGGCACCCACCACAAAGATGTCAAACGGCGAGACATACAGTTGGGTTGTG
Source organism: Candidatus Dormiibacterota bacterium (assembly GCA_036270565.1). Classification (GTDB taxonomy): domain Bacteria; phylum Chloroflexota; class Dormibacteria; order Aeolococcales; family Aeolococcaceae; genus Aeolococcus. Next base: position 7,234 of record DATBCJ010000005.1, on the reverse strand, counting down.
CCGATGGTGAGGTCGTTGCGCGAGAACGGCGCTGGAAAGGATTTCACCTGGCCGCCGAACAACATCGGCGCCAGCGCCTCGAGGAAGATGAGCAGACCCAGTGTGAGGATGACCACGTTGAGCGGCGGTCGCGACTCGACCGGCCGCACCAGGACGCGCTCGACGCCGGCGCCGATGAGGAAGCCGGCACCGAGCGCGATCACGAAGGCGAGCCAGTATGTGACTCCGTGCGTGATCGCAAAGAGTGCTATGTACGTAGTGAACATGGCCATCGCACCCTGTGCGTAGTTGACGACACGCGTGGCCCGCCAGATCATGACCAATGCCAGCGCCACGACGGCGTAGACGAAGCCATTGGTGACCCCGTCGACGGTGAGGATCAGGAACGTCCTCATCTCAGAAGCCCAGGTACGCGTGGCGCAGCGCGTCGTCGCCGGCCAACCGAGCGGCGCGGTCGCGTGCCACCACCCTACCCAGTGACAGCACCACCGCGTCATCGGCGACCGACAGTGCGCTGCGCGCGTTCTGCTCGATGAGAAGCACGGCCAGCCGCCGCTCGCGGGTGAGCGTTCGCAGCCGGTCCATGATCTGCACGAGCACGGCTGCATGGAGGCCCAGGGACGGTTCGTCGAGCAGGAGCACGTGCGGACGTGAGGCCAGCGCGCGACCGATGGAGAGCATCTGGCGCTCGCCTCCGGAGAGGCTGGCGGCGCGCAGGTGCCGGCGCGTCAGCAGCGGCGGGAACAGTTCGTACGCCTCCTCGATGGCCAGCTGCTTATCGGCGCGGTCGCGCCGCCACAGCCCACCGAGGCGCAGGTTCTCGTCAACGGTGATCTCGCTGATGATTCCGTGCCCCTCGGGCACGTGGGCGACGCCCAAACGCGCGATGGCCTCCGGAGCGCGGCCGGTCAGGTCTGTACCGCCAACGCGCACGCTGCCGCGAAGTGGCTTCAGCAGACCCGAGATGGTGCGCACCAGCGTTGTCTTGCCTGCGCCGTTGGCGCCGATCACCGTGGTGATCGTCCCCTCCGCCACGGTGACCGAGACCCCGTCCAAGGCAACGACCCCACCGTACGCGACGGTCAGGTCGGTGATCTCAAGCATGAGCCACTCGGCTGCCCAGGTATGCCGTGGCCACCTCGTCGTTGGCACGGATGTCGGCCGGCGTTCCCGAGGCGATCACCCTGCCAAGGTTGAGCACGGTGACGCGATCGCTCACCGCCATCACCATGTCGAGGTGGTGCTCGACGAGCGCGATGCCCGTGGATGCCCTGAGCCGGCGGAGGAGCTCCACCAGCTGCTCGACCTCTCCAGCCGACAGCCCGCTGGCGGGCTCGTCGAGCAGGAGCAGCGAAGGCCGGCCCATGAGGGCACGTGCCAGGACCACTCGCTTCTGGACACCGTGCGACAGCGAACCGGGGTAGGCGCGGGCGGACTCCACGATGCCAAGCTCATCGAGGACGGCCATGGCCGCGTCAGTCCGCTCTCGCTCGCCACTGTCCGCTCGCGGCAGCGCGAAAAGATCGCTGGCCATGCTGGTCGCCACCGGTGCGCCGAGCATGACGTTCTCGAGCACGCTCAGCCGTGTCCAGAGACCGAGCCCCTGGAGGGTGCGCACGATGCCCACGCCGGCCAGTTGGGAGGGCCGCATCGCCAGCAGTGACCGGCCTCCGTAGGTGATGCTGCCATGACTTGGCGTCACCAGGCGGCAGATGGCATTGAAGAGCGTGGTCTTGCCCGCTCCGTTGGGTCCGATCACTCCCAGGATCTGCTGCGGACGCATCTCGATGGATACGTCATCGAGCGCGACGACGCCGCCGAAGTGGACCGTCAGGCCGGAGACCTCCAGCATGGCCGCAGACGACCCGGACGGGCTCATGTTGACGCTTCCCATCACCCACCATGTGCCTGGCGAACGCCACTGGCGCGGGATGCTAACATGAATCCTGAATCAGTTTCCACATCCTTAGTGGGAGAAGGGGATTGGCCCCTGCCGTGCGTGCCGAAGCGGGCTCGCTGACAGCCCGCGGCGAGCGGACCAGAAGCCGGCTGCTGGAGGCCGGCGAAGAGGTGTTCGGTCGGCGCGGTTATCACGACGCCTCGATTGCCCAGATCACCAACAGCGCCGGTGTCGCTCAGGGCACGTTCTACCTCTACTTCGACAGCAAGCGTGACCTGATGCGTGCCGTCGTGGCAGAGCGAGGCCATGAGCTGCGTGCCAACCTGGCGCATGCCACGGCCGCCGTCGTGGGCCGCATTCCCAAGGAGGAGGCCGGCTTCGCCGCGTTCTTCGAGTGGATGGCACGGCACCGCGCGCTCTGCCGCATCCTCCGGAACTCCGAATATGTCGACAGCGACCTGTATCGCGATTGGTACCGCCAACTGGCCAACGGGTATGCGCATGCGCTCCGCACGGCAATCGACGACGGCGAGATCTCCGAGGTCGACGATGTGGAGACCCTGGCGTACGCGCTCATGGGGATCGGCGATTTCGTGGCCATGCGCTGGCTCATCTTCGAAGATCGCCCCACGGTTCCACCACGCGCGGTGGCCACGATCAGCCAGCTGGTGGACCGGGCGCTGAGGACGCAAACGCCCCCGCGGCGACGCGATCGCTGGGCAACTCGCCCGCGCGTCGGAGGTGCCCCGGCGGCCGGCTCAGACAGCGGGGGTCAGGCGCTGGGCGTCTGAGCGCTCTGGTGCGCTTTCTTGGCCGCCTCGCGCCGCGCCGCCTTGGCGGTGGACGGAGCCTTCGGCTTCTTCTGTGACTTTTTGGGCGCGCCTCGTGTCTTCTCGGTTGCCATGCCGGCCTGCCTCCGTCGTGGTTGCCGTTCCCGGCGCGCACGCTACACCACGCGCCGGGCGCCATGTGAGTTCGGCGACCACTACCTGACAAACGGCCGTTAACCAGTCAACAGCCCGGCCAAAACACCCACCTGCCTAGCCTGACCACGTCAGCGGCTCGACAACTGGAGGAAGGCAGTGAAGAGTGGTCGGCGCATCGCGCTCACGACGGCAGTGGTGATGATCGGGGCCGCGGTCGCCTCGTCTGGGCTCCCCGGCGCTCCGCGTACAGCGGCGTCCCCGCAGGGTGCGGCGACGACGACGCCCATCAAACACCTGGTGGTGCTGTTCCAGGAGAACGTCTCCTACGATCACTACTTCGCCACCTATCCCAACGCGACCAACCCCGCAGCGGAGCCGGCGTTCGTGGCGCGGGCGGGCACAGCGGCAGGCAACGGCCTGAGCGGAGCCCTGCTGACGCGCAACCCGAATCTCTCCAACCCGCAACGGCTGGATCGCAGCCAGGCGGTGACCTGCGACCAGAACCACGAGTACACAGCTGAGCAGAACGCCTTCGACCACGGGCTCATGGACAAGTTCGTTCAGAGCACGGGCAATTCGGCCACGATCCCGCCGTGCACCTCGGCTGGCACCGGCGTCACCCCGAATTACGCGGTCATGGACTACTACGACGGCAACACGGTCACCGCGCTCTGGAACTACGCGCAGACGTACGCGATGAGCGACAACAACTTCGAGACCAGCTTCGGTCCCTCCACTCCGGGTGTGTTCAACCTCGTTGCGGCCAACACCTTCGGGGCGACCTGTGGAACGCCGGACGCCGTGTACGGAACAGTGCCGGCGTGCAGCACCACCGCGGGGGCGGCGGGCCCGGCGGTTGCCCAGGGGCCGGGAACGGTGTACAGCGACAACGACCCGCACTACGACGTCTGCTCGAAGGGATCAACAATTGCCATGGGCGGCACCAACATCGGTGACAGCCTCAACGCCGCCGACGTCTCCTGGGGCTGGTTCGAGGGCGGCTTCGGCAGCCCCGGCTACGTGCCCGGCCAGACCAGCACGTACAACCCGTCGACGGTGTGCACCGGCACCCACGTCAACATCGCCGGCTCGACGCAGAAGGACTACAGCGCACACCATCAGCCGTTCCAGTACTACCCGCAGACGGCCAACCCCGCGCACCTTCCGCCCACCTCGATCGCCGCCATCGGTCACCAGGACCAGGCCAACCACCAGTACGACCTCGCCGACTTCTGGGCCGCTGCCAAGGCGGGCAACCTGCCAGCGGTGTCGTTCCTCAAGGCGCCGCGCTACGAGGACGGCCATGCCGGGTATTCCAATCCGCTCGATGAGCAGCGCTTCATCGTCGACACCATCAACTCCCTGCAACGACTCCCCTCGTGGTCGAGCACCGCGGTGGTGGTGACCTACGACGATTCCGACGGCTGGTACGACCACGTGATGCCACCGATCGTCAACCAGTCGCAGACGCCCCTGGACACCCTGAGTGCAACCGGTCAGTGCGGCGCCACCGCAACCGCCGCGCCATCGGGCCAGCAGGCGCGCTGCGGCTTTGCTCCGCGGCTTCCGCTCCTGGTGATCTCACCGTTCGCGCGTCAGAACACCATCTACAGCGGCCTGACCGACCAGTCGTCGATCACCCGGTTCGTCGAGGACAACTGGGGGCTCCCCCGCCTCGGCGGCGGAGCGGTCGAGGGCGACGCCGGGCAGCTCAACGGGCTGTTCAACTTCAGCCACGGAGCGGGTATGGCTCCCAACCTCTTCCTCGACGACACCACCGGGGAGCCTCGTCCCTAGCTAGCATCTCACGGGCGTGCGCGGGGCCACGGGTGGCCTCGCGCGCGCCGGCTCAGGCCTTGCCGCGGAGCACCGCAACGGCCTGTTTGCCGGCGGCCAGCCACGGCGGAGAGGTGAGCCATTGCTCCACCCCCCAGAGCAGCACGGTCGACTCACCTTGGTCGCGGTATTCACGGGCGCTCATCACCAGCTCGTCGGTGGTGAACCCGTCAACGTTCTGCCACGGTGCCGCCTGCATCTCGGCGATCCAGACGTTCTTGTTGCGCTGCGCTGCGCGCTGCACCCAGAACCCAAGGCTGTTGCGCTTCCAGATGATGCGCGTGGCCGCGTCTGCGTCGCTGAGATCCACCCCCGCGTAGACGACGTAGAGGTCGAGCCCGAGCGTGTTGCCCAGGCCGAGCGCCTCCTCGGGGTGGCCGCCGGGCTGCGGGCCGGCCGGCGGGGTGACGTCGTAGTCGGCCTGGGCGATCTCCTCCTGGTCGAGTTCGAGCGCCGAGGAGGTGAACGTGGTGGTCATCACCGGGTGACCCGGGTCCAGGCTGCGAACCTCGGCGACCTCGGCGCTGATGTCGGCAACGCTGCGCATGGTGTCACCCTCGGAGGCGGGCACGCTGTTGTCGAGCGGCTCGTTCTCCACCTGCCAGCGTTGCAGCAGCGGGTTGCCGGCGTAGTGGTGGACGGTGGCGTCGAGGTAGGCGTCGTAGCTGGGAAGCTTGGCGAGCGCGGTGGCGAACTTGCCGCCAACGGCGTTCAGCGCCCAGACCGGCGCGTAGAGCTCGGGAGCGCCGACGTTGCGCATGCCGACCACGAGCACGATGGTGGCCCGCCGCGATGGGGTGCGGGCGTCGTACTCGACGACCCTGTTGACGAGGTCGTCGGGCAAGGTGAAGTCGAGGGCCGTGGGGGAGGGGGCGACGTCTGACCAGTAGACCGGCAGGCGTACCACGTCCGGTCGGATTTCGGTCAGGAGCGTGGTCAGCGCGGTGTCGGGGTCGAGGCCCAGCGCAGCGGCAGTGTATGGCCGAAACGTGAAGCCGACCTGAGGTGTGGCGGGAGCCTGGGCCTGGACCATGGTCCCGTGCAAGCTGAGCAGCCCGGTGGAGAGCAGGGGCACCAGCAGCAGCAGGCGGACGCGGTTGCTGACGAGCAGCGACTGAATCCGCGTACGTCGCTGCACGGCGGGGATGCTCCCGCCGCCACCTTGCGCTTGCATGACGGCGGATGGTATCGAGCGTGAGTTCGCGGAGGCCGCCGGAGGTTCAGCCCTGCGGTGCTGGGGGTCCGAGGCCGCGCGGTCCGCGTGGGCGGCGGCGACGATACAGGACCGCGGCGCCGGCGAGGACGAGGATGCCGGCCCCTGCGAGGGCTGCTTCGTCGCGCTGCTGGTCGTTCGTCGGACCGGCTGCGCAGGCGGCTGTGCCGTCGAGGGGATTGACCGCCAAGCCGGCGGCGACGGCGCCCGACGAGCACGGCGGAGCGGCGGCGATGGAGGTTCGCCCCGAGGAGGCCGCTGAGGCGGGCACCGCAAGGGAGGCTGATCCAGCGGCGACCAGGATGAGCACCGCGACCGTCACAAAAACCGAGCGGAGCCAGCGCCGCGTCACGGGTTGTCACCTCCTTGGGAGCTGAAGTCTATCTTCACGCCCCCTTCCTGACCATTGGCTGACGGTCTGCTTCCTCAATCCGCGCAAGGTTCTCGAGGCTCGCGGCGTTCTTTCTGGTGAAGAGGCCGGGACAACCCGGCAGGTCGAGGGGAAGGGAAGGCTGCCAGCGACGCGCCCGGGGCGGAAGGGCCCGGCGCGGCGCGGCGGCCACCCCTCCCGTCAACCGGTCGGCGGTCAGTCCGCGGGCCTGCGGTCGGACACGCTGGCTGCTGAACGGATCGCCCTGACCACGGCGTCGGGTGGCGCGTCCTTGGTCAGGTAGCTGACCGCGCCCGCGGCCAATGCCTGGGTGATCTTCTCTCGCTCCGAGTAGGAGGTGAGCATGACCACGCGCGCGCCCATGTCCATCTCCATGAGCCTCTCGGTGGCTTCGATGCCGTCCATCCCGGGCATGGAGATGTCCATGAGCACGATGTCGGGCTTGACCGCATGGGCCAGTGCGAGCGCCGCGGCGCCGTCTTCCGCCGAGCCGACGACCTGGATGTCGTCGATTCCCTCGAGGATGTCGGCGAGACCTTTGCGCATCAAGGGGTGGTCGTCAACGATGAGCACGCGTATGACACCGGGGTCGGTGCTTTCTAGCATGGCAACTCCAGCATAAGGGAGGTTCCGCGCCCCGGCTCACTGTCCAGCGAAAGGCGCCCACTGGAGGCCTCGACGGCGTTGTTGAGGAGGCTCAGCCCAACGTGCCCCTCATCGCGCCGCCGCGAACGATCGGCTGCGGAGAACCCCTTGCCGTTGTCCTCGACCTGCAGCGTCACCTTGCCGTCCGTGTACCGCAGCGTCGTGATGACCTTGGTTGCCTGGCTGTGGTTGACCACGTTGCGGATGGCTTCCTGCGCAACGCGGAAGACGAGGCTCGTCTTATCGGCCGGCAGATGCGTGGCCGACGCTGCGTCGACCTCCACCTCAATCCCCTTCGCGGGCAGCGGTTCGAGCAGCTTGCG
>DATBCJ010000004.1:0-7213 GCA_036270565.1 Candidatus Dormiibacterota bacterium | reverse complement strand
ACCACCGACCCGCCGTGGCCGACGGTGGCCGCCACGCGCCTGGTGAGGATCCCCGCGCCGCCGAGCACGTCGACGACGCGCATCCCCGGCGCGACGCCGGCAAGCTCCACCAGCTGCTCGGCCAGCGGACCGAGCAGGGCGGTCAGGTAGAGCGCGCTCAAGCCCATGCCGGCGCCCGACTGGGCCTCAGCCGATCGACACCACGGCCGCCGCGATGGCCGCCGCCCGCGCCGGGTCGCGCAGCACGCGCAGGAACGGCTGGCGACGCTCCTCCCACGCCTGCGCCGCCGCCACCAATTGGGGATGGCCGTCGATGAACTGCGTGGTGTAGTCGCCCGCGATGAAGTCGGGGTCGCTGAGGACCGCGAGGTGGTAGGCGATGTTGGTGCTGATGCCCACGATGGCGTACTCCAGCAGCGCTCGGCGCATGCGCGCGATCGCCAGCTCGCGCGTTGGCCCCCAGGTGATCAGCTTGGCGATCATGGGGTCGTAGTTGGGCGACACCATTCCCGGCGCCGCCAGGGAGGAGTCGACGCGCACCCCCGGCCCGCTGGGCTCGCGGTAGCCGGTGACCGGGCCGGGCGAGGGCATGAAGTTCTTCTCGTACCTCTCGGCGTTGATCCGGCATTCGATGGCGTGGCCGCGCGGCACCAGGTCCTCCTGGCGCAGCGTCAGCGTCTCGCCGGCCGCGATGCGCAGCTGTTCGACGACGAGGTCGACGCCGTAGACCAGCTCGGTGACCGGGTGCTCGACCTGGAGGCGCGTGTTCATCTCCAGGAAGAAGAAGTCGCCCTTGCTGTAGATGAACTCCACGGTGCCGGCGTTGACGTAGCCGACCGCGCGCGCCGCGGTGACGGCGGCCTCGCCCATGCGCGCCCGCGTGGCCGCGTCGATGGTGGGCGACGGCGCCTCCTCGAGGATCTTCTGGTGACGGCGCTGGATCGAGCACTCCCGCTCGCCGAGGTGGACGATGTTGCCGTGGGTGTCGGCGAGCACCTGGATCTCGATGTGTCGCGGCGATTCGACGTAGCGCTCGAGGAACACGGTGGCGTTGCCGAAGGCGCGCTGCGCGGTGCTCTGCGCCGTCTCCAGGCTCTCGCGCAGCTCGCTCTCGTCTTTGGCCACGCGCATGCCGATGCCGCCGCCGCCGGCCGACGCCTTGATGAGCACCGGGTAACCCACCTCGCTGGCGGCGGCCACCGCGGACTCGACGTCGTCGAGCGCATCGCTGCCGGGAACGATGGGCACCCCGCTGTCGCGCATGCGCTGCCGCGCCGGCACCTTCTCGCCCATCGCCGCCATCGCCTCCGGGCTCGGGCCGATGAAGGTGATGCCGTTCTCCGCGCAGGCCCGCGCGAACGCCTGGTTCTCGCTGAGGAAGCCGTAGCCGGGGTGGATGGCCTGCGCGCCCGTGGATCTCGCCGCCTCGACGATGCGGTCGATCACCAGGTAGGACTGCGCCGAGGGCGCGGGGCCGATCTCCACCGCCTCGTCGGCGAGCAGCACGAACGCCGCGGTGCGATCGGCCTCGCTGTGCACGGCAACGGTGGCGATGCCGAGGTCACGGCAGGCGCGGATCACCCGCAGCGCGATCTCGCCGCGGTTGGCCACCAGCACCTTGGTGAACATCAGTCGACCTGCACGATGGGCGCGCGAGGGCCAACCACGTCGCCTTCCTTGACGTGCACCTCGGTCACCGTGCCGGCGCGCGTGGCGGTGACGTCGTTCTGCATCTTCATCGCCTCGAGGACGGCAACCACGTCGCCGAGCCCCACCTTGTCGCCAACCTTGACCGCAACCTTGAGGATCAGGCCCTGCATGGGCGCGACCACGGTGCCGTCACGAACGGTGGGCGCCGCCCCCGCCGGTTCGGTGGCACCCGCCACTACGCCGTTGCCTCCCCCGCCGACCCCCGCGCCGATGACGCGCACGCTGTAGCTCTGGCCGTCGACCTCGACCGTGAGCTCGCGCGCTTGCACGGCCGGCGCCTGGGGGGCGCCCTCGGCTGTCACCACGCCGGCGTCGGCGCCGTCATCCGTTGCCGCGGTTTCGGCGTCGGGTTCCGGCACCGCCTCATCGCCGAGCCTCTCGGGCACAACCTCGCCGCGCCGCAACGCCAGCGTCTCGGCCCCGAAGAGCGCGAAGCTGACCACGGTGGCGTCGTCCGGCTTGTCGATGCCCTCGCGCTGCAGCTCGCGGCGCAGCGCCGGCAGCGCCGGCTCGAGGAGGTCGGCGGGGCGGATGGTGATGGGCTCCTCGCGTCCGTTGACCAGCCGTCGCACCGCGGGGTCGATGGGGTAGGGCGGCGATCCGTACAGCCCGAGGCAGTAGTCCTTGACCTCCTGGCTGACGGTGGCGTAGCGGTCGCCGTCGCACACGTTGTAGACCGCCTGGGTGGCCACGATCTCGATGATCGGCGTCACCAGCGGCGGGTGGCCGAGCTCGGCGCGCACGCGTTGCGCTTCGACCTCGACGTCGTCGAGGCGGTCGAGCTGGTCGCGGTCGCGCAGCTCCTCGAGCGCGTGGCCCATCGCGGCCGGCGGCAGCTGCCCGCGCAGGGCGGCGCTGTCGATGTGCAGAGCGGGGATGTCGACCACCGCCGCATAGGCGGAGAGCTGACGCTCGAGCTCAGCCGACGCGGCCGTCACATCCTCGAGCTTCATGCCGCTGTCGAGCTCGGTGCCCCGCAGCGCCGCGATCACTCCCTCGGCAGGGGGCACCGAGGCGCCGCCGGCGAGTGGTGCCAGGGCCACGTCGAGTCGGGACGCGCCCGCCAGCGCCGCGGCGTACGCGGCGAACTCCGCCTGGCCGGTCTGGGCGGACAGCGACAGCGACACGGGCAGCTTGGTCGACTCGACGAGGCGGCGCACGAGGTCGCCGATGCGGGCCACCCCGAGCAGTCCGAGCGGGTCGTGGATGCAGATGGCGTCGGCGCCCAGCGCGGCCAGCTGCTCGGCGTAGGCGACGATCTGGTCGGGGTCGTGCCGTGGCGAATCCGCATAGATGATGGCGGCTTCCACCTGGCGCTTGGCCTTGCGCGCGGCCTGCACCGCGCGGCGAACATTGCGGACGTCGTTGAGCGGGTCGTGGATGCGAAAGCGATCAACGCCGGCGTCGGTGGCCACCCTGATGAAGGCGTCGACCACGTCGTCGCCGACCTGGCGGTGGCCAGTCAGCGCCTGACCACCGATCGATGCCAGCAACGTGCTCGCCGGCGCCGCCTCGCGGATCTCCCGGAGCCTCTCGAACGGATCCTCGCCGAGGAATCGCAGCGAGGCCTCGAACGTCGATCCCCCGAAGACGTCGAGGGCCGCGAAGCCGCAGCCGTCGAGCGCCCGGGCCACAGGCACGGCGTGACGGCTGCGCAAGCGGCTCAGCAGCAGCGCCTGCTGTCCGGCCCGCAGCGAGCACTCGACAAGCTCAAGACGCGGCATGGCGACCGATTGTAGGGAGGGCCCATGCGATGATCACCTTCCGGCGCCAACCCACCGGACTTCGCGAAGGGGATCCACCACATGCTGCGGCCTCACAGCCCTGCTGGTCACGCGCGGGCATCGATCCGAGGTGCGACGTTCGCGCTCTTGATGCTCGGGGCGTCGGGGCTCGTGGCCTGCGACAGCTCCGACAGCACGAGCTCGTCCGGAACGCCGGCAGCGCGGACGACGGCCAGGCCCGGTCCGCCATCCGTCACGGCCTCCCTGAGTGGTGACGCGCGCATCACCGGAGCGCTGACAACGGGGGCGAATGACTTCGTCAACTGCGAGGAGCCCTCCCTGGTCGGCGAGGCGATCTATGCGTTTCAAGGGACGGCCGACCCGGCGGTCGGCACCTTGCTGACCATTCGTGACGGGCACATCGCGGTTCGGCTCGGGTCGGGGTCGGGCAGCTCCTACACGGAGCGCGACTTCATCGGCACCGGTGTGACCTCGTTCGGCGCCGCCAGCGGCGCCCAGTTCTCGTCCTCATTGACCGAGGTGACGCCGGCCGCACAGAAGAAGGGCACGATCGAGAGCATCTCGTCAATCTCCGGCTCGGTGAGCTGCGGCACCTTTGCGCCCGGCGGCGGGACCGTCAGCGTTGTCGGCGACACCGGTAACGGCATGATCAGCGGCAGCCTCACATCGATCCGGGTGGTCTGCCTCGCCCCCAGCTCAGGTCGGACGGCAGTGGTCCGGGGACTCACCCATGTGGGCTCGACGCCGGCGATCGTCGAGATCGGCGGAGGGACCGGTGGCAACCCGCTGGTCGTCGGCGAGTCGACCGCGTCGGCGAGCAACCAGTTCAGCTCGACGGCCACAACCGGGCTGCTCACGTTCGGAGCAAACAGTGTGACGTACCACGCGACGGTCACCGACACGGCGGGCACCCATTCGGTGATGGTGTCCGGCACCGCCACCTGCGGGACGTAGCTCCTCTCGTCAGGCGTTTCTCGGCGAGGGCGTGGCCAGGCTGGCGATCAGCGTGGCCTGCCAGGGCGTCGGCAGCGGCAGCCCTGCGTCGTGGGCGAAGGTGACCAGGCTCGGAGCGCCACCGATCTCGATGCGGTGAAGCAGGTACGGACCGTTGAGCGCCTGCGCGTCACCCCACATGGTTGCGACGGCGTCCCTGAACCCCGCCTGCTGCACCAGCGCCACCACCGCCGGGCTGAAACCGCCGTAGGGGTAGGCGAAGTCCAGGACCGGGTGGTGGAGCAGCCGCTCCAGCGCGGCCTTGCCCGCGTCGATCTCCAGCTGAGCGTCCGCTGGTGAGACCCGGGCGAGGTCGACATGGTGGACCGTGTGCGAGCCGATCACCATGCCGTCGGCCTCCATCTGGAGCACCTGGGCCGCGGTCATGTACGAGCGTTTGCCGAGGAACCCGCTGACCACGAAGTCTGTGGCCACGAAGCCGAAGCGGGCCATCACCGGCTCCGCCGCGGTGGCGAAGTCGGCATACCCGTCATCGAAGGTCAGCACCACGGGGTGGGGTGGCAGGACCACCTTGCCGGCGAGAGCCTGCATCAGCGTGGCCAGCGTGATGGTGTGCGCACCCTCAACGTGGAGGAGTGCCATCTGCTGCGCGAACAGCCCCGGCGAGATCGAGAGGTTGAAGCCAAGCAGGTTCTGCGGCGTCGGCGCGATGGTGCGGACGTAGTGGTAGTAGAGGATGGGGACGCTGAGTTGCGGCCCCACCGCGACGACGAAGGCCGGCGGTGGCGACGGGTTCGAGGGCGGCGTCTCCGCGGGGACCCCCTGGTCGGATGCCGGTGCATCGCTGCCCACAGACATCGCCAGCTGACCGCCGACGGCGACGTCAGCCGTTCGGGGCAACAGGTTGACGGTGGTGATCGTCGACATCAGGGCCAGGAGCAGGGCCAGCCCCGCGACGGTGGCCCGCCGGCCGCGGCGGTCGACCCGGCGCCGGAGCCTCGGGTGATTCACAGCCCTTTCAGGCTCGCACAGAGGGGACCACGCGCGCAGAGGGGAAGCGATTGCGGCATTTCAGGCACTTGTGCTGCAGCTGGGACGGCTGCTCCGCCCGGTAGGGTCCGGCGGGCTCGTCGCGACGGGGAAGATGCTCGAACGTCAGCGGGAGGACGCGACGCCCGCCGCAGCGCGGACAGAGAACCTCCCGGTGCATTCGCCCCGGAGTCTAGCCGCGACCGGCCCGCCGTGGCATACGCGAGTGGTTACGGGATGAAACCCTGGGGCGGACGCGCGGTGTCGCGCATGGTGGCGCGGTGCTCGACGACCGCCCTGGCGACGTCGTCATCGGAGAGCGCGATGATCTGCGCGGCCAGGTGGGCCGCGTTGCGTGCGCCCATGTCGCCGACGGCGACGGTGGCGACCGGGATTCCCGGCGGCATCTGCACGATGCTGAGCAGCGAATCGAAGCCGCTCAGGGGCGTGGCCGCCAGGGGCACACCGATGACGGGCAGCGTGGTGATCGACGCCAGCACACCGGGCAGGTGGGCGGCCGCGCCGGCGGCGCCGATGAGGACGCGAAGGCCGCGGCCGGCGGCCTGCTGCGCGTAGCTGCGCACCAGCTCCCCGGAGCGATGCGCCGACATCACCCCGATCTCCCATCCGATCCCGTACCCGTCGAGCACCTTGGTGCATCTGCCCATCACCTCGAGGTCGGACTCGCTGCCGACCACGATGCCGACCGTCACTGTGCCGCTCATGCCTCTCCTGCCTGGTCTCTGCCGATGTCGCTGCGGTGTTGCATGCCGTCGAAGTGGACCGACGTCAGCGCGCCGTACGCCCGCTGCCTGGCGGCGTCAACGGACCCACCGCGGGCGACAAGTGTGATGACTCGCCCCCCGTCGGTGAGCAGGCGGTCGCCACTGCGCACAGTTCCGGCCTGGAAGGCGAGGATGTCGCGGGACAGCGTGTTCAGGCCGGAGATGACGTCGCCGCGGCGCGGGGCACCCGGGTACCCGGCGGCGGCGAGAACGATGCCGACGGCGCAGCCCTCGCTGCCGCGCTGCACGGTCCCCGGCGCCAGCCCACCGATGGCGCAGGCGCTGAGCAGCTCGAGCACGTCCTCATCGAGGACCGGCAGCACGACCTGGGCCTCGGGGTCGCCGAAGCGCGCGTTGAACTCGAGCACGCGCGGGCCGGTGTCGGTGAGCATCACACCGGCGTACAGGCAGCCGGTGAACGGTGTTCCCGCGGCGGCGAGGGCGTCGACGCAGGGCCGGAGCACCGAGCTCACAACACTGCCCGCGACGTCATCGCTCACCCCCGGCGGCGGCGTCACCGCCCCCATGCCGCCGGTGTTGGGCCCGGTGTTGCGATCGCCGATGCGCTTGTAATCGCGCGCCGGCGGGAGGAGGCGGATGGTGCCGCCGTCGACGAGAGCCTGCACGCTCACCTCCGGGCCGCTGAGCCGCTCCTCGACGAGGACGCGGCTGCCGGCGGCGCCGAAGCGATGCTCGTCGAGGCAGGCGGCGACGGCGGCGCGTGCCTGGGCTGCGTCATCGCAGACCACCACGCCCTTGCCGAGCGCCAGCCCGTCGGCCTTGACGACACAGCGGCCCTCCAGCTCCTCGATGAAGCCGTGCAGTGCGGCGCGTTCGTCGGCCCCGCCGGCGCGCCAGCGCGCGGTGGGGATGGCGGCGCTGTCCATGAGCTGTTTGGCGAACGTCTTGCTGCTCTCGATGCGCGCGGCGGCGGCGCTGGGACCGAAGACGGCGATGCGCGCCTCACGACACGCGTCCGCGACGCCCGCG
>DATBCJ010000003.1:0-36682 GCA_036270565.1 Candidatus Dormiibacterota bacterium | reverse complement strand
TTCGATGAACTCGATGCCCGGGCAGAGGCGCCCGACCATGTCGAGCTTGGGGTTGCTCTGCCCGCGCACCAGCCCGTACACGGTGTAGCCGCGGGCGAGCAGCAGTTGCGCCAGGTACGTTCCATCCTGACCAGTGACCCCTGTGATGAGGGCGGTGCCCGGCACGCGGATTCTCCTTGTGAACGACGGTTGAGGCGCCGGGCGCTCTCGAAGTCCGCGGCTGCGCTGCCGTCGGGAGGGGCATGATACCTCGGCCTCGCGTCGGCCCTGACGGCGCGACCCTCAGCGTCGCGCCAGCACGTGTGCGTAGACCGAGAGTGTCTTCTCGGCGGAGCGTGCCCAGGTGAGTTGGGACGCACGCTTGTGGCCGAGCTCAACAAGTCGTGCGCGTGTCTGCGCGTCGCCCAACACGGCGCTGACCGCGTCCGCCATCGCCTGTACGTCGCCATCGCGGATCAGCAACCCGGCGCCGTCGAGGACCTCTGGCAGCGACGAATTGTCGAATGCGGCGACCGCTGTGCCTGCTGACATCGCCTCCAGCGGGGGCAGGCCGAAGCCCTCGTACGCCGACGTGAACAGGAGGCACTCGCTCATCTGGTACAGCGCATTGAGGTCTTCGCCGCTGACATGACCGAGAATCCGCGTGACCGCGTCGAGGCCGGCGGCGCGGACGCTGGAGTCGACGGCGCCGGCGAAAGCGCCCTGGAAGCCCGCTATCACCAGGCTGATGTCGTGATGCTCGCGCAGTCGTCGCACGACGGCGGTCAGCATGCCGATCCGCTTGCGTGGGTCGAAGGTGCCCACCGCGAGCACGAAGCGACCGGGCACCCGGAGCCGGTTCCGGACGTCTGCCTTCTGTTCCTCCGAGAGCACGTGCGTAGGCGCCACGCCCTCATGGATCACGGTGATACGGCCAGGGTTGACGCCGGCGATTCGCTGCAGGTCAGACGCAGTGGACCGGGAGACGGCGATCACGGCGTCAGCGTGTCGAAACTGATGCATCGCCAGCCACCGCTCGCGGCGCATCCACGGGTACTGCTCGGCCATGACGAACGGGATCAGGTCGTGCACGGTCAGCACCACAGGAATGCGGGGAAGTAGAGGTTGCGCGTATTCGACCGCGTGGTACAGCTCGGGCGGGTCAACGCGCAGTGCCCATCCAATCTGAAGAGGGTCGACGATGGGACGAAGGTGCCGGTTGACCCGGCGGAGGCGGTGCGGGTGCACCTCCACGCCCGCGTCGGCGACCTCGGGGGGAATCGGCGCTCCTCTCTCGAGCAGTAGGCCGATGTCGGCGGTGACGCCCGCGGCTCGGAATCCGGCGAGGAGGCCGCGCACGTAGGTACCGATGCCTCGGAACGACGACCGATCCTGGAGGGCACGGCCGTCGAGAACGTGGCGAATCACGTCGATGCGACCTCGAGCAGTTCGCGCAGGCGGCGCTCCGCCAGATCCCATCGGTAGGTGTGGACCACGTAGGCGTGGCCCCTGGCACCCATCTCCGCAGCCTTGGCGGGGTCGTCGACAAGAGCTGCGGCGCGCTCAGCAAACTCGTCCGGCCCGCTGAAGGTCAGCCCTCCACCACTGCGGCGGGCGTGGCCCTCCAGCACCGCGGACCGACGGTTGAGCAGGCATGGCCGCCCCACGGCCCAGGCCTCGAGTGCGAGGAGCGACAGGGACTCGAGCTCGCCCGGGACGACGACGGCAGCGGCTCCCGCTATCGCGGCCCAGCGGTCGGCACCGTTCAGCATGCCGGCGTGGTACATCCACGGCGCGTCCGGGGCATTGCTCGCGTCGCCGCTGAGGACGAGGCGCACCTCCGGTCGCCGCTGGTGCAGCAGCGCAGCGCCGCTGAGCACGCCCTCGAATCCCTTGCCCCGGGCAACTCGGCCGCCGTAATAGAGATAGGGCCCCCGGATGCCGCGACGCGCGGCAAATGAGCTCGGATCGACGTTCGCCGGCGGATCGACACCGACCACGCCGCAGCGCGCCGGTGTGCCTGCCGCCGACGGGTGCGCCCTGAGCAGCAGGTCGCGCTCCTCCTCGCTGTAGAACCACAGAGCATCAGCCGCCATCACCGCGCGGTCAACGATCGCCAGTCGCATGGCGGGCTCGTCGTGAGCCGCCGGACAGAGGATGCGCGGGTGAGGGGCGGCGAGAACGCCGACCAGCGTCGGGTGAAAGAGGTACGGCGAGAACAGGGTCGGCATCGGCCGTGCGGCCTTGAGGGCGTGCGTCAGTCCGGGCGCGTACGGGCCCTGGACGACGGCCCAGAGCTGCTCCGCGGCGCGCGGGTGAGGAAGGTGGTACACAACGCGCGACAGCTGGCGAAAGAGCCACGGTCGACGTCCACTCACAACCGGGAAGCGGCGCACCTCAATGTCGCCGTCGCGCTCGATCCCGGGTGCGAAACCCACGGACCACGTGGCTTCATCCACGGCGGTGGTGGTCCATACCTGAACGGCCCAGCCGCGCGCGGCGAGAGCCAGCGCCAGGCCGCGCATCGCACTCTCCGCGCCACCCACCACCGACGGACCGTACCGAGGCACGACGATTCGAAGTTCGTCGCGATGGACGGTGGATGCGCGCGACGAACCGTCACCCACGGCGCGTCGGAGGCGGTTCGCCATGCCCGCCGCTCGTCAATCGGGATTCCTCGAGGCGCATGTCATGGTCCACCATCATGGTCACCAGGCTGGCGAAGCCAACCGACGGAGACCAGCCAAGGCCAGTTTCCGCCTTGCTGGGATCGCCGCACATCTCGGCGACGTCGACCGGTCTCATGAAGCGGGGGTCGGCCACGACATGTTCGCGATAGTCGAGGCCGGCATGCTGAAAGGCTATCTCGCAGAAGTCGCGCACGCTGTGCGCCTGCCCGGTGGCCACGATGTAGTCGTCGGCGACCGGTTGCTGCAGCATCAGGTGCATGGCCCTGACGAAGTCGCCGGCGAATCCCCAATCACGCCTTGACTCGAGGTTGCCCAGCGCCAGCGTCGACTGCTGGCCAAACCTGATCCTGGCCACCGCGTTGGTGATCTTTCTGGTCACGAAGTCGAGGCTCCGTCGCGGTGACTCGTGGTTGTACAGGATGCCGCAACAGCAAAACATCCCGTATCTCTCGCGGTAGCTTGCGGTGATGAAGTGGGCATACGCCTTGGCGGCACCGTACGGAGAGCGCGGATGAAACGCTGTCGTCTCCACCTGGGGGCTCTCCGTCGCGGCACCGAACACCTCGCTGCTCGAGGCCTGCCAAAACCTGATGGCAGGGTCGACGGCCCGCACCGCCTCGAGCAGGCGCAGCACCCCGAGTCCGGTCACCTCGGCCGTCGACAGAGCCTGCTCGAAGCTCTGGCCAACGGACGTCAGTGCGCCGAGGTTGTACACCTCGGTGGGCTGGGAAGCTTGGAGCGCGCTGATGAGTGATCCCTGGTCGAGAAGGTCACCCTCGACAACGGCGACCTGCGGACACAGCCGCCGCAGCCGTTCGATCCCGGGGTCGTCGGGCGCGGACACCATCCCGTACACCCGGTATCCCCGCCCGATCAGCAGCTCGGCGAGGTACGTGCCGTCCTGCCCGGTTGCGCCGGTGATGAATGCGGTGCCCGGCTCGGCGTGCTCCGCGGCGGGGTCAGCGGAGGTCACGTGCCCCGGCTTGCGCACGCGCCAATCCCCGTCCGGTCAACCGGTCCTGAGCCAAAACCCGTTTCCGTGACGTTCGACCTCAGCGAAGGCCGGCCCCCGCCAGAGATCGGCCAACGCGCCCTGGTGAGCGGCTTGCTTGGCCACGAACCACGCAGGAAACTCGATGGAGGTCTCGCCGCCACCACCAAGAAGAAACGCCGCCAGCAGGTACTGCTCGTTGTACCAACGGTCGGACCAATCGATGGGGTAGTCGTCGGGTAGGTAGATGTCGTGGATTCCGACGAGTACGCCCCCCGCAAGGCGGGGTAGCACCTCGAGAAAGCTGACGGTCACGTCGGAGTTCTGGTAGGCACAGTGAGAGTTGTCAATGAAGCAGACGTCCCCATCGCCCAGCTCAGAGAAGACCTTCAGATCCACGTCCTCCAGAGGCTCCCTGATGACCTCGTCGCAGAGCTGGTCGCAGATGGCACGCGGCTGGGGATCGATCGATACGATTCGAGTGCGCAGGCCGCCGTCCTCGATCGCGCGCCGGACAACTTTGGTCGAGTTGCCGGAGCCGACCTCGAGGTATGTCTGCGGGTTCCGATCTCGGACGAATGCGTACAGCGACGCCGTGTCCAACCCGGGAAGCCATCCATTGATCCAGGACGGGTCGCGCTCGCCATCGGTGAGGACGGGGATGCGCCTCAGGGCTTCGGCGTGCGCGGTGATCGACTGCAGAACATCCGCGTACTGCTGGCTACCACGCGCGATCAGTTCAAACAACTCCTTGTGCCGCGGGAGCTGCCACGTTTCGCCGAACCGTGGCCGTGGGTGCACCGCGTACTGCAACGTCACTTGCATCCCCCCGTCGTCGGGGCTGGGCGGAGTGGCTGCTACTGGGGCCGCCGTGGGATCCGGCAGCCCGGCCAGGCGCGCAGCGAGCCTGGCGGCCGATCGCCTGTAGGGGCGCGAAAGGTCCTTCAGATCGCGGGTGAGTGTCACGCGACCGCTCCAGCGCGCTGCTCGGAGGAGACGACCCAGCCGCCACCGAGGTCGAAAAGCCCGGTTCGACCGGAGTCGTCGGTGACCCGGAATGAGACCGCCTGCTCGAGATGGTCATAGGTCACCGAATGCACGCTCGGGTGTGCGGCGATCGTCAGACGGTAGGCGCCGGCGAGGAGTGGGAGTCGATTCATCGAGTACGACACCCGCAGACGATCGCCCTGCGCGAGCGGAGGCAGAACGGCGCGCCCGATGTGTGTGTTCGTACCACCGATGACGGCGCCGTCGGCGCGATGGATGCCGATGCCCACGACGAGGTCGGTGACATCGCGCCGCGCCTCCAGCTCAACGGCGATGGTCATGGGCGCGTCGGCCTCGAAGTTGGTGTGCTCCTCGTGCTGTGCATTCTCGAGTCGGACCGACGCGATACGCACGTCGCCGTTGCCCCAGCGGGCCTCCGTGCTCTCGGCCTTGTCTGAGTACCCTGTCTCACCGCTGGCGATGGCGTCGGCCTCCTGTTCGTCGGCCACCATCCGCCGATACCTTGCGGTGACGTCGGACGGCTGCCCCTCTCCAATCACCCTGCCATGCTCCAGGAAGATTGCTGAGTCACAGTACAGGTCGACGGCCGCGAGGTCATGAGTGACCAGCACGATCGTGCGGCCCTCTCGCTTGTAGCGATTGAACACGTCAAAGCACTTCGCCTGGAAGCGCGCATCCCCGACGGCGAGGACTTCATCCATCAGCAGGATGGCGGCCTCTGCCTGGATGGCCACCGTGAAGGCGAGACGCACCTGCATCCCCGAGGAGAAATTCTTGAGCTTGGTGTTGACGAACTGCTCCAACTCGGCGAAGTGGATCATCTCGTCCATACGTCGTCGCAATTCACGCCGACCAAGTCCGAGGACTGCTCCATTGAGGAGGACGTTCTCACGGGCGGTCAGCTCGGGATTGAAGCCCACGCCGAGCTCCAGGAAAGGTGACACCCGCCCATCGAGAACGATGCTCCCATGGGTGGGGATGTAGATGCGGGACATGATCTTGAGCAGGGTGCTCTTGCCCGAGCCGTTCCGCCCGACGATCCCGAGGAACTGACCGTGGGGCACGTCAAAGGACACGTCGTCGAGCGCCAGGAAATCCTGGTACTTGGCGGTGCTTCGGGGATGGGTGAGGCGGTATTTGAGGGTGGCGCCACGGTCCAGCGGGATGCGGAATCTCTTGGTGACCCCCTGGACGGAGATGGCTGCGCTCACAGGTACTCGGCGAACACGGGGGTCAGGCGACGGAAGACAAGCAGACCCGCAACCAGGACGATTGCTGTGATGCCGAGCGGGACCAGGATACGGACACCCACGTAGTCTGCGGTCCACGGAACGACGCTGATGACGATGGCGTGGCGTACATCCTCCACGACCTGAGCCAGGGGATTGATGAAGAACAGGCCGCGAAAGCGCTCGGGAACGGCGACAACCGGGTACACAATCGCAGAGGCGTAGAAGAGCACCTGGGTGACGATCTCCCAGATGTGACCGAGATCGCGGTAGAACACAAAGAGAGATGAGAGGAGGAAGGCGAAGCCAAGAGCCAGTGCGTACAACTCGACGAGGAGCAGCGGCAGCACTGCGGAGTAGAGGCCGAAATGGAGGTGGCCCAGCGGGGTGGCCACAACGACGATCAGCGTGAGGTTGATCATCATGGTGAGCAGCGCGGTGATGGTCGATGCCACGACGAGGATGGCGCGCGGGAAGTATGCCTTGCGAATGAGGTGCCCCGCGCCGGCGATTGACGACATCGCCACGCCCGTGGCGTCGGTGAAGAACGTGAAAACCACCACGCCGACCAGCAACTGCAGAGCGAACTCGTTGGTGCGCTGCTTGAAGAGCACGACGAAGATCGCGAAGAGAATGCTGAACAGCATCAGCGGCTTGAGCAGCGACCAGAAATATCCCAGGACGGACCCGGTGTACTTCAACTTGAACTGCGTCCACGCCAGCTCGAGCGTGAGATTGACGTGGCGTCGCAGCGTGGACACCGCCTCCGGCGCCGACGCCGGAGGTCGCAGGGCAGACGTCAGCGCCACCGGGTCACCTCGACCGAGGCGGGAAGCAACTCGCGCATGTGGACACTCTACCAGTCAGCGGCCGTTCGGCCCTCAGCCGGCGTGCTCGGCACGCCAGCCGAGGACTGCATAATCCCGGCCCGAATAGAGGAGTCCGTTGAGCTGGTCGACGACACGTTTCATCTCACCGTCGTCGTCCAGACGGGCTGTATCAAAGCATCCCTCGGGACTGTTGGCCATGCGCACTTCCACGTGGGCAAAACCTCGATTGATGAGCAGGTACTCGAGAAAGCGCGGGTGGAGGGGATGCAGGTGGGTGGGGTCCATCCAGAAGTCGGCCGCGCCCACCACCAGGTTCAGTGGATTCGGGGTCTCGAGAATCATGATCCCGCCGGGACGCAGCACCCGCAGCGCATGGTCGACCATGTCGAAGATGAGGTTGGTGGGCAGATGCTCCACGACCTGGAAGGCGGTCACTCCAATGAGGCACCGGTCGGGCAGCCCACGAAGGTGCGCAATTGCATCGCCGTGACGGACGTCGAGCCCGAGGGCTGTTCCCGCATCGACGAAACGGGCATTGGTGTCGACTCCGTACGCGGGTATGCCTTCCTTGGAGAGCAGTTCGAGCCATTCGCATCGTCCCGGACCGACGTCGAGCAGTGCGGCGTCTCCGCCGCGAAGTGCGACCACGTCGGGAAGGTACGCGGCAAGTCGCGCACTGATGTCCTCGCGGCTGCCGCGGAAACGCTCTTCGAAACCGGAATAGAAGCCGTCGATGTCGATCTCCGTGCCGCCGCTGGGTGTCGACGACTCCGAGGCGGGCGTGGCGGTGGCGGCTCGTGCCCCGTCACGCACCCGTGCGGCGAGGCCGGTCAGCTCGGCTCGGTCCTCGTCGCGCAGGCGCGACACCTCAGCAAGCTGCTCGAGCAGGGACTGGTACGCGTTGTCAACGGACTCGCGTTGCTGGTTCACCGTTGTGGTCAGCTCTCGGACGGCTTCGGATAGTCGAGCCGTGGTTTCCGAGAGGGCCGCGACGTCCTCGGGAAGTCGCCGGTACCGCCGGGGCAAAATGGCGCTGAGCAATCCGACAGCACGACGTGGGCCCGCGGAGATCACGAAGTGTCCGGGCTGCCGAATTCCGCGGCGCCCGGCCAGCCTGGAGGCGCAACCGCACCAGGGCTTTCCGGTTGAATGGTTGACATGGCAGGCTCATATGACCGATGAGACGCCTTGCGAGGCTCCGGCCGATGGTACCATTCCGATCCGACCCCGTCGGTCGTCGTGGTTGGCTGGAGCGAACGAGTATCCCGTGCGCGGCGGCGCCATGACCCACGGTGCTGTCTCGAACAGTTTTGGAGGCGCCGTCACAGTCTGCGGCGCACGGCATGCGGCCTTACGCGGGCCAGGAGTGGGATGAGCAAGCACATGAGGCGTCCGATCGCCGTGGTGGCCTCGCGGTACGGGGCTGACGTGCTCGGAGGTGCCGAGGCAGTCCTCAAGGCCATGGCTGTGCGACTGGGCGCCAGGGGATGGCCGGTGGAGGTGCTCACGACCACGTCTGTTGACCTGTACCGGCCAGGGAACGCCCGGGCGGCTGGGGATCACGAGGAAGACGGCGTGATGGTGCGACGTTTTGCGGTCGTGCCTCCCGAGCGGGGCCCTGACCTGATCGGCCACCGCATTCTCTCCGGCGAGTCCGTGCCGGTGCTCGATCAGATGCAGTGGATGAACACGGGTACCCGTTCACCTGACCTCTTCGATTTCCTCAGCTGTCATGCGGGCGACTACGACTCGATTCTCTGCGCTCCGTACATGGCCTGGACATCCTTCGTCTGCACCGAGCTGGCGGCGGACCGAACCATTCTCATGCCCTGTTTGCACGACGAACCGTTCGCTCGCCTGGAACTCTTCAGAGCCGCATTCGAGGATGTCAAGGGCATCTGGTTCCTGTCGGAACCAGAACGAACCCTCGCGGCCAGTCTGTATCGGCTCCCGGACCGGGTCGCGGTCGTCGGTTCGGGAGTCGAGCCGCCGATCGACTTCGACGTTCGCGGATTCTGCCTCCGCCACGGGGTTTCCGAGGGCTTTCTGCTGTACGCGGGGCGCCGGGAGTGGATGAAGGGTTGGAATGAGATGTTGGAGCAGCTGGCGTTCACAGCAGGGAGACTGGGTCGCCCGATACAACTGGTCACCTGTGGCGCGGGCGACGTCGGAGTCGCCCCCCCGGGCGTCGAGATCGTCGACCTCGGGTTCCTTCCCGACAATGAGCGGTGGAATGCGTTCGCGGCGGCCGGCCTGTCCCTGCAACCCTCAGCGAATGAGAGCTTCTCTCTCTCCGTCCTCGAATCCTGGGCAGCCGGAACACCGGTGATGGCCAACGCATCCAGCGCTGTCGTGGCCTGGCATTGCGCCCGTTCTCAGGGTGGCCTCACGTATCGCAACCGGTTTGAGTTTGCCGCTGCCCTGTCGCTGCTGTTGGAGGCTCCCGAGCTCCGATCCGATCTCGCGCGGCGGGGGAAGGAGTACGTGTCCGCTGAATATGGGTGGTCGGGCGTTCTCGATCGTGTCGAGCGCGCGCTCGACGAATGGCAATGAAGACTCTCCTTGTTACCCCCTACCCTCCCGCGCGCGACGGGCTGGCAGCCTACGCGTTGCAGCTCGCCGGGAAGATGCGCGCCGACGGCGAGATCGTCGATGTCATCTCCCCGGCACCGTCGGGCGCGCGGTACCACGCCAACTTCCTGACGCTCCGCGGCCGGGTCAAGCTGGCCCGCATCGCGAGGCGCTATGACCGAGTGCTGGTGCAGTACCACCCCTTCTTCTTCTTCGGATCCTCGAGCAGGGTCGGCTACCTGACCGACATCCTGAGCCTGCTTCTCCTGTTCACCCTGGGACGGCGTGTTGAGGTCTACGTCCATGAGGTGGACTACGCCTCGGGAAGCCGCCGTGCCCTCGCTCCGCTGTGGCGCCTTGTCTGGCACGCGCCAGAGCGGGTGTACACGCATACCGCTCAGGAGCACGACGACATGCTCCAGGCCTTCCGGCTCTCCGCCGACCGCGTGCGCCTGATTCAGCATGGTGAGTCGTTCATCGCGCGCGCCTCCATGACACGAGCGAGGGCGCGCGAGGGACTGGGTATCGATGCCGAGGCGTTCGTTTTCCTGAGCATCGGTTTCCTTCAGCCGCACAAGGGTTTCGATCGGGCGGTGCGCGCCTTTGCGGAGCTCAACGCCTGGCCAGGGGCGGAGATCTACGTGGTCGGGTCTGTACGGGTGCCGAGCCCGGAGCATTCGGCATACGTCGACGGGCTGCGGAGGCTTGTTGACCGCACCCCGGGTGCTCACCTTCGCGAGTCATTTGTCTCCGACGCCCTCTTCGATCGCTGGATCCTTGCGGCCGACGTCGTGGTCCTGCCCTACCGTGCAATCTGGTCATCCGGCGTCGTCGAGCGAGCCGCCCTGCTGGGCCGATCGACAATCGTGACCGACGTCGGCGGGCTTCCCCACCAGGCTCGGGCGGACACGGTGGTCGTGAAGGACGAAGGTGAGCTGATCGCCGCCTTGGCCAAAGCCTGCGCAGCCCCCGTGCCCGAGTTCGCCAGCGCAGCCATGCCGACGACACCCGCCGCGGCTGCACAATGGGTCACCGACCGCGGTCGGCGCATGCGCCTGTGGGACGACGGGATGAGCACGGCGGACGTGGCCGACGGCCTCACCACAGCAGGCGCACCGGTCATAGGCCGCTTGGCTTTCCCGCTGGAGCCCAACGCCCGCGGAGCCAAGCGACGCGTGCTGCGGGCCGCGGGCCGTCTGACGCGGTGGCAGCTGATGCCGGTCGTCGCGTACGTCAACCGGCTCCGCGAGGTCATGCTCACCGCCGACGTGGATCAGAGGAGCGAGCCTGGTTCCCCCGACGACAGTTGATCGCGTGGTGTGGTGGGCTCAGCTCGCGGCGGCGGACCTGACCATCGCAGGCGTGGCGATGAGGCTTGGTGTGTCCACCGCGGGCGCTCCACCGAACGGGTGGAACCCGCCACTGCGGTCAACGACGTACCCCATGGTCGTCGAGCCCGGGACCAGGACGATGCCTCGAGCCAGGTACAGTCCCGGCCACAGCGCACCAGTTGACAGCGTCGGCAGGGTGACGCCGTGGGACGCGAAGGGGTGGACCCCGCCAAATCCATCAACCACATAGCCACTGTAGTGCGCGGCGGTCGAGCCCGCGATCAGTGTGACGGCGGTGGCGATGTCCCAGCCCGGCCAGTACGCCGAGGCGTCCGCCAGAACGGCCGGGTTGGCGCCGGTGCTGAACGGGTGGATGCCGCCCCAGCCGTCGAGGACGACACCGCCGCTGCCGTCTGAGAAGGCCGCGACGCCGCGCGCGATATCCCATCCCCAGTAGGGTGATGTCGTCAACGCCGGGGGGAGCGACGCCGAGCCCACGGCAAACCCATGGAGGCCGCCGAATCCGTCAAGAACCCATCCCTGCGAGGCGGCCGGCACCAGCGTCAGGCCGCGAATGATGTCCCAGCCTCCCCAGTAGAAAGTTCCGTTCACCGCCGCGACGTTCCCGGTGGGGTGCAATCCGCCAAAGCCGTCGACCACCGCGCCGCCGTCACCAGCCCCGTCGAGCGCGACGCCGCGCGCGATGTCCCATCCCGGCCATTGCGCCGACGACGCAAGCGGCGGTGACGACGCCGGGTGGAGGGTTCCGTAGCCGTCCAGCGCGTACATCGAGGTGAACGGCTCCGACGACCGCGCCTGGGTTGACACGGTTGTGCTTGCCGAGCCGGCAGCGTCGATGCCGCTGGAGCGCCAATCCGGTGTGAATGCCTCCACCGCGAATCCGTACTGGTGTCCCTTCACACCGTAGAACGTCGTGCTCTGTGAGTTCGCGACGTTGCTCCAGAACGTCCAGGGCCCGCCGGAATCCGTGACAAAGACCGCGAAGTAGGCGAACGCCGGGCTGCCCGAAGGCAACGACCACGACACGGTGAAGGCGGTGGTGCTCTCCGACGTCGGCAGGGGGACAACCACCGGCGCCGGCACCGTCAACTTCGCGGCGATCTCATTCCAGAGATCCTGGTACCCGGAGTCGTAGCCCAGGGCCCAGATGCCGATACCCTTGAGATTCCGGGAGGTCACCAGGTCGTACTTCTGGCCCAGGGATGCAGCGTTGTCGTAGTAGAGCTCGCGCCACGAGTTGTGGTTGCCCTGGCAGGGATCATTGGCGGCTGGGCTCCACCACGTGGCCCATGGCGTTGCGAAGGTGCTGTCCCAGTGCTGCGTCAGCTGGCTGGCGCAGCCCAGGTCGGATTGCACGCTCGCGTAGGTGTCGGCCGAGGCCGACCCCAGGGTTGGCGCCTGTGCAACCGGGCTGGTTACCGACCATTTGTACCCGTAGTAGGGAACTCCGAGGATGATCTTCGACGCGGGCACAAGCGACAGATACGATGCGACGGTGTTGACGTCGGCATACGTCATCCCTGCGAGCGGCGCCACCGGGCCGGCGGTGGAGGAGCCCGGCGAGGTGATGTCGTACGCCATCACGTCGAAGGCATCCAGGTACGGAGCCAGGTGGACGATGTCGTACATGGTCCCGCCCCACGCAGCCGACGCGTAGGTGTCGACGGTGAGGTAGGCGGCGTTGGGAAGCTGTGTCGACAGGGCTCCGCGCAGCTGCGCCACGAACTGCACGAAATTGTTGGCCACTGAGGAGTCGAAGCCCTCAAAGTCGACATTGACACCGTCTGCGGAGCGCGCGACGACCTGCGCGATGATGTTGGCGACGGCCGTCTGCCGGGACTGGCTCGAGCCTGTCACCGAGGCAATCGCCGCGTCGTTGAACGCCTTGACCGTCAGCACGACGCGGTCACCGGAGGCGTGCGCGGCGTTGATGAGGTCGGTCGCGGCCTGGCTCTGCCACGTCTGGTACCCGCTGTCCGACGTGACCAGCGAACCGTCGCCGTTGACGTTGATGCCAAAGTACGCGACCGTGGTGAGCAGGTCGAGACGCAGGTCGGACTTCCACGAACCACTCGAGACCTCGCCACTCTGGGCGAAGCCCAACACCTCGCGGCCTGCGGAGCGCGTTGAGGTGGTGGCTGACAGACGCGTATTGGTCAGACGCGACGGTCGCGCGCCCAGCACCAGTCCAGCCGGGGGTGCTCCGTTGGTGGTGTCCATCGAGCGGTGAATGCGACCATCCATGATGGTCAATCCGTGGTCGGCGACACGTGGCGTGGACGAACCAGTTGAAGCGCTCGCACTGTTGGCGCTCATCAGCAGCGCGACGCAGCCACACAGAGCTGCACAGCGAGTCCGGACCACCCGTGCATGATGTGGCGCTGCATCTCAGCCTCGCGCCGCGGTGACACGATTGTCACAGCGTCAGCAGTACCGCGATCAGTGTGGCGCGAAAGCCCCCAGGACAAGAACCCGAACGTGCAGCACGTCCGACCCCGAGGTTAACGTCGCGTCACGATACGTGTGTGGCGCGAACCCGCCCGCCGCCAGCGACTGTTCGGCGACGTCGAATTCATTGCCCGTGTCGCTGAGCAGCACGAGCACGCTTGGATGGCGGCCGACCAGGTCAGCGCGCGTCGCGTCGTCGAGCGCCGGCAACGTCGACGGCAGCCCCTCGAGGATCCAGAGGTACTGTGCGCTGGCCACGTTGACGGTCTGACTTGGCTGCGCAGGCCACCACATCGCAAGGTCGCCCGGCACCTGCTGGTAGGTGGGAACCACGGTGTGAAGGTTGGCGAACACCGCGTACCGGTCGACCGCCGCTCGCCCGTCACCGAACAGCGCCGTCCCATAGTCCGGCGTGAAATAGGCCACCTGCCCCGGGTAGATGGTGGGATTTTCCGGCACCCCGACCACGAGCAGAGTGGATGCGGCGGTGACGCAGATCACCGCGGCAACGGAGCCGACGCGGCGGAGGCGGGTGGAGCGAGCCAGCAGGCCCCCGATCGCCGGAACGGCCGTCATCGCCAGAGCCACCCCGAAGCCAAGCTGCAGCTGATCACGGAACACCCGCAGCACCAGGGGGATCCCCAACAGTGCGGCGGCCGCCAGGACCAGGGCCCCGCGGCTGACCTGAGGTGCGGGTCGTGCGCGGGCGAGCCGAAGCACGGTGAAGGTCAGGAGCGGACACACCAGCGCCCACAGCATCGAGGTATAGAGGTAGTACTCCAGCGTCCAGTTCTTGGCGACGAACTGCGCCAGCGCGTGGAGCACGAATGCAACCGCCGTCGCTGCTGCGAATCCCAGCTCCGCCCTGGAGATATCGGCCCTGCCGAACACCGGCCACGCGGCGACGACCCAGGCGGCGACCAGCGCCGGCGGCACCAACACATAGATGTCATCGATGAGCCAGCGCCAGGTCGAGCTGTGGAACAGCGCGATCTCGTTGGGCTGCCGGTACTGCAGGATCGCATGGACCGTGGGCTTGAAGATGTCCCACTGACCCATGGTCACGGCGGTGAAGAAGACGAGAGCGACGGTGGCGGTCAGCCCGCCCGCGGCCATGCTTGCAAACCGTGTGGCGGTGAGTCGCCTTGGATCAGCACGGGCGCTGAGCAGCCATCCGACCAGGATCCCTGCAATGGTGAAGCCCGCCACCACCTGCGAATTGATGGCCAGCCCCATGAACAGGCCGGCGCCGAACGCCCAGACGACCTGGGTCCGATCGGTCTTGCCGAGGATGAACGCGCAGGCGGCGCCGGCGGCGAGGTACGAGACCGCGCTCGAATCAGGGTAGTCGGACCCCCACGCAGACAGGACAACCGGCGCGGTGAGGATGACCAGAACCACGAGCGCCCCCGCCCAGCGACCGAACAGCTGCTTGAAGAGGATGTACATCGGCACCGTTGCCACCAGCGCGAGAACGTACCGGAAGCTGAAGAACCCGCCGAGGGGTCCGAAGAGTGTGATGAAGAGCCTGTCAGGGAGGATGAAACCGACCCGCGGCCAGAAATAGTTGCCCGTGCCGAAGCGTTGCAACATGCTCGTTCCATCGAGGGCGTAGGCGCCGTAGAAATAGGGGTCGATCATCGAGATTCGGGGCATCGCGCGCACCTGGAGACCGAAGAACACGACCACGGGCGCGAGCGCGAGGCACGCCACTTCACCGATGCGCCCGACGATGGCTGAACGAGGCACCGCGTGGAGTTCTGCGGCGACGGCCCTGCCGGTCGGCTGGTCGCCAGGAGCGAGGCTCCTCCACTCCGCCATCGGCGAATCGTAACAAGGCATTGCGCCGCCGGCGAACGCCGTCCCCAGTTCGCGGCGGGGCCGTGATGCGGCCTTCCACACGGGGGCCCATGAACGACACGCGACCTCAGGTTAGACATTCGTTACCGATTCTTTGCGCGCCGGTCGCCACCGAACGGCCACATAACGATTGGATGGGGTGGCTCGTCCATCCACGCACAGACGGTGACAGAACGCGATGCGATTCCCCCAACCCAGGCCCAGCGGTGCGTCGCTGCGCGTCCGGGTCGGGCTGTTCGCACTGACGGCGTTGGTCGGCTCCACCGCGCTGCTGACCGCTTCCAGCGGGCTGGTGCACCGCGTTCCGGTGGCCGCGAACCGCAGTGTCACGCTCACCGCCGCGACCACCAACACCCAGGGCAGCGGGAGCGGGTTCTGCGGTTCCGTGTCCGGGGTGGTGAACGGCCAGACGGTGCAGGGTGTCAACCTCGGGCCCAGCTTCGACAACGTGTACGCATGCGGCCCGACGGAGAACACCTGGTGGAGCAGTGATCCTTTCGAGGCGGACTTCCAGTGCGTGGAGCTGAGCACGCGCTTCATGTGGGTGGCCTACGGGCTCCAGGCGGCAGCGGGCAACGGCGCTGTCTTCGTGGCCAACAATCACCAGAGGTTTCCGAGCCTCCCCGTGGGGGTGCCGGCGCCCGGGGTGGTGCCCGCGCCCGGGGACGTGGTCAGCCTGTCGGGCGGCGCGGCCAATCCCAATGCGGAACCGGCCGGACATACCGGGGTGGTCAGCGACACGTCCCACGTCAACATGTCGACGGGCAACGGCTACATCAGCGTGCTCGAGGAGAACGACGGTGGCGTCGGCACCGGCGTGATCAACGTGAGCAACTGGAACGAATCCATGGGCAATCCTTCGTACGCCAACGGACTGTTCTGGTATACGCAGATCAGCTGGCTCGAGCTGTCCGGCGCGCATGGGCCATCGGGTTACATGGTGGACTCCGTCGGTCACGTCTACGCCTACGGAGGCGCCCCCAGCCCTGTCGAGCAGACGGTGTGGCCCACACAGGCCAGGGCGACTCGGATGGCGCTGATTCCCGGGACCGCGTCCGGGTACGTGCTCGACAGCTACGGCGGTATCCATGCATTTGGGGGCGCCCCGCGCATTCGTCCGACCGCGTACTGGTTCGGCCAGAATGCCGCACGCGATTTCGTCATGTCGCCCACAGCCAAGGGTGGATACGTCCTCGATGGGGAGGGCGGGTTGCACCCCTTCGGTACAGCGCCCGCGTTGGCGTCCACGGTCAGCTGGACATGGGACATCGCGCGCGCAGTGGTGCTGCGTGCTGACGGGCTTGGGGGTTGGATCCTGGACGGTTGGGGTGGCATGCATGGCTTCGGCAACGCCCCCGGGGTTCGCCTCAACAGCCCCTACTATCCGGGCCAGGACATCGTCCGAGCCGCGTGCCTCCGCAGTGACAATGACAGCGGCTGGTGGGTCGATGGAAGCAACGACATCCACTCCTTCGGGGGCGCCCCGGCGGTCACCTCGTCGACTGACTTTCCCGGTCAGGACGTGACGCGGGCCATCACCTGCGCCAGCGACAGCGGCGGGTACACGCTGACCAGCACGGGTCAGGTCCTGCCCTTCGGCGATGCGCCTGCTGTGTGGTCAACACCTCAACTCATCAACGGACAGGGCAGCGGATTGGCGGTGGCGAAATGAGAGAACAATTGAACCCTCGGTCGAGAGTCGTTTCGGCGTCACGGCGCCTGCTCGCACGGACGCTGCTCCTCGCCCTGTGCGTGCTGTCACTCAACGCAGTGGTCGCAACCCGCATCGCGCAGGCGGCCACGACGGCCACGTCGACACCGCTCGTCGACGGTGGGTTCGAGTCGGGTGTGCCGCAGACGGCGTGGACAGAGAACCAGAGCTCCGGTGGCGAGCTCATCGACACCCAGTATCCGCATTCCGGGACCTGGGCAGCTGATCTCTGCTACATCGACAATTGCAGCGACAGCCTCGTCCAGGGATTCGTCTCCCCGGGCCAGGTGACCAGCGCACAGCTCACGTACTTCTACACCGTGGCGACCTCTGAACCCGACAACAACGCGAGTTGCAAGGACTGGCTCAGCGTCGGCCTGGGCGTCGGCACCACACCCGACGCCGGCGCCAGCAAGCGGTACTGCACGCCCACCGGGTACACGTCCGACACCATCGACGTCACGTCGTTCCTGAACACCCACGGCGGGCAGACCGTCGATGCGCAGCTCGAAGGCTTCACCAACGGGCTGTACCCTTCGCAGTTCTTCGTCGACGACGTCAGCCTCACGATCACCTACAAGCTCACGCCCTCGGCGCCGGTGGTGGCACCGGTCACGGACTGCGGCGCCGGGCAGACGACGCTGACCTGGACCGCGCCGCAGTTTCCCCTGGGCACCGCGTGGCCGGTGCAGTCGTACCTGGTGACCCCCTACAGCGTGCACGGCGTCGCCCAACCCTCGACGACGGTGTCGGGCACCACCACCTCGCTGCCGGTGAGCCTCGTGAATGGGACGGTCTGCTACTTCACCGTCACCGCCACCAACGCGAACGGCACCGGGCCGGTCGGGTCGCCCGCGGTGCCGGTGGCGGCGGTCACTCCGCTTGCCACGCCCTCGACAACCGGCTTCACCCTGAACTGGTCACTGCAGCCGGGCAGCGCAGCCCCCAACTGGTACACCGTCTTCATACGCGACGGTTCCGGGCCCTGGTTGAAGTGGTGTGACACGTATGCGACCACGTCGACGGTGTTCGGCACGCCCGGGCACACATACGAGTACTACGTCGAGGCGTTCAACACATTCGGGGGCATCGCTCCGTCGGGCAGCGGGCAGGCCACGGTGACCGTGCCCACGTCCGCCGCCCCGGCGATGAAGCTGCACGGGCTGTATGGCGTCGACGGGTTTGGCGGTCTTCATCCCGCCGATTCGCCGCCCGTCGTGGCCACCTCGGGATGGGCGTGGCCGATCGCCCGGGGCATCGCCGCCGACCGGTCCGGGACCAGCGGCTATGTCCTCGACGGGTGGGGCGGTCTCCACCAGTTCGGCACGGCTCCGGCGGTGACCAGCGGCGGCTACTGGCCGGGCTCGGACGCCACGCGCGGGGTGGCCTTGCGCCCCGATGGGGTGAGTGGATACGTGGTCGATGCCTTTGGCGGCATCTGGCCGTTCGGGGGCGCGCCGGCGCTGCCGATCTCGGCGTACTGGTCAGGCTGGGACATCGCCCGAGCCATCGTGCTCGAGCCCAGCGGCCTGGGCGGCTATGTGCTGGACGGCTGGGGCGGGTTGCACCAGTTCGGCAACGCGCCGGCGCCGGCGACCACCGCGCCCTGGAAGGGCTGGGACATCGCCCGTGGAGTGGCGCTCAACGCCACCGGCACCGGCGGCTACGTGCTCGATGGCTGGGGCGGGGTGCATCCCTTCGGCACCGCGCCCGCCGTGGTAACCCCCGTGTACTGGAAGGGTTGGGACATCGCGCGCGGCATCGTGCTGACCCCATCCGGAGACGGCGGCTACGTGCTCGACGGGTTCGGCGGCTTCCAGCCGTTCGGGTCCGTCACCAATCCCGCGATCACACCGAACTACGCCGGGACCGACACCATGCGAGGCGTGAGCGGCGCCTAGGCGACCCGTAGACTGCGCGGGTGCCACCCGCTCCGCCCGAGTTCATCAGGCCATCCACAGCTGACGTCGAACGCAGACTGGCGCTTGCAATCCGCAGCATCGCCGATCACCCCAAGCCGGGCATCACCTTTCGCGACATCACCACCCTCCTCGGTGACGCAGAGGCGTTTGCGGCCGCAGTCGACGCCATGGCCGCCCCCTATGGCGATGACAACATCGATCTCGTGGTGGGTGTGGAGTCGCGGGGGTTTGTTCTCGGGGCGCCGGTCGCGTACGTGCTCGGGGCCGGGTTCGTCCCGGCGCGCAAGCAGGGACGCCTTCCCGCGGCCACCATCTCCATCGCCTATGCGCTCGAGTACGGTGAGGCCGTGCTCGAGGTCCACACCGACTCCATCACCCGTGGTCAGCGAGTGCTGATCGTGGATGATCTGCTGGCCACGGGGGGAACAGCCGCCGCGACCATTCGCCTGGTTGAACAGCTGGGCGGCGTCGTCGCGGCCCTCGCCTTCCTTGTGGAGCTCATTGACCTGAAGGGTGCCGAGGCACTGGGCGGCCACCGGCACACCTCGCTCATCACGTTCTGACCGGAGATCACAATGGCCACCATGACCACGATCGACCACGACGTCGCCGACATCGCGCTCGCCGACGACGGCGAGCGCCTCATCCAGTGGGCTGCGCTCGAGATGCCGGTGGTGCGCCTGATTCGCGAGAGGTTCGAGCGCGAGCAGCCTCTCGCCGGCCTGCGTGTGGGGGCCTGCCTGCACGTGACCAGTGAGACGGCCAACCTGGCCATCACGCTCAAGGCCGCGGGCGCCGACGTCCGCCTCTGCGCCAGCAACCCGCTCTCGACCAACGACGCCGTTGCGGCGGCGCTGGTGGCTCGGCACCGCATCCCCACGTTCGCCGTCAAGGGCGAGGATTCAGCCCGCTACTTCTCGCACATCACGTCCGTGCTGGACGGCCGGCCCAACCTGACCATGGACGACGGCGCCGACCTCGTCGCCGAGCTGCACCGCAACCGCCCCGAGCTGCTCGAGGACGTGCGCGCCGGCACCGAGGAGACGACCACCGGGGTCATCCGCCTGCGCTCGATGGCGGCTGCGGGGGCGCTGCGCTTCCCGATCATCGCCGTCAACGAGGCGCTCACCAAGCACATGTTCGACAACCGCTACGGAACCGGGCAGTCGACGCTCGACGGCCTCATCCGGGCGACCAACATCCTCCTGGCGGGACGCACCATGGTGGTCTGCGGCTATGGCTGGTGCGGACGCGGGCTGGCCAGCCGGGCCGACGGCCTCGGTGCCAACGTCATCGTCACCGAGGTCGACCCGACGCGCGCGTTGGAAGCGGCGATGGACGGCTTCCGGGTGATGAAGCTCGAGGACGCCGCCCCGGTGGCGGACGTGGTCATCACGGTCACGGGTGACATCAACGTCGTCGACCGGGTCCACATCGAGCGCTTCAAGGATGGAGCCATCGTGGCCAACAGCGGTCACTTCAATGACGAGATCAACCTGGCGGCGTTCGACGAGCTGGCCACGGGCGTCACCAAGCCGCGGCCCTTCGTGGACAGCTACGCCATGAACGACGGCCGCACCCTGCACGTGCTCGCCGAGGGCCGCCTGCTCAACCTGGCGGCCGCGGAGGGTCACCCCGCCGCGGTCATGGACATGAGCTTCGCCAACCAGGCTCTCTGCGCCGAACACATCGCTCGCCACCACGCCGAGCTCGAAACCCGCGTCCACGACGTGCCGGTCGAGATCGATCGCGAGGTGGCGCGACTCAAGCTCGAGGCCATGGGGGTGCGGATCGACGTGCTCACGCCCGAGCAGGAGAGGTACCTGGCCTCCTGGGAGTCGGGCACCAGCTGAGCGCGCGCTACCCTGCACGGATCATGACCAGCACCCACCTCAACCCCTACGAACCCACCCTGACGCGTCTGCCCAATGGCGTGAGCCTGCTCAATGCACCATCGGCGTCCCGCAACGTCGGCGTCTTCCTGATCGTGCGCGCCGGTTCGCGCGACGAGACCAGGGACACCTCGGGGCTGGCCCACTACCTCGAGCACATGTTCTTCAAGGGCACCTCCCGGCGCCCCACCACGCTGCAGATCTCGCGGGAGATCGATCGCCTCGGCGCCAACACCAACGCCTACACCGACACCGAGGAGGTTGCCTACTACGCCGAGGGACCCGCGACCGTCCTCGACGAACTCACCGACATCATCACCGACATGCTGACCCGCCCCCTGTTCGCGGCCGATGAGGTGGATCGCGAACGCAACGTCGTGCTCCAGGAGCTGTCGGCGCGGCTCGCCGACCCCGAGGGCTGGATCTGGGACCGGCTCGGCACCGTCGCGTTCGGCGGCGATCAGCCGATGGCGTGGTCGGCCGCCGGCTTTCCGTCTGTCATCGAGAAGGCGACGCGCGACCAGCTCCTCGACTACCACGGCTCGTTCTACGCCCCGGCGTCGATGTGCCTGACCATCGCCGGGGGTTCGAGCCTGACCGCGCAGCGCGCGGCCGAGCTGCTCGCCGACGTGCCCACGGCCACGCCGCGGCCACGTGTCCCGGCCCGGTGGGGGATGGGGGAGCGCTACACCTGCAACGTGCGCGCGGTGACCGACCAGGAGGAGCCTCAGATTCGCATGGTGTTCGCGGTTCCCGGGATCCCGGCGACCGACGACGACCGCACCGCGCTCTCGGTGATGACCCACGTTCTCGGTGGGGGCATGTCGTCGCGCCTCTTCCACACCGTTCGCGAGCGCAACGGGCTGGCCTACAGCATCTTCAGCCACCACGAGGGCTTCGAGGACGCCGGCGTCTTCGTCATCAGCACCGGCACGCGACCGAAGGACGCGCGCCGTGCCACCGAGCTCTCGTTCGCCGAGTTCCGGGCGATGGCGTCCGAGCCCGTGCCCGAGGACGAGCTGGCGGCCGCCAAGTCGGCGATGATCGGCCGGCTGCTGCGCTCCACGGAGACGGCCATCAGCCTGGCCCGGTTCTTCGGCGGGCGATGGCGCGCCGGGCTGCCGATGGAGACTCCGGATGCGCGGGCGGAGGCGGTCAGCCGGGTCACAGCCGAAGAGGTTCAGCGGGTTGCCCAGCGCATCGTCGCCCGCCTTGCGGACGTCAGACTCGCCTTCGTCGGCCCCGAGGACCAGGGCGAGGACCTGCTCGCGGCCACCGCGAGCTGACCCCGGGGCCGGTCAGGCGGCGGACGACTCGGGGCGGACGCCCGCCCGCCACAGGTCCGGCTGCAGCGCTGCCAGGACGACGACGGCCGCCACGCCGCCCGCGAGGATGCCCAGCTCCACGCGAAGAAGCAGGCCATGGACGGCGAACACCACGATGAAGAACACCACCACGGCGGCAACCCAGCCGGCGACGACGCCGCTGTAAGCGCTGCGGGCGATCAATCCCTGTCCCAGCGCCTGCGCGGCCATCAGCGCCGTGGAGCTGGCGGCCAGGAGCGCGAGGTCGCGGCTGGTGAGGGTGAAGTCGGGACCGAACACCAGGCGGAGCACCGGGGGCCCCACCAGCAGCGAGCCGATGATGGTCGCCAGGCCGAGAGCGGCGACGAGGAGCAGGAGGCGGCCGAGGGTGCGGCGGAACTCAGCGTGAGCACCGCGGCTGACCAGGGCGGACAGACGCGGCAGCAGAGCCGCCGTCACCGCCTGGAACAGGAACAGGGGCACGAATGCCATCACCCGTCCGTTGAGGAACGACCCGGCCAGGCGATGCTCGGACGGCGCAGCCAGCAGCTGGACGATGACGGTGCCCCCATTGAAGATGAACATGGTTGCAACCGACGCGATCAGCAGTGAGCCAAGCGCCGTGGTCACCTCGGCATGCCGGGCGGGGCTGCCCGGGGTGAGCAGCCCGCGCTGGTGCGCCAGCGCCGTGAGCACAGCCGCGAAGGAACCCGCGACGAGGACGAGCGCGTAGGCCCCCGGGCTGCGCACATGAGCGGCGGCGAGGGCGGCGCAGAATGCCGCGCGATACACGCCCTCTGCGCCCACCAGCAGGCCATAGGCGCGAAAGCGGCCATTGCCACTCAGCGTGCCGCGGGCGAGGTGCTCGGCGCAGTAGGCGCTGACGCCGAGGAGAAGGGCGACCATGAGCACGCCGTCGCCCCCGAGCAGGCGGTTGTCGAGCGGCCCGAACGCTGCGCCCGACCCGACCAGCACCAGCCCCAGAAAGGAGCCCCCGATCAGCGCGCAGCGAGCCACCACCGGACCGGCGCCGTCGCCGCGGGCGCGCCGGCCTGCGATGGCGCGGCCCAGCTCCTGCTCGAGGGGGACGAAGATCCCCGGCGCCACCACGAAGAGCAGCGCCCAGAAGCCGGCGAAGGCGGAGTAGCTCTCTGCGCTGAGGGCGTGGCCCGCGATCGCCAGGAACACGTAGGTGCACACGCCGTTGAGGAGCAATCCAACCCCGACACTGATGGCGCCCTGGGGCAGGGGATTGCGCGCGCCCGACAGCTGACGCGACCTCACGCGCACACGTAGTGGAACGGTCGAGTGAAGGTCCTGTTGACGGGGCTGAGGATGTGCAGCGTCATCGATCCGTCGAGCGATTGCGCGCCCTGCAGGCGCCACGCCTGGGTGAGCTGGAACGCACCGTCATTCAAGGTGATCGGGAGTGAGGTGCTTGCGGTGGACTCGCCGTCGCTCTGTTCCCAGCGGTAGACGAGGATGCCGCTGCCGCTCACCGCGCCGCGAGCGACGAAGACGAAGGTTGTGTTGCAGCCGCCGCTGGCCGGGGTGACGGTGAGGGCGGCACCCGAGCCGATGGTGAGCGGGCCTGGCGGCGTGGTGCGGCCATGGCCGCCGGCGAAGAGCGCGATGCCGGCCACGATGCCGGCGGCAATCGCGAGCACCGCGACGAGGGCGGCGAGGGCGGGCCGCCACCGGCGCCGGCGCGGCCGCGCCGGCGCTCCGCCGAGCTCGCGCCAGCCTGCTCCGAACACCGAGGCCGCCGCGTCGGCGACGGCGGCGCGGAGGGCGGCGGCGCCGGGCGGCGCGGCGGCGGCCAGGGCGGCCTCGAGGGCACGGCGCACGGGCTCCAGCCGCCGCCCCGAGCCGCGCAGGAGCTCGAGCCCGAGCCGCGCCGCGGCGCGCACGTCGGCCTCGGGGCCGGCACCGGGCGGCGCCGCCGCCGCGCAGATCGCCAGCTCGGCGAGGCGCGCCACTCCTCCCTGGTCGACGACCATGGTGTCGCTCCCGACCCGCCCGTGGAAGAGGCCGGCACCGTGGAGGGACTGGAGCCCGGCCAGGATGCCATCGACGACGACCACCGCCGTCCGCTCATCGATCTCGCCGCGGCGCAGCGACGCGGCCAGCGTGGGCGCCTCTGACCACTCCGCGATGAGCTGGAGCGCGCCCTCGCCCTCGACGAGGTCGTAGACGGCGAGCAGGTGCGGGTCGCGAAGCCCCGGCGCGCTCCGCCCGATCCCGGCGAGCCGCTCGACCAGTCCGGGCGTGCGGGTCAGCTCGGTGCGGATGTCCTGCACGGTGACGCGCAGACCCGTCCTGCGGTAGCGTCCCTCGCGCAGGGTGCCTCCCCAGCCGTCACGGAGCGGCGCTCCCACCTCGTAGTCGTGGCGCTGCTGGCCCGGCGCCGGGGCCTCCCCCGGGGCGGGACGATCAGGGATAGATGCCACGGACAGCGGTGGCGTCGGCGACGCGCTTGACCGCCACCAGGTAGGCGCCGAGTCGCAGCGACACCCCGTGCCGGTCGGCCTGCTCGCACATCTGCGTGAAGGCGCGACGGAGGATGCGCTCCAGCTGCCGGTTGATCTCACCCTCTTCCCAGAAGAATGACTGGAGATCCTGCACCCACTCGAAGTACGACACGGTGACGCCCCCGGCGTTGGCGAGGATGTCGGGCACGACCACGATGCCGCGATGTTCGAGGATGAGGT
This sequence comes from Candidatus Dormiibacterota bacterium, assembly GCA_036270565.1. Classification (GTDB taxonomy): domain Bacteria; phylum Chloroflexota; class Dormibacteria; order Aeolococcales; family Aeolococcaceae; genus Aeolococcus. The sequence continues at coordinate 12,184 of DATBCJ010000003.1, read as the reverse complement.
CGGCGTCGGGAGTGGTGGGTCCGTTGGCCCCCTCGATGATGATCGTCGCCTGGATGCGGCCGGCGTTGCGGGCGGTGACCTGGTTCTCCAGCGCCGCCGGGACCAGCATGTCGACGGGCAGCTCGAGCAACTCGGTGTTGGTCACCGCGCGTGCGTGGGGGAAGCCGGCGACGCCTCCGCTGCTGCGGCGATGCTCGAGCAGGGCGGCGACGTCGAGACCGTCGGGGTTGTAGACGCCTCCCGAGACGTCGGAGACGGCGCAGATGCGGAAGCCGCGTTCGCACATCAATTCCGCGCTGACACTGCCGACGTTGCCGAAACCCTGCACGGCCACCGTGGTCGAGGCGGGATCCCGTTGCAGGCGCTGGCAGATCTCCAGCGCCGAGATGCACACGCCACGGCCGGTCGCTGTCGGTCTGCCCTCGCTGCCGCCGATGTCGAGGGGTTTTCCCGTGACCACCGCGGGAATCGAGTACCCGGCCTCCATCGAGACCGTGTCCATGATCCACGCCATCACCTCGGCGTTGGTGTTGACGTCGGGCGCGGGGATGTCAGACTCCGGCCCGATCAGCAGGCTGATCTCGCTGGCGAAGCGCCGCGTCAGCCTCTCGAGCTCACGATGGCTGAGGTGCCTGGGGTCGACCACCACTCCGCCCTTGGCACCGCCGTAGGGGATGTTCATCAGCGCGCACTTCCAGGTCATCCACATGGAGAGCGCCTTGACCTCCTCGAGGGTGGTGTCGGGATGGAACCGGATGCCGCCCTTGGCCGGTCCCCGCGTGGTGTTGTGCTGGACGCGGTAGCCCTCGAACACGCGCACCGAGCCGTCGTCCATCTTCACCGGGAAGCGCACCAACAGCTCGCGCCGCACCTCGCGCAGCACAGCGCGCAGACCGGGCGAGAGGTTGAGGATCTGCGCAGCGTTGTCGAACTGCCGCTGTGCGTTCAGCCAGGGATCATCCGCCGGAGCGGAGGTCGGAACCGCGGCCATCGCACTCACTGCGGGCAGACTACCAGCCGCGTGCGGGCTGCGAACGGGCGATTCGTATACTCCGTGCCATGTCGACAAACGCGGAGGCGACGCCGCAGCAGGCTCATGACGCCGTGGCGTCGGGCGCGGCCGTGCTCATCGATGTCCGCGAGCCGTGGGAGTCCGAGCAGCAGCGCATCCCCGGTGCGGTGTTGATCCCGCTGGCCGAGGTGCCGCAGCGCCTCGACGAGATCCCCGATGACCGCGATGTGTTCGTCCACTGCCGCCTCGGGGGGCGCAGTGCCAGGGCCGTCGACTTCCTGCACGAACACGGCCGTCCCCGGGCGATCAACGTGGTGGGCGGGATCGAAGCCTGGGAGCAGGCAGGGCTACCGCTCGCGGGCTGATCCTCGTCATCAGCGCCCAACCACCAGCAGGACGATGACGACGACGGCGATCGCCACCGTCAGCACCGCGAAGGCGATCAGGGAACGCGGCCCGGGAGCATGCTCGTCCGGGCGGGGCGTCGTCACCACCGCCACCCCCTGGCCGGGCAGAGCCGGCGGCGGTGCCAGCGGTGGCACCGGCTCCATGGCCGCGGCGATGCTCCAGGGACGTGAGGCGATCGCCGGGTCACGCTCGGGAGCGGGCGTGCCGACCCCGCCGTCGGCCGTCGTCGGGTCGGCGTTCATCCGCCGGCCACGGTAGCGCAGCCAACCGCCCGCTGACAGCCCGCTGCGTACCATCGCGCGGTGCCACCGTCCCTGCCCGACCTCGCGCCACTGGCAGGGCTGCTCGTGCTCCTGGAGCTCGCCGTCGGCACGGTCGCGGTCAGTGCCTCCCTCGACCAGGTGGGCCGGGTCGGCCGCGGTTTTGCGGGCACCACGGCCGCGATCTGCGCGCTGATCATGGGAATCGACCTGCTGCTGCTCTCCGCGGTATCAGACCTCGGCGCACTGCTGCACGCCCGAATCGACGCCGGCGTGATCGCCGGCCTTGTGCACTGGTGCGTCGCATTCACCGTGCTGCTCATCGTTGACGCGTTGTTCGCAGCGGTGGGCACCGAGACGTCGCGACGGGTCGTCGAGCTGGCCACCGTCACCGTCGGCCTGGCAGCGCTCGTGGCCGCCGCGGAGGCGATCGGCCCGGCCATCGGTGGGGTGGGTGGCGCCGTCCTGGTGTTCCTGCCGGCCGCTCTGATCGGCGGCACCGCGCTCGCCGGCATGCTGCTGGGGCACTGGTACCTGGTGACCCCGAACCTCTCCTTCCGGCCGCTGCGACTCGCCATCTACGCCGTGTTCGGCGCCGTGCTGGTGGACTGCGCGGTCATCGCCTACGGGCTGGCGAGCCATGGCGATGGTCGCGCGCGGCTCGTCTCCGGGGACCAGGCGGTGTTGTTCTGGCTGCTGGTGGTGGGAACCGGCGTGCTCTTCACCGCGGGCGTCAGCGCATTCACGCTCTACTTCGCGCGGATCAGGGCCAACCAGCCGGCGACCGCGATGCTGTACGTGCTGATCATCAGCGTGGTGATGGGCATGGTGCCGACGCACCTGCTGTTCCTGGTGACAGGGGTGCCCCTGTGAGGGCGCCGCGACCTATCCGAGGAATTCGCAGGTCCACACGGACGTCGCCCCAACGAAGCCCTGGTAGGGTCCGTTCGTGGCAGCCATGCCGCAGCCGATCTGAGAGTAGCTGTGGCTCATCATGTTGGCGAAGTGTGGTGGGCTGTTCAGCCACATCGAGTTGATCGTCGTCAGGACGTCGATCGGGTCGCTGCTGCCGCCGGTCCAGGCGATGTTCTCGCCCACCGTGTGGTACGGCATGCCTCGCTCATAGGTGCTGAAAACGTATTGCGTTCCCGGACATCCCTCGATGGGGTGGGCGAAGTAGTTGCGTGCGACCATGTCCTGGCTGCGATCGGCGATGACGCCGGAATTGCCTCCGCAGTTGGCCGTGTTGTAGCTGGCGCCGTTGCCGGCAATTGCCGCGAGGCCATCGTTGTATTGCAGGGCCCAGAGGCCATGCAGCAAGCGGTCCTCGTTGTGCAGGTAGTCCATCGCGGCGCCGAGCTGCGCCCGGTCGGGCGCCGGTGTCGGGGTGCCCGATGGCCATGAGGCATTGATGAGCGCAACATCGGTCACGACGTCCCACGCGCCCCACGATGGGAAGCCCGCCCAGTTCACCCCGGCAGGCGTCCCGATCGCCTGGATGATGCCGTTCTGCGCCAGCAGGTAGGCTCCACCCGCAACCACGTGCAGCGTCTTCCAAAGGTCGTACGTTCCCGTGTAGTGCGGGTTGTCCAGGGTTGGCGCGTTTCCGAAGGCGTGGATGCCACCCCATCGGTCGAGCGTCCAGCCACCGTCAGGAACGCCGGCGGTGTTGGTGTGGATGTCCAGGCCGGTGGCGATGTACCAGTTGGGCCAGTATGCGTAGCCGCTCAGCAACGGCGCTCCGTTGACCGGGTGCACACCGCCGAAGCCGTCCAGCTCGTACCCCCACCACCCGTTTGGTGATCCATTGGGCAGCATGACGAGCGCGCGAGCGATGTACCAACCGCGCCAGTAGGGGTTGCTGAAAACCTGAGGTGCGGCGCCGAAGGCGTGGACACCGCCCCATGCATCGAGCACCCAGCCACCGCTCCCATCAGGGAGGACGCTGAGACTGCTGGCGATCGACCAGTTGGGCCAGTAGGGCGCACCCGATGTGTTCAGCGATGCGTTACCGAAGACATGTATGCCGCCAAAGGCGTCGAGAACGGCGCCGCCGGAACTGGAGGGAGCGTTGGCATGGACCGACGACGCGGGGTGCTGGGTCGTGCCGATTCCGACCGCGATCAGCAACGCCATCAGAGCCGAAACCAAGCGCCGCATGTCCATCTCCACTGCCAAAGAGCCGCGTGCACACAGGGCACGGGCTCAGGCTATGGAGGCCGGCTCACGGGAGCGTGATGTCCTGTCTCCCATCGGTGGTGTCTGTGTCACGTTTCGCCGGCGTCCCTCTCACATCCCCTCGGACACAAGGGCGGCATGCTCGGCAGCGGGTGCTGTGGTCAGCGTCACCGCCAACCCCGCGATGATCAGGACACCACCGATCAGCGTGGAGACGGGTGGGTGCTGGCCGAGCACGATGAATGCGAGCAACGCGGCCAGCGGAGGCTCACCCAGGAACGAGAGCGAGACGGTGCTGGCCGGGAGGCGGCGCAGGGTCCAGTTGAAGACCGTGTGGCCTCCGATTGTGCAGATCGCGGCGAGGCCGAGACAGGCGAGAAGGGTGCGGCCGCTGGGTGCGTGCAGGCCGCTTCCCGCTGTCCCGACCGCCACCGCGGCAGCGGCCACGATTGCGTAGACCACAGTGGAGTAGGCGGCGACGCCGGCCTGGCTGCGGCGGCTTCTGCCGATCAGAAGGTAGCCGGCGAGGGCGACCCCGCCGGTGATGGCGAGCAGGTCGCCACGGAGTGCGTTGCCACCCGCGCCGAATGCGCCGGCGCAGGTGATCACCGTCCCCCCCAGCGCGAGTGCGATCCCCGCGATGACGCGTCCGTCGACGCGGTCGCCGAACATGGCGGCGCCGAGCGGGGTGACCAGCAGCGGGTGCAGCGACACCAGCAGCACGCTTGCTGCCACCGAGGTGTCGGCAAGGGAGGCGGTCCAGGTGAGGAAGTGGACGGCGAGCAACGCACCGGCGGCGACGGTGAGCACCAGGTCGCGACGGGTGGCGCCCACCGCGCCGCGGCGCAGCCGCGACAGCGCCCACGGCGCGAGCAGCCCCACCGCCAGCGCCATGCGCAGCCAGACCACCGTGGCGGCGTCGGTCTGCGCTTCGTTGACCAGGATCGCGGACACGGAGACCGCGACGGTTGCACCGGCGAGCGCCAGCGGCGCAGCGCGGCGGTCGATCACACGCCGTGCAGCGCACGCACCTCGGCGAGGTTGCGAAAGCGCCCGCCGTAGTCGAGCCCGTACCCCACCACGAAGCGGTCCTCGATGTCGAAGCCGTGCCAGTCGACCTCCAGCGGGTGGGCGCGGCGCGCGGTCTTGTTGAGCAGCGCCACCACCCTCACCGAGCGGGCACCGACGCCGGCGACGTAGCGCTGCAGGAATGCGATGGTGTTGCCGGTGTCGACGATGTCTTCAACGATGAGCACGTCGCGCCCGGTCAGCGATTCGCTGGGCTCCCTGGCCATCTCAACCACGCCGCTGCTGACGCTGCCGGTGCCATAGGAGCGCACCGCAACGCAGTCGAACTCGACGGGCACGGTCAGCGCGCGCAGCAGGTCCGAGGTGAAGATGAGTGAACCCTTGAGAACGCAGAGCAGCACCACCGGGCGATCGACGTCGGTGTAGTGCGCGTCGATGTCGGCGGCGAGCTCGACCACGCGACGTCGGATCGACGCCGCGTCGACGAGCGTCTCGCCGAGGACGGGCGTCGAGGTGCTCATCGCCGACAGTGTAGGAAGAGGCCCTCAACCCGAGCCGGCCAGGGCCTCCCAACGCTCGTAGAGCTCGGCGAGGGCGCCGCTGAGGCGGTCGTGCACTCGGCCGGCCTCGGCGCCGGTCTGCGCATCGGCGAAGGTCTCCGGGTCGAGCAGGCGGTTGCGCGCCAGCGCCAGCTCCGCCTCGGCGGCGGCGATCTCCTCCTCGAGGCGGCGGACCTCGCCCGACCGCGATGGCTCGCCGGCGGCGGTGGCGGGCCGGCGTCGGGGTGCGCCGGCGTCTGCGGCCGCGCGCTGCAACTCGCGCTCACGGTCACGCTTCTCACGTTCGCGGACGCGCAGCAGGTCGCTGTACCCGCCGAGCACCTCGCGAATGTCGCCATCCTCGATCGACCACGTCCGTGTGGCCACCGCGTCGATGAGGGCGCGGTCGTGGGTGACCAGCACGATGGCGCCGCCGTAGCCGATCAGCGCCTTCTCGAGCACCTCCTGGGCCGGGATGTCGAGGTGGTTGGTGGGCTCGTCGAGCAACAGCAGGTTGGTCTCCTCGAGCGCGACCTTGCCGAGCAACAGCCGCGCCCGCTCGCCGCCGCTCAGCTCCCCGACCATCTTGTGGACGTCGTCTCCGCTGAAGAGCAAGGCGCCCAGGACTGTGCGCGCGCGCTCCGCGCCGACGGGGTGATCCGCGAGGAGGTCCTCCATCACCGTGCGCTGATCGTCGGTTGAATACGCGCTGGCGATCGGCTCATCGCCGTCGCGCCCGAGGTCCTGGCGGTACAGCCGGCGGTGGGTTCGGGGACCGAGGTTGATGGCGCCGCGGATGGGCGGCAGCTCGCCGGCGAGGGTGTGCAGCAGTGTGGACTTGCCGCTCCCGTTGGGCCCGACGATGGCGATGCGCTCGCCCGGGGCGATGCTCAGCGGCCGCATCTGCAGCAGCACCGTGTCGCCGCGCCCGATCTCGAGGTCACCGGTCTTGAGGAGAATCTGCGAGGTGGGCGCGGTGGCGAAGCGCAGACGCGGACGCCGGTCTCGCGGCGGGGCGACCACACGGTCGATGCGGTCGAGCTGCTTCTGGCGCCCGCGCGCCTCCCTGGCGCGCTGCCCGGCCTTGTATTTGCGGATGAACTCCTCCTGGTGGGCGATGTGCGCCTGCTGGGACTCGAACTCCTTGGCTCGGCGGGCCCGGCGCTCCGCGCGCAGGCGCACGTACTGCGAGTAGTTGCCGGGATACTCCTCGGCGACGCCCGCACCGAGCTCGAGCACCGATGTGCACACCCGGTCGAGGAAGCGGCGGTCATGCGACACCAGCACGAACGTGGTGCGAACCCCGGCCATGTACTCCTCGAGCCACTCGATCGAGGCGAGGTCGAGATGGTTGGTGGGCTCGTCGATGAGCAGGAGGTCGGCGTCGGCGAGCAGCAGCTTGGACAGCTCCACCCTTCGCTTCTGGCCGCCGCTCAGCTGTCGCGGGTCGCGGGCCTGGAGCTCCTCGTCGATGCCGAGGCCACCGAGCGCCTCGCGCGCCCGCGCCTCGACGTCGTAGCCGCCCGCGTCCTGGTAGGCATGCTGGAGCTCGCCGTAGCGCGCCATCACCGCGTCGAGGTTCGCTGCAGCGGCTCCCATGGCGGCTTCGAGCCGGCTCAGCTCCGCGTGCATGGCGAGCAGGTCAGTGCGCGATTCGAGCACCTCGTCGAGGACGGTCGCGCCCACCGGCTCGGGCGCATCCTGGGGGAGATGGGCGATGCGCAACCCCCGGGCACGGTCGACGACGCCGTCGCGAGGGTCGAGCGTCCCCGCGATGACGTCGAGCACCGATGTCTTGCCGGCACCGTTGGCGCCGACGACGGCGAGCCGGTCGCGCTGTTCGATGCGCAGGGTGACGCCGCGCACGATCACCTCGGCCCCGTAGGCGACCGCCACGTCATCAAGAGAGAGCAGGGGCACTGTCCGGCGGCCTCCGCGTCAGGTGCTGAGCTGCACCGCGGGTACGCGCCCGGCAAGAGTGCCCGCAGCCGCACCCTGGAGCTCATCGAGAGTGATCGGCCCCTCGAAGCGGTCGGTGACCACCCCGGCGCTGTTGACGAAGTACACCCAGGGATCGCTGGGCAACCCGAAGGCGCGGAAGGCCGGGTTGTTGAAGACCTGGTTCACCGACGCGGGAAAGTCGGTCTCGATGTGCTGGAACGAGAACTGGCTGCAGTACTGGGCGCAGAGCTGCTTGAGGATGGCGACCGTGGGTCCACACGTCTTGCTGGGGCAGAAACCCGGCTGGCCGAAGAACAGCACCATGGGGCGGTGCGCCTCCAGCGCGCCGGCGATGGTCTGGTCGTCCAGGTGTCCGGGGGCACGCCGCTGTCGACCATCGAGATGGTGACGCCGGGGTCGGTGAGGACCGCCTGGTGCAACGCTGGAACGTGGGCCCCGACGGCGATCTCGGGCCCGGAGGCGGCGACGGTCACGAAGGCGTGCCCGTTGACTCGTCCGGTGGGACCGGTGCCGGTCACCAGGAACTCGTACTGACCCGCGCTCGGGAACTGCGCGATGCCCACGTAGACGGGAATGCCACCGTACACAGCGGCGATGTTCTCCAACGGGCGGGTGGCGATCGAATGGCCGGCGGGGTTGAGGATGTCGATGTGCACGCCGGTTGCGGCGACCGGGGTCTGGTTGCTGTCGAGCAGCGCGATGGACACACGGTTGACGCCGACCAGGAGGGTGCTGTTCTGGGGCTGCACGTTGAGGTTCTCCGGTGGTGCGTTGCAAGCGGCGCCGGCGCAGGCGACAGTGCCGCTGCCGCCGCACCCGGTGAGCAGCACCAGCAGCGCCGACGCCACCGCGAGCAGCCAGCCCCGTCTCATGAGGGTGCGCCCGCGGGGAGCTCGTCGCCGTCCTCGACAACCGGCGCGGGCACCTGCGCCAGCGCATCGACGAGCGCACCCTCGAGCCGGAGGATGCGGCGCAGGATGGCGACGGACGAGGCGTACGTGGAGTCCATGCCGAAGTAGGAGAGGCCGCGCGCGCCCAGGGTGCGGGCCTGGGTGAACGGCGTGTCCGACGCGTAGTGGATGACGCCGAAGTCCACGGGCAGCTGGGAGAAGTTGACCGGCTCACCCATGGGGTATCGCGCGGCCTCGCTCATCTCGTACATCGCGCAGCAGTAGGGGCCGGCCTCCATCTCCACGACGGAGAACGCCTCGCGATGGTAGTAGTCGAGGTAGCCGCGATTCTGCAGGAAGGTCCCCTTGACCGTGACCGCCCGCTGGTTGTCGAGGCCGCTGCCGAAGCGCAGGTAGGGGGCGATGTCGGACACGCGGAATGCGTTGTCGAGCCAGAAGCTGTTGCTCGAGTGCTCGTCGTGGATGACGTTGCTGATCATCACGTCCCCGACGTCGGCGTTGAGCGTCGCCGCCTTGCCGAGGACGTAGACACCGCGCAGCTCGGCGGCGGTCTCGGCCACCTCCCTGAGGATGTTGTACGCGGCCAGGCCGAGCGGGTAGTCGACGTTGACGATGACGGCGCGGCTGGCCCGCAGCGCCACCGCGTCGACGGGGTGGAGGCGTTCGTCCAGCGCCGCGGGGTCGAGCCGGTCCAGCGCGATCACCTGGGCGGCGACGTCGAGGGCGGTGCGACTGCCCACGGCGACGACGCCGGCGTCGCGCTCCTCGCGGCGCACCGCTGCGCGCTCGGCGTCGGTGGCGAACCCGCGCTGCCACACGCGCGACGCGAAGTACAGGAAGTTGTCCCAGTTGCCCTCGGCCCTGCCCTCGCGGAAGGCCCGGAGCTCGTCGTGGAGCTCGGACGGCCCGAAACGCTCGACCGACGTCACCAGCTCCTCCTGGCGACGACGGGCCAGCCCGGTGAGGAGGTTGCCGAGGCTGTGGGAGTTGCTGCTGACGAAGTAGACGGGGCGGTCCAGCAGCCCCTCGGAGCGCATCACGCCGGTGACCTGCTGCCACCAGCGCCTGGTCACCCGTGCGTACCCGACCTGGGTGCCGCCGAGCATGCGCAGACGCAGCGACAGCCGGCGGCGGCGAATCAACGCCAGGTGTTCGCTGAACGAGGGTCCCCAGACCTCCTGGAGCTGCGCCCAGTCGTCCTCCGATCCGCCACAGACGGCGGCGAGCTCCGCGGGCGTGCCGTGGTCATGGGTCAGCCCGGAGAGCACCGCGCGGAGCTTGTTCCACTCGATCTGGAAGGCCACCAGGGTGGGCACCAGGTCGTCGACGTCTGACGCCGAGGCGATCAGCACCGCCAGGGTGCCCTTGCCGTCGTCGTACCACCGCCGTCGCCGCCCCGGGGCTCCGATCTCGGTCAACCCCGCGAAGGAGGCGACCCCGCTGCGCCGGAAGATCTCCGCCGATTGCCCCATGACCACCAGCTGGGTGCTGAAGATGGCGTCGGGAAGCCGGCGCACGGCGTAGAGGAAGGCGCCGAGGTCAGGAACCGGCGAGTCCGCCAGCGAGTGGAGGCTGCTGTGCATCGCCTTGTGCGACGGCTCGAGCACGCGCAGGCGGGTCTCGCCGCTGCTGCGCAGCACCGTGGTGTAGGTGCGCCGGTACACCTCAACCGCCTCGGCGAGGGCGGGCACCTCGTCGTCGCCGGTGGGCTGGAGCTGTCGCGCCGGCCCGATGGTGGGCCGCGTGGTGGGAAGAGCCATGCCCTCCATTCTCGCCCGCCCCGGGGTTGGCGCGGCCGCCACGACACCCTGGCCTTGTCGGCGCTGCCTATGCTTGCCCGTCCATGGGAACCATCGCGGTCACGGGTTCGGTGGCGTTCGACACCATCATGGTGTTTCCGGGACGCTTCGCCGAACACATCATCAGCGACCAGGCCCACATCCTCAACGTGTCGTTCCTGGTCGACCGGCTCGAGAAGCGGCGCGGCGGGACGGCGGCCAACATCGCCTACAACCTGGCTCTGCTCGGCGAGCGACCACTGCTCTGCGCCGCCGTCGGCAACGACTTCGCGGAATACGGGGCCGCGCTGACGGCGGTGGGGGTGGACACCTCCGGCGCGCTGATGTTCGACGACATCCCCACCGCCACCGCGTTCATCACCACCGACGCCGACGACAACCAGATCACCGCGTTCTACGCGGGGGCGATGGGGCGTTCCGCCCGGGTCGACCTCGCCGGCCTTGCCGACGTCGACCACGTGGTGGTTGCCCCCGATGCCCCCGACGGCATGGCGCTGCACGTCGAGCAGGCGGCCGCGCTCGGCGCCAGGCTGGTCTTCGCTCCCGCCCAGCAGCTCAGCTCGCTGAGCGATGAGACGCTGGTGGCCGGGCTCGACGCCGCCTGGCTGGTGGTGGGCAATGACTACGAGTTCCAGGTCATCGAGCGCCGCACCGGCCGCGACCCGAAATCCACCGCCGCCGGCGGGGCGATGGTGGCGCTCACCCGCGGCGGCCAGGGCAGTGAGCTGCACAGTGGGGGCGTGGTCCACCGCATCCCGGTCGCACCGCCCGAGGCGCTCGTCGACCCCACCGGCGCCGGCGACGCCTACATCGCCGGTCTGCTCGCAGGCTTGCGGGCGGGGCGCGAGCCCGAGGTGGCCGGCCGCGTCGCCGCGCTGGCGGCGACGTACGTCATCGAACAGCAGGGCCCGCAGAGCCACCACTACAGCCGCGAGCAGTTCGCCGATCGCTACGCCACCTCATTCGGGCAGCCGCTGGACTGACTCCGGGGCCGGCCCTGCAATACTCCACGAGGTGGAGCACGCCGTCATCGTCAGCGCCGTGCGCACCCCCGTGGGAACCATGGGCGGAGCGTTCGCCGACGTTCCCGCGCCCGCGCTGGGCGCCATCGCCGTCCAGGAGGCCATGCGCCGCGCCGGGCTGGACTCCGTCGACGAGGTGCTGATGGGCAACGTGCTCTCCGCCGGCCTCGGTCAGAACCCTGCCCGCCAGGCGGCGATCGGGGCCGGGCTCGCCGAGCAGACGCCGTCGATGACCGTCAACAAGGTGTGCGGCTCGGGGCTGAAGACGATCGCCCTGGCGGCGCAGGCGATCCGGGCCGGCGACTCCGAGGTGATCCTCGCCGGCGGCATGGAGAACATGTCCCGGGCGCCCTACCTGTTGGAGAACGGGCGCTTCGGCTACCGGCTCGGCCATGGCGAGCTGGTCGACGAGATGATCCGCGACGGCCTCTGGTGCGCCTTCGAGGACTGCCACATGGGCAACACCGCGGAGAACGTGGCCCGGGAGTACGAGGTCAGCCGCGAGGACCAGGACGCGTTCGCGGCGGCGTCACAGCAGAAGGCGGAGAGGGCGATCGCCGAGGGCCGCTTCCGCGACGAGATCGTCGGTGTGCCCGTCAAGAAGCGCAAGGAGACGGTGACCGTCGAGGTCGACGAACACCCCCGTCCGGGCATCACGGCCGATGCGCTGGGGGCGATGCGGCCCGCCTTCGACAAGGAGGGCAGCGTCACCGCCGGCAACGCCAGCGGCATCAACGACGGCGGCGCCGCCGTGGTGGTGATGAGTGAGACACGGGCCCGCGCCGAGGGCCGCACCCCGCTGGCGCGCATTCGCGCCTACGCCAGCGCAGGCGTCCCTCCGCGGGTGATGGGCATGGGTCCCGTCCCGGCTGTGCGCGCCGCCCTCGAGCGCGCCGGCCTGACCGTCAAGGACATCGACCTCTTCGAGCTCAACGAAGCGTTCGCGGCGCAATCTGTGGCGGTGGGACGCGAGCTCGCGGTTCCGGACGAGAAGCTCAACGTCAACGGTGGCGCCATCGCCATCGGCCACCCCATCGGCGCCAGCGGGACGCGGATCATGGTCA
>DATBCJ010000002.1:0-16022 GCA_036270565.1 Candidatus Dormiibacterota bacterium | reverse complement strand
CTCCGCGGCCGGCGGCGCCTACATCCCCGCGTTCTGCGACGCCGTCTTCATGGTGGAGGGCAACGCGTCGATGTACCTCGGGTCACCGCGCATGGCCGAGGTGGTGGTGGGGGAGAAGGTGTCGCTGGAGGAGATGGGCGGCGCTCGCATGCACTGCACCATCAGCGGCTGCGGCGACCTGCTCGCCACCACCGAGCGGGAGGCGATCGAGGCGGTGCGCGGCTACATGTCGTACATGCCGCAGTCGTGGCGCGAGAAGGTCGCCGACATCGCCGGCATCCCCGTCTCCGCAGACGCCGCCTCGATCGAGGAGACGATCCCGCTCGAGCCGGGCCGCGGCTACGACGTGCAGGCGGTGATCGACGCCCTGGTCGACGCCGGCTCCTTCTTCGAGATCAAGCGCCTCTTCGCACGCGAGCTGGTCACCGGCCTTGCGCGCATCGACGGTCGTGCGGTCGGCATCATCGCCTCGCAGCCGCGCTTCAAGGGCGGCGTGCTCTTCGTCGACTCGGCCGACAAGGGGACGCGCTTCATCACCTGCTGCGACGCCTTCAACATCCCCCTCCTCTTCCTTGCCGACGTGCCCGGCTTCATGATCGGGACCGCCGTGGAGCGGCAGGGGATCATCAGGCACGGCGCCAAGATGATCGCCGCCCTCTCACAGGCGCAGGTTCCCAAGATCTGCGTGGTCATGCGCAAGGCGTACGGCGCCGGCCTCTACGCAATGGCCGGCCCCGCGTTCGACCCCGACTGCACGCTGGCGCTCCCTTCTGCGCAGATCGCCGTGATGGGGCCGGAGGCGGCCATCAACGCCGTGTACTTCAACCGCATCCAGGAGCTTCCCGAGGATGAGCGCGCCGCCTACATCACCAGGCTCCAGGACGAGTACCGCGAGGACATCGACATCTACCGCCTCGCCGGCGAGCTGATCGTCGACGCGGTGGTCGAACCGGCAGAGCTGCGCGCCGAGCTGGTTCGGCGCTTCGCCGCCTACGCCACGCGCGTCAGGGACGACGCCCCGCGCCACCACGGGAATTTCCCCACCTAGCCGCACACGGCCTCCGCTTGACGGCGTCCGCGGCCGGGTACTCTTGGGGCCATGTGGCAGAACATCAAGACCGCGCTCCTCCTGGCCCTGCTCGACGCCCTGTTCCTGATCGTGGGTGGGCTGGTGGCCCACCGCACCGGGTTGATCGTCGCCGCGGTGATCGCGCTGGCCATGAACGGGATCTCGTACTGGAAGAGCGACACCATCGCGGTGCGCGCCGCCCACGGTGTCGAGGTGTCCCCGGCGCAGGCGCCCGAGCTGCACCAGATCGTCGCCGAGCTCGCCGCGGCGAGCGGCATCCCCAAGCCACGCGTGTACATCAGCGATGACCCATCGCCCAATGCCTTCGCCACCGGACGGAACCCAGCGCACGCGGCCGTGTGCTGCACAACGGGAATCCTCAACCTGTGCAGCGCCCGCGAGATCCGCGGCGTGCTCGGCCACGAGCTCAGTCACGTGCGCAACCGCGACATCCTCGTGGCCTCCACCGCGGCCACGGTCGCGCTGGGCATCTCGATCATCGCGCAGATCGCCCAGTTCTCCCTCTTCTTCCTCGGCGGCAACGAGGAGGAGAGCGGCCCCCAGATCCTGGTCACGCTGCTGGTGGCGCTGCTGGCCGCGCCGGCGGCGGCGATCATCCAGCTGGCCATCAGCCGGGCCCGCGAGTACGAGGCCGACCACGACGGTGCGCTGCTGACCCACGACCCGCTCGCGCTCGCCGACGCGCTGGGCAAGCTCGAGGCGCGGACGGCGGCGGTGCCCATGCAGGTGGCCCCGGCGCTGGCGCCGCTCTACATCGTCAACCCGTTCGGCAACGGCCGCGCCTCGCTGGCCGCACTGTTCTCGACCCACCCTCCGATCGAGGAGCGGATCGCCCGGCTTCAGCGGATGGCGCGGGCGCCGCGGTAACGCCGGTCAGGCGCTCGGCGTCACCAGGGTGGCGCGCCAGACGATGCGCAGCGAGTCCACCCAGAAGGGCGTGCAGGTGACCAGCGTCAGCTCGTGCCCGCTGGTGGGCACCAGCTGCGTGACCTTGCTGGGATCGAGCGTCCACTTGGCGGTGATCTTGTAGGTGTAGGTTGTGCAGGTTCGGTCCTGCACCAACACCGTGTCGCCGACGTTGAGCTGGTCGATGTGCTCGTAGTCGGGCTCACGGTGGAAGGCGATGATGGAGTTGCCGGGCTGGCCCGGGGCCGGGGTGCCGGTGTAGTGCACCATCGAGCGGTTGTGCAATGAATCCCAGTTGCCGTCGGTGGCGACTCCGCCGTAGTGCTCGGCGGCGGGTGCGCTGAAGCTCACCAGCGCGTAGTCCGAGGGCGACCCGGAGCCGCACGTGGTCGTCTTGGCAGCCGCCGTGGGGCTGCTGGGCTGCCCGGTGAGCGCGTTGGAGCCACCCTTCTGCCACGTGCTCAGGGCGGTTTGGTCGGCATTGCCTCGCTGCCACACCCCGAGCAGGGGCACCACGATGAGACCCGCCCCGACCAGGATGGCCACCAGCCCAAGCGACATCAGCGCCATTCGAAGCGAAACGCGTCCGCGCGACGAGGTGCGAGCCATCAACGAAACAATACGACGAATGGCGCGATCGATAGTGGCCGTGATGCTGACGTCACCACCCCGGCGCGCCCCGGACGACGCTCAGCGGCGGCGCGGGTTGCGGGGGCGCTTGCGACCGTAGGCGACGCCCTCGGCGACGGCGTCGAACGCCGCCACGGGGGCGTTGCTGGCCAGTTGGATGCCGTCTCCCTGGACGAACACCTTCCGCGTGCCCACGTCGATCAGGTAGGAGACCGTCCTGCTGCCGGTGGCGTCGGGCATCACCGAAACGTCGGAGACGGTCCCCGTACGGCGGCTGCCGCCGTACGGGAAGGTCACCCGACTACCGATCGCGATGGCGCCGTCGGGCGCGGCCTCCGTCAACGGCCGGAGGGCCGGAAGCAGTCGCTGCAGTAGACGGGCTTGTCGCCGCGCGGCTGGAAGGGAACGCGTGCGATCCCGCCACAGCTGGCACAGGTCACCTCGTACATCTGGCGCGGGCCGCTGGAGCGGGCACCGTAGCTGCCGCCGCCGTAGCCGCCACCGCCGCCGCCGCCGGAACCCCCACTGGCCGCCCGGCGGGCCGCGCGGCAGCTCGGGCAACGCGATGGAGGATTGGTCAGACCGCGAGAGGCGAAGAACTCCTGTTCTCCCTCGGTCCAAATGAAGTCAACGCCGCACTCGCGGCAACGCAGGGTCTGGTCTACCGGCACGCGCCAAGGTCCTCCGCCGGGACGTTTGGGCGCCCGGTCATAAGTGATACGTGCGGCAAACCATACACGGTCGGTAGGCAACTCGCCACAGGTTCGGAGGAGCTTTGGCGCGCCTCAGGGCGGACCACTGTTACGATCGGGCCGCCCCGGACAGGAGCGGGCCATGGCGCACAGGGCGTCGTGGTGGCCGCCGGTGGGGTCGGAGAACGTCATGAGCCGCACCCGTCGCCGCCTGTTCACCTCGGAGTCGGTCACCGAGGGGCATCCCGACAAGATCGCCGACCAGATCAGCGACGCCGTCCTCGACGCGGTGCTCGAGAAGGACCCCTTGGGGCGGGTGGCCTGCGAGACCGCCCTGACCACCGGAACCGCCCTGGTCTTCGGCGAGATCTCGACCGATGCCTACATCGACATCGCCGGGGTGGTGCGCCGGACGATCAAGGACATCGGCTACGTGCGCGCCAAGTACGGCTTCGACTACGAGACCTGCGGAGTGCTGGTCTGCATCGATGAGCAGTCACCCGACATCGCCCAGGGGGTCAACATCGGCGGGGCCGGCGACCAGGGGATGATGTTCGGCTTCGCCTGTGACGAGACGCCCGAGCTGATGCCGGCGCCGATCCAGCTCGCCCATGGGCTGGCTCGGCGCCTCAGTGAGAAGCGACGCGACGGCACCCTCCGCTGGGCGCGTCCCGACGGCAAGACCCAGGTCACCGTCGAATACGACTCCGACGGCCGGCCCCGGCGGGTCGACAACGTGCTGGTCAGCATCCAGCACTCCGAGGATGCGTCGCACGAGCAGATCTTCAGCGACATCCAGGAGCACGTGGTGGAGGCGGTCATCCCGCCCGAATGGCTCGACTCGTCGACCATCCGCCACGTCAACCCCACCGGTCGGTTCGTTATCGGTGGGCCTCAGGGTGACGCCGGTCTGACCGGCCGCAAGATCATCGTCGACAGCTACGGCGGCTACGCCCGCCACGGTGGCGGCGCGTTCAGCGGCAAGGACCCGACCAAGGTGGACCGCAGCGCGGCCTACGGCGCCCGCTGGGCGGCCAAGAACATCGTCGCCGCGGGGATGGCCACCAGGTGCGAGATCCAGGTGGCCTACGCGATCGGAGTCGTCAAGCCCGTCTCGGTGCTGGTGGAGACCTTCGGCACCGAGACCATCCCGGTGGAGCGCATCGAGGAGCTGGTCGAGAAGTTCTTCGACCTCTCGCCCTTCGGGATCATCTCTGCGCTGGAGCTGCGCCGGCCGATCTACCGCCAGGTCGCGGCCTTCGGCCACTTCGGGCGGAGTGATCTCGACCTGCCGTGGGAGCGCACCGACCGGGCGCTCGACCTGGCCGAGGCCGCAGGAACCCAGCCGATGCTCGCGGTGGCCGCCGCCGGCTGACCGCCCGGGGGCGTGCTCGGGCATCATCCCGGGCGTGGCCTTCCATGTCCTCGTCCTTGCGGGGGGCAGCGGCACCAGGCTGTGGCCTCTGAGCCGCGCCGCGGTGCCCAAGCACCTGCTGCCCCTCGGGCCCGGCGGGGTGACGCTGCTCCGGGCCACCGTCGACCGGGTCGCGTCGGTGGCCGACTCCGTTCATGTGGTGACCGCCGCCGCCCAGGTGGCGGGGTGTGTCGCCGCGCTCGAGGGCACCGACGTCGGCCCCGGGTCGATGATCGCCGAGCCCGTGCCGCGCGGCACCGGACCGGCGCTGGGGCTCGCGGTTCACCAGATCGCCCACAGCGACCCCGACGCGGTCATCGCCTCGGTTCACGCCGACGCCCACGTCGATGACGCTGACGCCTACCGGGCCGCGGTCCTGGCCGCGGCCGGGTGGGCAGCAGGCACCGCCGGCCTCGCCCTGGTCGGCCTGACCCCGACCGCCCCGGCGACCGGGCTCGGCTACATCGCCGTGGGGACCGCCGAGCAGCCCGACCGATGGCGGTCGCCCGGCGGTCCTGCCGACCCCGCCCTGCTGACGGCCGCGGTGGCGCTTCCGGCCGCCCACGCCTCGGGGTTCGTCGAGAAACCCTCCCTGGACCGGGCCAGCACCTTCGTCTCTGCCGGGACCCACCTGTGGAACCCGGGCCTCTTTGCCTGGACAGCGCCCGCGTTCCTCGGCGAGCTGGCTGCTGCCGACCCCGGCCTCGACGCCCGTCTCAGCGAGGTCGTGCAAGCCCGCTCGGCCGGCGACGGGGACCGCGCCGCCGCGATCTACTCGGCGTTGCCTGTGACGGCTGTCGAACCCCTGATCATGGAGCGCAGCCGGCACCTCACCGTGGTGCGGGCGGGGTTCGGCTGGTCGGACCTGGGCTCCTGGGGCGACCTGCTGTCGACCCGGGGGGGCAGCGCCGACGCCGACGGGAACGTCACCACCGGCGACGCCCTGGTCGTCGACTCGCGCAACTGCCTGGTGGAGTCGCGCGGCGGGCGCGCCGTCGCGATCCTCGCGCTCGACGGCGTCGTGGTTGTCGATACCGGCGACGCCGTCCTGGTGATGCCCGCCGCCGCCTCGCAGGACCTCAAGTCACTGGTCGAGCAGCTCCGCGCCGCAGGACGAACCGAGCTCCTCTGATCGACGGCTGCCCGTCGCCTAGGTCGGCGTGGGGAGATCGCTCACCTCGAACACCGCAGAGGCGATCGTGCCGATCGGGGTGGGGCCGCTGAGGCTGAGCACGGTCTGCTGCCCGGGTTGCACCTTGACCTGGCCGCCGATGGCGTCACCGACCAGGCTGTGGCCCGGGTCGTACAGGGATGCGCGAACGCTGACGGAGATCATCGAGGTCGCGTGCGACGTCAGGGTGGCGTGGACCACCAGCGAGCGCGAGTCGTCGAGCTTGAAGCTGACCGAGTGGGTGTCGATGGTGGCGTCGGCGTTGCCCTGCTGGGTGACGGCAACGGTGCTGGTCGCGAACGCCGTGGCCGACACGGCCTGGGGGAGCCTGGTGTCGTCGCCGCAACCGCTCACCGCAATCAGCAGCAGCGTCACCAGGCAGCAGCCGCCGGCCCGCGTTGTGAGGACGAGCATCGAGGCATCGTAACAACTGGGTCCGCGCCCAACCAGAGCGCTGTGCGCGGCGTCCGCGCACCCCACCCCATCCGCCAGAATCCTCACCATGTCCACGCAGATCCACTTCGGGACCGATGGATGGCGCGCCGTCGTCGCCGACGACTTCACCTACGCCAATGTTCGCGCCGTCGCCCAGGGAGTGGCTGAGTATCTTCAGGGCGACGCGCGCCCGGTGGTCGTCGGACACGACGCGCGCTTCTGCGCAGAACTGTTTGCCCGCGAGGTGGCCCGGGTGCTGGCGGCCAACGGCCGCCGCGTGATCCTGCTGGACCGCGTCATCCCCACCCCGGTGGTGTCGTGGACAGTCGTCCAGCGCAAGGCCGCCGGCGGCGTTGTGGTCACAGCCAGCCACAACCCGATGGAGTTCAACGGGCTCAAGTACAAACCCGACTTCGGCGGTTCGGCGTCGCCGGAGGTGGTGGCCATCCTCGAGGCCAACACCTCAAGGGCGTTGTCGGGCGGGGTGCGGACCACGGGATTCGACGACGCGGTGCGGTCCGGGGCCATCGAGCTGGTCGATCCTCTGCCGTCGTACATCGAACAGCTCGGTCGCATCGTCGACCTCGACCGCCTCCGCGGAGCGGGGCTCAAGGTCGTGCACGAGGCGATGTACGGCGCCGGCGCGGGCCTGCTCCGCCGCGTGCTCGGCGACGGTGCCACGACGGTGACCGAGCTGCACGGCGAGCGCAACCCCGGCTTCGGGGGCATGCACCCCGAGCCCATCGACCGCTACATGCCGGAGGCGATGGAGCTGATGGCCAAGGGCGGCCACGACCTGGGCATCGCCAATGACGGCGACGCCGACCGGGTGGGGATCATCGACGAGTCCGGTCGTTACGTGAACCAGCTCGAGGTGATGGCGCTGTTCACCATGTACCTGCTGGAAAAACGCGGCCTGCGCGGGGACATCGTCCGCTCGCTCACCACCACCAGCATGGTCGACGCCCTGGGGGAGCGGTTCGGCGTCACCGTGCACGAGATGCCGGTCGGCTTCAAGTACATCGGGGCAGTGATGATGGAGAAGGACGCGCTGCTCGGCGGCGAGGAGTCCGGTGGTTTCGCGTTCCGCGGACACATCCCCGAGCGCGACGGGATCCTGTCGGGTCTCTTGATCGCCGACATGATCGTGGAGTACCAGCTTCCGCTCTCCGGCATCCTCGCCCACCTCTTCGAGCTGGTCGGCCCGCACGCCTACAACAGGCACGACATCCGCTTTGACCGCGACGGGTACGAGGAGCGAAAGAAGGAGACGTACCGGCGGCTCCAGGAGGACGCGCCCACCGAGCTGGCCGGCAGCAAGGTGGTGCGCACTCGCGACGACGATGGGTTCAAGTTCTATCTTGAGGATGGTTCGTGGGCGCTGGTCCGCATGAGCGGAACCGAACCCCTGATGCGCGTCTACAGTGAAGCGCCGAGCCGCGAGCGCGTCGACCAGTTGCTGAAGGCGCTGGAAGACCACCTCGGCGTTGTGGCTGCGGCCACACAGGGACACTGAGGTGCGCGAGCCGGGGCGTTCCGAGGTCAGCAACGCCGAGGATGTCCGCGTCGACAAGCCCTGGGGATATGAGCTCCGCTGGGCGGTGACCGATCGCTACCTGGGCAAGCTCATCCATATCAACGGCGGCCAGCAGCTCAGCCTGCAGTACCACGTGCAGAAGGACGAGTCGATCCTGGTCATGTCGGGGCTCATCGACCTCGTCCTCGAGGACGACGATGGCGAGGTGCGCACCCACCGGATGTCACCGGGGATGACCGCCCGGGTGCGCCCGGGGAGGCGGCACCGCTTCGTCGCCGTCGAGGAGTCCGAACTGCTCGAGGTCTCCTCGCCGGAGATCGACGACGTGGTGCGCCTGGAGGACAGCTACGGACGCGAGGGCACCAGCAGCGCGTGAGCGTCGGGCGGGCCGCGATGGATGACCGTTCCCGTGAACGCCGCCGCGGCAACGCGTTCTACGCCGAGAGCGCCCGGGCCGCGCTGGGCCTGCGCACCGAGGTCCACAGCCTCAGCGATGTGCCGCTCCCGCTGGTGCACACCGCTCTCGGCATCGCCGTCTGCGCCGTGGTCGCCGCCCTGCGCCCGCAGGTGCTCGGGCTGCGCACCAGCGTCATCGCCACCGGCTCACTGGCGATCGCGACCGCGCTGACGCTGACCCTCTACGACCGGCTCGTCTACCAGCGCAGGCTCCGCCATGGCGTTGCGGCGACGTTCCTGCCGGTGGCTGCGATCGCCGCCTTCGTGGTGGTGCTGGGCAGCACCGGCGACCTGTCGCTGCGCATTCCCGCGGGCGCGATCACAGCGCTGGTGATCGGCGGGATCCCTCATCTTGGTGGCCTGCGGGCCGCCGGCCGCGAAGGCACCGTGGCCCGGCTGCTCCGTGACGGCGCCGGCATCGTGGTTCTCGCGCCCCTGTTGCTGGCCTCGTTCGGCGGTGGCCTGGCGACGTCGAGCAGCCTCGCCCTCTGCGGGTGCGGGGTCATGCTCGTGTCCGCGGACGCGCTGCTCACTGAGGAGTTGAACGGCGTGGTGGCCATCGCCACCGCGGCGGTGATCGCCGCGATCCTCTCCGAGCTCCTCATCATCCTGCCGGCTTCGGGGCGCGGCACCATCAGGGCCGGCCTGCTGCTGGTGCTCTGGTACGGCCTGCGCGGGTTGGCGGCCGGGCTGCTCAGCCGCGGTCGCAGCCGCGCGCTGGTGGTCGAGTACCTGCTCTTCGTCGTGCTTGCCGCGGGGGCGATCGCCGCCGGGGTCTGGCGGGCCTGGGGAGGCTAGCCCGCCGCCGGCGCGGTCGCAGCGCGAGCGCGACGGCCGGCGTACAGCGCGGCATCGGCTCGCTCGACCAGTGCGTCGACGCTGTCCCCGGGGGCGAGCTCGGCGATGCCCACGCTGATGGTGCCGCCGGTGTTTCGGGTGACGTGGTCGCAGAGGCTGGCCGCCGTCCGCTCGGCCTGGGCCGTGGCGCTGTCGGTCAGCACGCAGAGGAACTCGTCACCCCCGTAGCGAACGATGAGGTCGTAGGAGCGGAGGCGCTCGCGCAGCGCGGCGACCGTCCCGCGCAGACGTTCGTCGCCGGCGGCGTGACCGTCGCGGTCGTTGACCGCCTTGAGCCCGTCGACGTCGATGAAGATGACCACCAACCCCTTGCCGGGGACGCGGCGGCTGCGGTCGATCTCGCGTTGCAGCGCCGCCAGGCCGGAGCCGCGGCGCAGCGCCCCGGTCAGCTCGTCGACGCTGACCTGACCGGCGAGGTTGCTGCAGTGATCGACCAGCGCGCGGAGCCGCTGGACCGCTCGGGTGACGTCCTCGTCGCCCACCCCGGCGAGGCCGGCTTCGGGAACCGCGAGGGCCGCGGCGAGGACCCGTCGCGCCCTCGCTGTGGAGAGCGGTCTGCGGGCGCGGGCGCTGTCGGACGCCCAGCCGACCAGGTCGGCGGTGACCTCGGAGAGATCGGGAAGGACGGCGGCCAGCGCCTCCCGGCTCAGCCGGTCGACGTCAGCGACAACCGTGACCCGTTCTGATGCTGGATCTTCCTGGGAGGTCTTGTCCCGCTGCTGCAACGCCGCCCCTTCGTGTTTCCACGGTTCGCGTCAATGGTGCCACGAACACCGGTTCTGTGCGCTCCTCACATACCCAGGTAGGCGCGCTGGACCTCGGGAGAATGCAGCAGCTCCTCCGATGGGCCCTGGGTGGCGACCTCGCCGACCTCGAGGACGTAGCCCCGGCGCGCGGTGTTGAGCGCGAGGAGCGCGTTCTGCTCGATCAGCAGGACGGTGGTGCCTCCCTGGTTGATCTCGCGGATGACCGCGAACAGGCTGTCCACCACGATCGGCGCCAGCCCCAGGGAGGGCTCGTCGAGGAGGAGCACGCTGGGACGCGCCATCAGCGCCCTGCCGATGGCCACCATCTGCTGCTCGCCGCCGGACAGGCTGCCGGCGAGCTGGCTGGAGCGCTCCTTGACGCGCGGGAACAGCTCGTAGACGCGGTCGAAGTCGCTCCTGATGCCGGCGCGGTCGCGACGGCTGTAGGCGCCCATGTCGAGGTTTTCGCGCACCGTCATGCGGCTGAACAGGCGGCGGCCCTCCGGGGCGTGGCCGACACCGAGCTGGGCGATCTTCTCGGAGCCGAGCTGCTGGATCGGCTCGCCTCGAAGCAGCACCTCGCCCTTGGACGGGCGCACCAGCCCGCTGATGGTGCGCAGCGTGGTCGTCTTGCCCGCGCCGTTGCTGCCGATCAGGGCGACGATCTCGCCCTCGCCGACGGTCAGCGACACCCCGCGCAGCGCCTGGACACGGCCGTAGAGCACGTCGACGTCGCGCAGCTCGAGGACGGGGGTCCCGCTGGGCGCGCGCGCCGGTTCGGCGGCCGCGGTGGTGTCGGCGGTCATGCGCCCGCCATCTTCTCGGCCGCACCCTGGCCGAGGTAGGCCTCGATGACCTGGGGGTCGCTGCGCACCTCGGCGGGCTTGCCCTCGGTGAGCTTGACACCGTGGTCGAGCACCACGATGCGGTCGCTGATCTCCATGACCACCTTCATGTCGTGCTCGATCAGGAAGATGGTGAGGCCCTCGTCGCGGAGCCGGCCGATCAGGGCCATCAACTCCTTCTTCTCCTGGGGGTTGAGGCCGGCCGCCGGTTCGTCGAGCAGGAGCACACGCGGCTGCGCCGCCAGCGCGCGGGCGATCTCGAGGCGGCGCTGCAGGCCGTAGGGCAGCTCACGCGCGTACGAGCCGGCGTAGCGGGTGAGGCCGAGCACGTCGAGCAGGTCGCGGGCGCGCTGTTCGACGCGCTGCTCGTCGGCCCGCGCGCGCCGGTCCTTGACGACGCTGTCCCACACGTGCGAGGTCATCCACCAGTGGCCGCCGACCATGACGTTGTCGAGCGCGGTCATGTACTGGAACAGGCGGATGTTCTGGAACGTGCGGGCGATCCCCAGCCGGGTGATGCGGTGGGGCGGCTGGCCGGTGATGCTGCGCCCGTCGAAGAGCACGTCGCCGCTGGTCAGCGGGTAGAGCCCGGTGACGCAGTTGAACGCCGTCGTCTTGCCGGCGCCGTTGGGTCCGATCATCGAGACGATCTCGCGGGGCTCGATGACGAACGAGACGTCGCTCACCGCCAATAGGCCGCCGAAGCGCTTGGTGAGCGAACGGATCTCGATCAGCGGCATCAGGCGCGACCCTGCACCGCGGCCAGGGACTCGTCCTCCGCCCCGGTGGAATGCTCGAGCTCCACCTTGCGGGCGCGGCTGGGCAGAAGCCCACCGGGTCTCAGCAGCATCATGCCGATCAGCGCCACGCCGTAGACCACGTACGTGTACTGGCTGAAGTCGATGTTGCCCAGCGCGGGCACGCCGACCGTCTTGGAGAGCGTCGCCGACCACTCGTTGAGGTAGTGCAGCATCCAGAAGATCACGAATGTCAACACGAAGCTGCCCAGGATGACGCCGGTGATGTTGCCGATGCCACCCAGGACGATGATGCTGAGCACCGCAACAGACACCGAGAAGCTGAACGCCTCGGGTGAGACGATGCCCACCATCGACCCGTAGAACGCGCCGGCGAGGCCGCTCACCGACGCCCCGATGGCGAAGGCGAGCAGCTTGGTGGCGGTGGTGTTGATGCCCGTCGCGGCGGCGGCGACCTCGTCCTCGCGGATGGCGATCCACGCGCGCCCCACCCGGGAGTGCTCTAGGTTGCGTAAGAGGATGACCACCAGCACCACCAGCACCAGCAGGCTGATGTAGTACCACGCCGGGGAGGTGCTGAAGTTGACGGCGCCGAGACGGGGCTGGTCGATCGACGAGATGCCGTCGGGACCGTTGGTGAGGTTGAACACGTTGTTGGTGGCGATGGCCGGGATGATCTCGCCGAAGCCGAGCGTCACGATGGCCAGGTAGTCACCGCGCAGGCGCAGCGTGGGGGCGCCGAGGATCCCGCCGAACATCGACGCCACCGCTGCGCCGATGAAGATGAGCAGCCACAGCGGAAGGTGGATGCCGTACTTGGGTGAGGCCAACGCCGCGCAGGTGTAGGCGCCGATGGCGAAGAACGCGGCGTAGCCGAGGTCGAGGAGCCCGGCGAACCCGACGACGACGTTGAGGCCGAGCGCCAGCAGCGTGTAGATGGCCAGCGACGACGCCGCCCAGAAGATGAAGTCGGGAGCCTGGTGGAACATCAACGGGATCAGCGCGGCGAACGGCAATGCGACCACGGCGAACGCGACGTTGGGACGGCGGATCACCCAGCCGCGAGCTCCATACGCCAGACCGGCGAAGATGTACGCGGCCATCGTCAACCACACCGCGGAGTCGACGATCGCGTGCGGACGGATCTGCCCGAACAGCGGCTCCTCCTGAACCACGTAGTACAGCCCGACGATGGCGAGGGTGAGGAGAAGACCGAGCGCGGCGACGACCAGACGAACCCGATCCCACTGGGAATCCAGCGGCTTCTTGCGCCTCCAGGCCACCAGCTCGGCGATCGGCGACAGCAGGATCACCAGCATGCAGATCCCGAGCGCGTACACCAGGATGGTGCCAACCCCGGTCGGTGCCGCGGCGACCACGTCCATGGGGCTGTAGCCCGCTCCGCCGGAGAACGGGTAGACGAACCAGGGCAGCAGCCAACCCATGAGCAGCAACACCGCCGCGCCCCCGCTGAGGATCCAGAAGGTGCTGGTGCCCTGGTCGCGCTTGAGGGTCAGCGAGACCGCCGGCCTCCCGGTACGACCGCGGCCCAGGCTGAGGCTAGGCACGGGTGGTCACATCCACGCCGAACAGCCCGACCGGCCGGAAGGTGAGGATGATCACCAGGACCGCGAAGATCAGTGACTCGCTCCACTGGCCGCCGGCGAGCTGCCCACCGAACACGAAGATGATGCCGATGAGGAAGCCGCCCACGCCGGCCCCGACGATGTTGCCGATGCCGCCGAGCACGGCCGCGGTGAAGGCGATGATCCCGAGGTGGTACCCGAGGCTCCACTGGATGCTGCCGTAGTAGATGCCGTACACGATGGCCCCTGCCGCGGCGAGGGCGGACCCGATGAAGAAGGTCGCCGAGATGGTGCGGTTGACGTTGATACCGCAGAGCAGGGCGGCGCCGCGGTCCTGTGCTGTGGCGCGCATCGCCTTGCCGAGACGGGTGGCGCGGACGAACGCGCCCAGCGAGAACATCAGCACCAGCGCCACGGCGACCACGAAGATGTGTCTCCAGTCGACGGTGACCGACCCGATGGTGAAGGCCGAGCCGGAGATCCAGTCGTGGTTCTTGGTCTGCACGTTGTCGGCGCCGAACTTCACGAGCATGAATCCCTCGAGCAGGAAGGACACGCCGATGGCGGTGATCAGCGGCGCCAGCCGCGGGGCGTCGCGGAGCCGCCGGTAGGCGACGCGCTCGATGGCCATGCCCGTGAAGCCGGAGACGATCATGGTGGCCACGAACACCACCACCAGCGCGAGCACCAGCCCGATGCCGCCGTTCTTGGTGGCAAGGTTGTTGAGCGCACCCCCGAACGAGGTCGCGATGATCAGCGCGTAGAACCCCGACAACGTGAAGACGTCACCGTGCGCGAAGTTGATCAATTCGATGATGCCGTACACCATCGTGTAGCCGATCGCCACCAGCGCGTAGATGGCCCCGACCACCAGGGCATTGCGAATCTGCTGGCCCATCAACGTTGCCCCGCCCTCGCGGAACACGAGGATGATCGCGACCAGGATGCCGCCCAACAGGATCTGCGGGAAGTACCGCTGGATGAAGGAGTTGGCCAGGCGCAACCCGCCGATGACCGCGATGGCCGTTGGGCTGCTGGCGCCGCCGCGATGGGCTCGCGGGGAGAGGCCGCGCTGGTCGACCAGCGTGGGAGCGGTCAGCGCACCGGGCCCGCCCGTTGTCGCAGCGTCATCGGTCACGCGCAACCCCCTCGTGACAAAAGGAAAAAGGGGAGAGCGCACTGCCGCGCTCTCCCCTTGGAATCACCTTTGGCTAGCCGGTGGCCACCGAGACCTTGCCGCTGGTGTCAACGATCAGCTTCTCCTTGGCGGTCCACGCACCGCCGGACACCTTGTAGAGGGTGAAGCCGGTGTTGGTGGTGTCGCCGTTCTGGTCGAACGACGTCTGACCGACGGCGCCGCTGTACTGCACCTTGTGCAGCTGGGCCACCACGTCGTCACGGAACGTCGTCGAGTCGGAGGGCGGCTGGCCACCGTTGGCGAGCAGCACCGCCTTGATGGACTGGATGAGGATGTTCATGGCGTCGTAGCCGTACGGGGTGTACGGGCTGTTGGCGTAGGCGTCAGCCCCGAAACGAGCCTTGAAGTCGCTGTTGAACGTCTGCGAGCTGGCCACCTTGCTGACGTCGGGCGCGCTGGTCGCCTCGGCGCCGTTGGCGTTGGCGGCGGCATCGGTGATGAACTTGGCGTCCTGGCAGCCGTCACCGCCGAGCATGGGCAGGCTGGCGGACATCTGGCTGCGGAGGATGCCGCAGCCCGTCCCTGAGGTCCCACCGAAGAAGATGACCTGCGCTCCCTTGGAGGTGGCGTCGGAGATCTGGGTGGAGTAGTCCTTGGTGGTGCCGGGCAGGCTCTGAGCGCCGGGATCGAGGATGGTGCCGCCCTCCTGGGCGAAGTACTTCTCGAAGAGCAGCCGCAGCCCGTGACCGTACGTCTGCTGGTCGTCGATGGCGTACGCCTTGGTGGCGTTCAGCTCCTTGACGGCGACGTAGGCGAGGATCTCAGCCTGGTTGGTGTCGGTGGCGATGGTCCTGAAGTAGGTGTGCGGCCCGGGGTAGAGCGAGTTGGTGTCGATGGCCGGGTTGGTGCCCACCTGGGTGAGACCGGGGTTGGTGTTCGACGGGCTGATCAGGGCGAGATGGTTCTGGCTGGCCACCGGGATCTCGGCGACAGCGACGCCCGAGTTGAAGGGCCCGACCACACCGACCACGGTGGGATCGGAGGCGAGCGCGGTGAGGTTGGCCTTGCCCTGGACGGGGTCGTGGCCGTTGGCGGCGACGGTGGCGTCGTCCTTGCTGACGTACTTCAGGGTGCACCCGCCGAGGGTCTTGTTGGTGTTGGCCTGCTCGGTGGCCAGCTGGGCGGCCTGCTGGACGGGAGGACCGTCCGTGGCGTCACCGCCGGTCAGGGGCAGGTCGGTGGCGACCGTGATGGTGCCCTGGCAGGAGGAGAGGTTGCCGCTGCCGCCGCTGCTCGAGCTTGTCGGGCCTGATGTGCCACACGCGGAGAGCGCGGCAATCCCCACGAGGCCCACGAATGGCAGCAACCGTTTGGACAGGATCATGAACTTCTCCAAGACTGGTGAACGAGTGGTGTGCTTATCTACACGTCCCAAGGCGGCAGTGTCAAACGGATGGTGCTTTTGACAGGCTCTGCGCCGCCCTGGAAAAGCGTGTCTTTGTGAACCGACGCCAACCGAAGTAAAGAATTGTTGGTCTGAGAGGTCTCGGCAGTATGGCGGCAATCGTTGCGTCTGTGGTCAGCGCCGGGTTCGCCTGGGTGGTCTTCACGCGCTTCACCCTCTCCGGGCGCCCCGCATTTGCCGCCTGGACCGCGGGGCTGGTGATCTTCGCCGCGGCCGCCGGCTGCCAGGCGGCCGGCGAGCACCTCGGCTTCAACGCCCCCCTCTTCCGGGCGTTCTACCTCCTCGGCGGCGTTCT
>DATBCJ010000001.1:0-14236 GCA_036270565.1 Candidatus Dormiibacterota bacterium | reverse complement strand
AAGATCGACCGCAAGCGCAAGGTGCCGGTCACCACGCTGGTGCGCGCCCTCGGCTACGCCGGCAACGACGACATCAAGTCGTTCTTTGCCGAGCAGGACATCGACCCCGAGCACCAGTACATCGCGGCCACGCTCGACAAGGACCCGACCACCAGCGTCGAGGAGGCGCTGATCGAGCTCTACCGCAAGATCCGCCCCGGTGATCCACCAACGGTCGAGAACGCGCGCAACCTGCTCAACTCGCTGTTCTTCAACGGCCGCCGCTTCGACCTCTCCAAGGTGGGACGCTTCAAGCTCGACAAGAACCTGGGTATCCCCGAGGACGAGGCACGCGAGCGCGCGCTGGACCGCGACCGCCGCGTGCTGGACAACCAGGACTTCGTGTCGATCATCCGCAAGCTCATCAACCTGAACAACGGCAAGGGCGAGGCGGACGACATCGACCACCTCGGCAACCGCCGCGTGCGCGCCGTCGGCGAGCTGCTCCAGAACCAGTTCCGCATGGGCCTGATCCGCATGGAGCGGATCATCAAGGAGCGCATGACCATCTGCGACTCGGCGACCGTGACGTCGGCGAGCCTGATCAACGCGCGCCCCGTGGTCGCGGCCATCAAGGAGTTCTTCGGCAGCAGCCAGCTCTCGCAGTTCATGGACCAGACCAACCCGCTCGCCGAGCTCACCCACAAGCGCCGTCTCTCGGCCCTCGGACCGGGCGGGCTGTCCCGCGAGCGCGCCGGCTTCGACGTCCGCGACGTCCACCACAGCCACTACGGACGCATCTGCCCGATCGAGACCCCCGAGGGCCCCAACATCGGCCTGATGGGCTCGCTGGCCACCTTCGCGCGCGTCAACGAGTTCGGCTTCATCGAGACCCCGTTCCGTCGCGTCTACCGCGAGGTCGCCGCCTCGAACGACCGCGTGCTGGTGGGACGCACCGCCGCGGACAGCTACCCGCAGGCCAACGTCAGGGAGGGCCAGGTTCTCACCGCCGAGGCGGTCGCCCGGCTCGCCCAGTCCGACGTCACCAGCGTCGCCATCATCCCCTGGGTCAGCGACGACATCCTCTTCCTCTCCGCGGACGAGGAGGACAAGTACAACGTCGCCCAGGCCAACGCACCCATCGACGAGACCGGCAACTTCACCGTCGCGCACGTGGCCTGCCGCAGCCGCCACACCTTCAAGGACCTTCCCGTGGTCGAGGTCGACTACATGGACGTGTCCCCGAAGCAGACGGTGTCCGTGGCCACGTCGCTGATTCCCTTCCTCGAGCACGACGACGCCAACCGCGCGCTGATGGGCTCGAACATGCAGAAGCAGGCGGTGCCGCTGCTGGTCAGCGAGGCGCCGATCGTCGGCACCGGGATGGAGGCGCACGCCGCGCGCAACAGCGGTGAGGTGGTGCTGAACCGCAAGCCGGGAGTGGTGGTGGGGGTCGGCTGGCCCGAGCCCGCCGACAACGACCGCAGCGTCGAGAAGATCCGCAGCGGCCAGGACTTCGGCATCGGCATCCTGGTGCGTCCCGACGACGGCGGCGCCGACCAGTGGTACGGCGTCCACAAGTTCGTGCGCAGCAACCAGGGCACCTGCCTGTCGCAGCGCATCATCGTCAAGGCCGGAGACAAGGTCGACACCGGCGACCTGCTCGCCGACGGTCCCTCCACCGACAACGGCGAGCTGGCGCTGGGCCGCAACGTGCTGGTCGCGTTCATGCCGTGGGAGGGCTACAACTTCGAGGACGCCATCCTGATCAGCGAGCAGGTGGTGCGCGAGGACATGTACACCTCGATCCACATCGAGGAGTTCGAGGTCGAGGCGCGCGACACCAAGCTCGGTCCCGAGGAGATCACCCGCGACCTTCCCAACATCAGCGAGGAGACGCTGCGCAACCTCAACGAGCGCGGCATCGTCTACGTGGGCGCCGAGGTGCACCCCGGAGACATCCTCGTCGGCAAGATCACCCCCAAGGGTGAGTCCGAGCTGAGCGCTGAAGAGCGTTTGCTCCGCGCCATCTTCGGTGAGAAGGCGCGCGAGGTCCGTGACTCGTCGCTGCGCGTGCCCCACGGCGAGCGCGGCACCGTCGTCGACGTCAAGGTGTTCAGCCGCGAGAGCGGCCACGAGCTGCCCGCCGGCGTCAACGAGCTGGTGCGTGTGTACGTTGCCCAGAAGCGCAAGATCGCGCAGGGCGACAAGATGGCCGGACGGCACGGCAACAAGGGCGTCATCGCGCGCATCCTGCCCATCGAGGACATGCCCTACCTTCCTGACGGCACCCCCGTCGAGATCGTGCTCAACCCGCTGGGCGTGCCCAGCCGCATGAACCTCGGACAGGTGCTCGAGACCCATCTCGGCTACGCCGCGCACGCGCTCGGTCTGACCGTCGCCTCACCGGTGTTCGACGGGGCCAGCGAGGAGCTCATCGAGGACGAGCTCGAGCGCGCCGGGCTGCCTCGCACCGGCAAGGAACGCCTCCGCGACGGCCGCACCGGGGTGGAGTTCGACCGTGAGGTCACGGTCGGTTACATCTACATGCTCAAGCTCGCCCACCTTGTCGAGGACAAGATCCACGCGCGCAGCACCGGTCCCTACTCCCTGGTCACCCAGCAGCCGCTGGGAGGCAAGGCGCAGTTCGGCGGCCAGCGCTTCGGCGAGATGGAGGTGTGGGCGCTGGAGGCGTACGGAGCCAGCCACATCCTCCAGGAGATCCTCACCGTCAAGTCCGATGACATCGTGGGCCGCGTCAAGGCCTACGAAGCGATCGTCAAGGGCGAGAACACACTGGAGGCGGGCATCCCGGAGTCGTTCCGAGTGCTCGTCAAGGAGCTCGAGGGATTGGCGCTCGGGGTCGAGATCCAGTCCGAGAACGAGAACAAGATCGTGCTCGGTGAGGAGGACATCCCCGACATTCCGCTCGATCTCGGCATCCACCTGGAGCGCGACGAGCGCGACGACATCGACGAGACCGTTAGGTAAAGAGAACACATGCTGAAACTCGAGAACTTCGACGCGCTCCGTCTCTCCATCGCCAGCCCGGAGATGATCCTCTCCTGGTCGCACGGCGAGGTGACCAAGCCGGAGACGATCAACTACCGCACACTCAAGCCTGAAAGGGACGGGCTCTTCTGCGAGAAGATCTTCGGTCCCACCAAGGACTGGGAGTGCCACTGCGGCAAGTACAAGCGCTACCGGTACAAGGGCATCATCTGCGACAAGTGCGGCGTCGAGGTGACCCGCAGCAAGGTGCGCCGCGAGCGCATGGGCCACATCAAGCTGGCCTCGCCGGTGTCGCACGTCTGGTACTTCAAGGGCATCCCCTCGCGCATGGGACTGCTGCTCGACATGAGCCCGCGCAACCTCGAGAAGGTGCTGTACTTCGCCAACTACATCGTCACCGCGGTCGACGAGAAGGCGCGCGCCGAGCTGGTCGCCAAGCTCGACCCGGACACCGACGAGCGTGTCGTGGCGCTGCGCGAGAAGGTGGCCTCCGGCGACCCCGGCCAGGAGGACGACCTGCGCGCACGCATCACCGAGCGTGAGGCGCGCCTCGCCGAGGAGCGGGCCGCGCTCGACTCGGAGCGCGAGCAGCGTGTCACCGCGTTGCGTGATTCCGCGCGTGACCTCGACGAGCGCATCCAGGAGGCCAAGGGCCGCAAGGCGGTGGCGTCGATGACGCTGAGCGACGGCAGGGACACCGAGACGGTCGTCACCAAGGGCACAGCTCTCGACGAGGACGTCGCCGTCGAGGTGCAGCGTCGTGCCGGCGAGCGTGAGGAGGAGCTGACGGCGCAGTTCGCCCACCGGCTGACCGACCTCGAGGACGCCGCCGGAGGCGAGATCGCCGGCTGGCGGCAGGAGGCCGAGGCCGGCCGCGCCGGCGCCGAGGACAGCGGCCGCACCGAGCTCGAGACCCTGCGTGCCGACATCGTCAAGCAGCGCGAGGCGCTCGAGGCGCTGACGGTTCGCGACCTGCTCTCCGACACCGACTATCGCGAGTACGTCGACCGCTACGGCAAGGTGTTCAAGGCGGGCATCGGCGCCGCCGCGGTCCGTGAGCTGCTCAACCAGATCGACCTCGCCAAGGAGGCCCTGCGCCTCCGCGAGGAGTCCAAGTCCACCAGCGGACAGCGCCGCCAGAAGGCGATCAAGCGACTGCGCGTCGTCGAGGCCTTCCGCAAGTCGAACACCGCCGCCTCGTGGATGGTGCTCGACGTGCTCCCGGTGATCCCCCCGGAGCTGCGCCCGATGGTGCAGCTCGACGGTGGCCGCTTCGCCACCAGCGACCTCAACGACCTCTACCGCCGCGTCATCAACCGCAACAATCGCCTCAAGAGGCTGCTCGAGCTCGGCGCGCCGGAGATCATCGTGCGCAACGAGAAGCGAATGCTCCAGGAGGCGGTCGACGCGCTCATCGACAACGGTCGCCGCGGCCGAGCCATCACCGGCACCGGCAACCGCAAGCTCAAGTCGCTCTCCGACATGCTCAAGGGCAAGCAGGGGCGCTTCCGTCAGAACCTGCTCGGCAAGCGTGTCGACTACAGCGGCCGCTCGGTCATCGTCGTCGGTCCCGAGCTCAGGCTGCACCAGTGCGGGCTTCCCAAGAAGATGGCGCTCGAGCTCTTCAAGCCGTTCGTGATGCGCGAGCTGGTCAGCCAGAACTTCACGCAGAACATCAAGAGCGCCAAGCGCATGGTGGAGCGCGTGCGCCCCGAGGTGTGGGACGTGCTCGACCAGGTCATCACCGACCACCCTGTGTTGCTCAACCGCGCGCCCACGCTGCACCGCCTCGGCATCCAGGCGTTCATGCCGGTGCTCGTCGAGGGCCAGGCGATCCAGATCCACCCGCTGGTGTGCAAGGCGTTCAACGCCGACTTCGACGGCGACCAGATGGCGGTGCATGTGCCGCTCTTCAGCGGCGCGGTCGCCGAGGCCAAGAACCTGATGATGTCGTCGAACAACATCCTCAGCGCCTCGGACGGCCGACCGGTGGTCACCCCGTCCCAGGACATCGTGCTGGGCTGCTACTACCTGACCCAGGAGATGACCGCGCTGCCCACCGAGGTCGAGAAGGTGCGCGTGCTGCAGGCCTTCTCGTCAGCTGAGGAGGCTGAGCTGGCCTACGAGCACGACCGCATCGGGCTCCACGACCACGTGCGGGTGCGCATGCCCAGCCGTCACGTCGAGGCCTTCCGCGCCTCCGAGGAGGCCCCCGAGGGAACCTCGCTGGTCACCACCACGGTCGGCCGGGTGCTCTTCAACGCGGTGCTGCCGCTCGGCGAACCGGGAACGCACAGCGACCTGCGCTCGATCACCTTCCGCAACGAGGTCATGGACCTGCGCAAGCTGGGCCAGCTCGTCAAGGAGTGCTACGACCTGCACGGCTCGGAGCGCACCGCAACCATCGTGAACGACATCAAGCGCCTCGGTTTCCACTACGCGACGCGTGCCGGCGTGACCGTCAGCGCCATGGACATCAAGACCCCGGGCGCCAAGGCCGGCCTGATCGTCACCGCGGAGAAGCAGGTCGAGGACGTCGACCTGCAGTACCGCCGCGGCCTGATCACCGACGACGAGCGCTACCTGAAGACGGTCGAGATCTGGACCAAGACCACCGACGACGTCACCGACGTGACCATGAAGTCGTTCGACCGCTTCCACAGCGTGCTGATGATGTCCCAGTCGGGGGCACGCGGATCCACCCAGCAGATCCGTCAGATCGCAGGCATGCGCGGCCTGATGGCCGACCCCACGGGCCGGATCATCGACCTGCCCATCAAGGCCAACTTCTCCGAGGGCCTCAACGTCCTCGAGTACTTCATCTCCACGCACGGGGCGCGCAAGGGACTGGCCGACACCGCCCTGCGCACGGCCGACTCCGGGTACCTCACCAGGCGCCTGGTCGACGTCGCCCAGGACGTCATCGTCCGCATCGACGACTGCGAGACCACCGCGGGCATCTGGGTCGAGCTCGAGGATCCCCTTCTCGGCGACCGCGCCATCGAGCGCATCGCCGGCCGGATCGCCGCCCAGGACCTCGTCGTCGACGGCGACACGGTGGCCAGCGCGGGCGAGGAGATCAGCGACGAGGCGGCACGGCGGGCGTACACGCGGCGCGAGGCCGTGCCCCGCGTCCGGGTGCGCAGCATCATGACCTGCAAGGCGCGCGAGGGTGTGTGCCGGCTCTGCTACGGCCGCAACCTGGCCACCGGGCGACTGGTGGAGATCGGTGAGGCGGTCGGCGTCATCGCGGCGCAGTCGATCGGCGAGCCTGGGACGCAGCTGACCATGCGCACCTTCCACACCGGCGGTGTGGCCACCGGTGGCTCGGACATCACCCAGGGTCTGCCCCGCGTCGAGGAGCTGTTCGAGGCGCGCGTGCCCAAGGGCAAGGCGCTGATCAGCGAGACCGACGGCGAGGTCGAGATCATTCGCACCGAAGCCAAGGCGCTCAAGGTCAAGGTCACCACCCGCGACGTCTTCGACACCACCTACCCCATCCCGCCCAAGTTCACGGTTCTCGTGAAGGACGGCGAGGTGGTGGCCGAGAACACCGAGCTGCTCCACGGCAGTGACGAGAACGGCAACGAGGTCACCGTGCGCGCCAAGTACGCGGGTGTGGTCAAGGTTGGCAAGAACGAGGTGCTGGTGCGCACCACGGAGGAAGACACGCGCGAGTACGCGGTGCCCGCCTCGGCCCAGCTGATCGTGCACGACGGCGACCACGTGGTTGCCGGCGACCGCATCACCCAGGGCTCGATCAGCCCGCAGGAGCTGCTGCTGGTGCGCGGTCGCGAGGACGTCCAGAACTACCTGGTCCGGGAGGTGCAGAGTGTGTACCGCAGCCAGGGCGTCGACATCAACGACAAGCACATCGAGGTGATCGTGCGGCAGATGATGCGCAAGGTGCGCATCGACAATGCCGGTGACACCGACCTGCTGCCCGGCGAGATCGTGTCCCAGTTCGAGTGGGAGGAGGCCAACGCCAAGGCTCTCAGCGAGGGCGGCGAGCCCGCCATCGCCGGAACCGTCCTGCTCGGCCTCATCAAGGCCGCGCTGAACACAGCCTCGTGGCTGTCGGCGGCGCCGTTCCAGGAGACCACCCGCGTGCTCACCGAGGCGGCCATCTCCGGCAAGGTCGACAAGCTGCGCGGCCTCAAGGAGAACGTCATCATCGGCAAGCTGATCCCTGCCGGGACCGGCCTCGACTACTACCAGAAGCTTCGCGAGGAGGCGGCGCGCCTCTACGAGGAGGAGGAGGCGGCCGCCGCCCTGGCCGCGCTGCAGGCCGAGAACGAGGACGACGAGGAGGACGTGGCGGGCTCGGCCGACGAGGTCGACCGCGAGCAGCTGCCCGAGGTGGCGCCGACCGCAACCGCCTGAGGTCACATCCAAACCCAGATCCCGCGAAAGGGCCCGTCGCATTCGACGGGTCCTTTCTCATGTTGTTTGCGGTTTCGTTGCAGGAAAGTCGGAGGTGGCGGGTTACCCTATCGCCGTGCCCATCCTCAGCGACATCGACATCGCCGGACACCTGGTCAACACCGCCCTCCTCGGTGTGGTCCTGGCCTTCCTGGTGGGGTGGATCGCGGCCTACCTGATCTACAAGATCTTCTGGCGCTCCGACTTCGGCCTGCCGGTGCGCCGGCGCCTGCTCTGCTCGGGCCTCACCATCCAGCGCGACCAGGTCGCCTTCGTGCCGCTCTGGTGGTCCGACCTGCAGATCCAGCGCGCGGTCAGCGCCCACTGGAAGAACAGCCTCCGCTCGACTGTGTCGCGTGCCCCGGTGCGCGACGACCTCACCGCCCGCTGACCCTCCGCGGGTCCCGGAGCGCCTCTCCTCTGAGGAAGTCGTGACGGACTTGTAACAGCCAAGTAAATGGTTTCGAGCATCGGGGCTCGAAGGTTCACGATTGCTTCGATGCCTCGGGTGCTGATCGCCGATGACGACCGGCTCATCCGCGCCTACCTCCAGAAGGCCCTGACGCTGGCGGGTTACGACGTGGTCGCCGCCGCCGACGGCACCGAGGCGATCAGGACGATCACCAGCGCCGGCGCCTTCGACCTGGTCATCACCGACTACAGCATGCCCGGGGCGAGCGGCATCGAGGTGATCAACCACGTCCAGAGGATCGACCCGGCGCTGCCCTGCATCATCGTCACCGCCTTCCACGACCTCGACCTCGCCATGCGGGGCATGCAGGCCGGTGCCGTCGGCTTCATCCCCAAGCCCTTCAAGCCCGAGCACCTCCTCACCGTGGCCGGACGAGCCCTGGAACGTCGCCAGCTGGCAGCGGACAGCACCCGGCTGAGCCTGCTTGTGCCGATGCTGGAACGGTTCACCATGCTCCTGGCCAACACCCTGGAGTCCAAGGACTGCGCCACCAGCCGGCACGCCGAGCGGCTCGTCGAGCATGGCGAGGCGGTGGCTCGCGAGCTCGGCCTGGACGACGACGCCCGCTTCTCCGTCCGGGTCGGCGCCTGCCTGCACGACATCGGCAAGGTGGGCATTCCCGAGACCCTGCTCCGCAAGGCCGGACCGCTCACCCCCGCCGAGCGCCAGGTCATGCAGCTGCACCCTGAGATCGGCGCCGCCATCCTGGAGGACATCGACACCTGGCAGGACGTCCGCATGATCGTCCGCCACCACCACGAGCATTGGAATGGCGCCGGCTACCCGCTCGGCCTCCAGGGGGCCGGCATCCCGCTCGGCGCGCGCATCGTCAGCGTCGTGGACGCCTTCGACGTGATGGTCGAGGGGCGTCCCTACCAGGCGGCGCGCCCGCTCGATGTGGTCGCCGGCGAGCTGCTCCGCCAGCGCGGTGTCCAGTTCGACGGCGACGTGGTCGACGCCTTCCTCCGCACCATCTCGGGGAGCGGTCACTACCATGACGTGGTGGACACCGTTGCCGAGCTGGGGCTCATCGCGCGGCGCGCGGAGACTGTGGGGCACTCGAGGCACACGGTGGTCGGGGCTGCTCCTTGACCGATGCGCGCCCCTGGGGCGTGCAGGCGGAGTACCAGAGCGCGACAGGACGGATGGTCGCCTCCCCCATCGAGACGGTGGCGGCGGTGCGATCGGTCCTCGACGGCGGCGGCCACCCGCCCGGACCGTTGATCCTCCATCCCGGGGATGCCCTCGACCATCCAATCGAGGTGGTCACCGAGGACGGGCGCTCGCTGCGGCTTGCCGGCACGATCGCAGCGGATGTCCCCCTCGGCTATCACACCTGGAGCGCACCTGACGGTCCGCGTCCCCTGGTGGTCAGCCCGGGGCGCTGCCACCTGCCCGCCGGTCTGCGGCTCGGCGGCTGGGCGGTGCAGGTGTCGACCACGAGGTCGGCGTCGAGCTGGGGCATCGGCGACCTGGCCGATCTCCGCCGCCTCGCCGGGTGGGCCGCGGCCCGCGGTGCCGGTTTTGTTCTGCTCAGCCCGCTCAGCGCCATAGTCCCGGTGCCGCCGATCGAGCCCAGCCCCTACCTGCCCACCAGCCGGCGCTGGCGCAACCCGCTGTTCCTCAGGGTCGAGGAGGTGCCCGGTTCGGCCGCCGTCCGCGAAGCCGACCTCGAGCGCGCCGCCGCCGCCGGCCGGGCCCTGAACGCCGAGCCGCGCGTCGACCGCGAGGCCGTTGCCGCCATCAAGCTGGGCGCGCTCCGCACCATCGCCGCCGCCGGCCCGCTGCCGCCCGCGTTCATGGGCTGGCGCGCGGCCCAGGGCGAGGACCTCGAGCGCTTCGCCACCTACTGCGTGATCGCCGAGCGCCATGGCGCCGACTTCCGCGCCTGGCCGTCCGCGCTGCAGACCCCCGACGGTGCGGCCGTCCGAGCGATGCGCGTCGACGCCGCCGGCCGCGTCGAGTTCCACGCCTGGCTGCAGTGGCTCATCGAGCAGCAGCTGGCCCGCGCTGGCGCGGCCCTGCCTCTGCTCACCGACCTGCCCATCGGCGTGGATCCCGGCGGCGCCGACGTGTTGGCCGATCCCGGCCTCTTCGCCCGCGACTTCTCGGTGGGGGCGCCGCCCGACGAGTTCAACACCATCGGCCTGGATTGGGCGCAGCCGCCGTGGAACCCCAGGGAGCTGCGGGCGCGCGCCTACGCGCCGCTGGTGTCCGTGCTGCGGGCCGGCTTCAGCCACGCCATGGGACTGCGCGTCGACCACGTCATGGGGCTGTTCCGCCTCTTCTGGGTGCACCGTGGTGCCGATCCGAGCTCCGGCGTCTACGTGCGCTACCCGTCGTCGGACCTGCTCGACATCCTCGCGCTCGAGAGCGCCCGGGCAGGCGCGGTGGTGGTCGGCGAGGACCTCGGCACCGTCGAGCCGGCCATGCGCGAGGAGATGGCCGCCCGGCAGATGCTCTGCTCCGTCCTCCTCTACTTCAGCGAGGCCGACCCCTCGGCCTACCCCCGCCGCGCGCTCAGCACGGTGACCACCCACGACCTGCCCACCCTGGCGGGGCTGTGGACAGGCGCCGACAGCCGTGAGGTGCGCTCGCTCGGGGTGCCGGTCAACGACGAGGCGGTGGGCGTGGCCCGCGCCCGGGTTGCCCGGGTCGCCGGCGACGAGGGTTCCAGCGTGGCCGACGTCATCGCCAGCGCCTACCGGGCGCTGGCGGCGTCGCCCTCGATGCTGGTCGCTGCAGCACTCGAGGACGCGGCGGGAGCGGTTGAGCGCCCCAACCTCCCCGGCACCACCGCCGCCGTCCGTCCCAACTGGAGCCAGGCCCTGCCCCCGCTCGAGGAGCTGCTCGCCTCCCCGCTCGCCGAGCGGGTGGCGGGCGCGCTGCGCCGAGGCTGACGCTACCCCGCGCGGCGGTGAACGGCGCGGTTCAGCGCCGAGGCGAGGTCGTCGGCAAGGATCTGGTCGACCAGCTCGCGGACGCCCTCGCCCGCCCGGCCGGCCATGACCAGGTCGGCGCGCTCCTTGACGCTGGCGAGCGCGTTGCCGACAGCCGCCCCGGCGCCGGCCATGCTGAGCATCACCAGGTCGTTCTCGGCATCGCCCACGGCGACGGTCGCCTCCGCGGTCTCTCCGAGCATCTCCAGGGCTGTGCTCAGGCCCGTGGCCTTGTTGACGCCCGCCGGCAGCACCATCACGGAGTGCTTGTTGAAGGAGATCTGGAGGTCGAGCTCCATCTCATGGATGGTGTGCACCACCACCGACTCGAACGGCTCCCAGGTCGAGAGGATGGCACGGCCGACGGAGAGGGGGGTCACCCCCTGCGCCTGGAGGGCGGCGACAAAGCGGCGCGGCAGGGTGGGCGCCAGCATGCGCTGCTTGCCCGTCGCCGGGTTGTAGATGAGCGCCCCGTTCTCGACCACGGCGAGGTCGAAGACGTCGACGTCGTCGCAGATGTCGAGCAGCTCGTCGAGGATCCTGCCGGTGACCAGCACGAGCCGGCGGCCGCTCTCCCGGAGCCTGTGTAATGACTCCACCGTCTCCGCGTCGAGGATCCCCTGCGAGGCGATGGTCCCATCGTAATCGCAGGCCAGGACGCGGAAGCGCATGGCCCCATTGTCCCGCACCTTCACCTTTGCGGGGTCGGTTGGAACGGTTACAGGGGCAGCCCGGCCCTGACCTCGGTGCCCTTGCCCAGTTCGGAGCGGATCTCCAGCGTGCCCTTCTCCAACTCGGCGCGCTCGCGCATGGAGATGAGCCCGAGGGTCTTGCTGCCGTCGAGGCTCGCCTCGACTGCCGCCACGTCCATGCCCACGCCGTCGTCACGGACCGCAGCGGTGACGGTGTCGTCCTGGAAGTGGATGAGCACCTCGACGTTGTGGGCGCGGGCGTGCTTGCGCGCGTTGTTGAGCGCCTCCTGGATGATGCGGAAGATGGAGGGCTCGTAGGAGCCGGGCAGCCGCACCTCCTCGCCGATGACGCGCAGCTGGGCGTTGACCTTGGCCTTGTCGCCGAAGTCCTTGACGAACTTGCGCAGGGTCGGGACCAGCCCGAGGTCGTCAAGCGTCATCGGGCGGAGGTCGAAGATCAGCCGGCGGGTGTCCTCGAGTACGGCCCGCACCCCATCCTTGAAGTCGGCGAGCTCCCTGACCACCTGGGCCGGGTCGCGCTGGATGAGCCGCTCGAGGATCTCCGCCTGGAGGACGAGGTTGGCCATCGACTGGGCCGGCCCGTCGTGCATGTCGCGGGCGATCCGCATACGCTCCTCCTCGATGATCTGAAACACCTGCCGGGAGGCGTCGCGCACCCGCGAGTTGTCCGGGGGCGGCGCGGCGGCAGCGGACAGGTCGTCGAGGCTGCGATAGACCGAGCGGAGCACCTCCTGCTCGCCGCGCAGGTCGATGAGCCGGGCGCTGACGTCGCGGAAGCGCTCGTCGACCGCGGCCAGGTCGGCACGAAACCGCGCCAGGCTGCGGAAGCCGTTGTCGAGCTGGTCGGGGTCGAGGCCGGCGAGGTTGTCGAGCAGGCCGCGCCAGCGCTTCTCGCTCTCGTCGGTGCGGCGGCGCAACTCCTCACGCGCATCGGCGGTGTCGGCAAGCCGCACGTCGAGCCTGGCGGCCATCGACTCCAGGTCCTCGATGC
The DNA here is from genome assembly GCA_036270565.1 of Candidatus Dormiibacterota bacterium. GTDB lineage: Bacteria > Chloroflexota > Dormibacteria > Aeolococcales > Aeolococcaceae > Aeolococcus. Next base: position 1,708 of record DATBCJ010000001.1, on the reverse strand, counting down.
GCTGGGTCAGCAGGAAACGCACCCCCGACAACGCCGACGGGTTGACCGTCGCGGTCTGCCCCTGGACGGTCACGACGCGTTGACAGGCGGGCGGGGGATCATGCGGTCATGATACCGGCGACCCCACGCCATCCCGGTCACGATTCAGTGCTCGGTCCGGCCACCGGCGGACGCCTCGTGCGCGACCGGTAGAAGCGGGGTCACAGGGTGGTTGCGCGGCACCGGGCCGGCCGGGCGCCGCCCTATAACCGATGGGTCAGAACAGAAGGAGCTTCCCATGGGTCCGCTCTCCAAAACAGACGCGGCCCGCATCCTCATCGTTGAGGACGACGCGTCGCTGCGCCGCCTCCTCGAGATGCGCCTCACCATCGACGGTTACGCCACGCGGACCGCTGAGGACGGCGCGGACGCGCTCGCCGTGCTCGACGACTGGACACCTGACCTGGTCGTCGCCGACGTGATGATGCCGCGCCTCTCCGGGCTCTCGCTCTGCCGCGCGATCCGCCAGGAGCCCCGCTTCGCGCATGTCCCGGTGATCCTGCTGACGGCGCGCAACTTCGACGACGAGATCGAGGCGGTCATCAAGCTCGGGGGCGTCACCTTCATGAACAAGCCGTTCGACGCCGAGGCGCTGCACAACGCGCTCCGCGCGGCCCTCGGTGACCACGCCGTCACCTCCGTGTAGCCTGCGTCAGAACGAATCCGTTGATCGCGCGTGACCATGGCGAGAGGTCACGCGTCGCGATTGCGGGGGACAATGGCCGGCGACGTGATCAGCACGGCGCCCGTGGCCGCGCCTCCCTCCGCTCCTCCGCTGCACTCCGACGGGCCCCGCCAGTCGTTGATCGACAGGCTGACCTCTCCGGGCGGGCTCTTCTTGAGCGCGGTCATCATCGCCACCGCGTTCCCGGTCACCAATGCCATCCGCGACCCTGACTTCTGGTGGCACCTGCGCAGCGGCCAGCTGATCCTGCAAACCGGCGGATTGCTGCACACCGATCCCTTCACCTACACGGTCAGCAACCACGCCTGGACGATGCACGAGTGGCTCACGGAGGTCCTGTTCGCGGGGCTGTACCGCTGGGCGGGGCTGGCGGCGATCGTGGCGCTGCTCAGCCTGGTCACCTGGCTCGGGGTGCTGTGCATCTTCCTGCGAGCGCGGCTGGACCATCCCGGCGCATTCGTCCTCGGTGGCGGCATGGTGCTGGCGGTGATCGCCGGCTACCCGATCTGGGGGCCGCGCGCGCAGATGATCACCTTTGCGCTGGCGTGCCTGACGCTGCTGCTCACCGAGCGCCACCTTCGCTGCGGCGGCCGGATGTCCCTGCTTCTGCTGCCCATCTTCCTGGTCTGGAGCAACCTGCACTCGGGCTTCCTGATCGGGCTCGGCTTCATGACCGTGGTTCTCGTCGCCGAGGTGGTGGCCCACCTGCTTGGGCTGGAGGGACGCGCGCCCAGCAGTCGGGTGCGCGGGCTGGCGCTCCTGCTGGCCGGCTGCCTCGTGATCTCAGCCATCAACCTCAACGGTCCCTCGATCATCCTCTACCCGTTTGCCACGCAGGGCTCAGCCGCACAGCAGTCGCTGATCCTCGAATGGCACTCGCCCGACTTCCACGACTGGTCGGTGCGCTTCTTCGGCGTCATGCTGCTCAGCCTGGCCGCCCTGATCGTTGCCAACCGCAGCATCAGGCTGCGCGACGCCGCGCTC